>CAZHAD010000049.1:1775-24535 GCA_964529965.1 uncultured Leptospirales bacterium | reverse complement strand
AATAGCTCCTTTTGACTCAAGTCTCTGAACGTTATTTAATAAATTTTTTTATCGTTTTCGATTGTCGATCGAACGGTATGAGCATGAAGCGAAGATTACATACATCATGCAGGACGTCGATTCTTCCAGGCCTCTGGGTGCTGGCCGTGATCTCCTTATCCGCGCTTGTCTCGATGCCAGCAGCCGCCGCCTCCATCGAGGGGTCCGTTGAAACCGGCGGCAACGCGTATTCATCGCACAACCAGTACTACAACCGGACGAAGACCGAGTATCGCGTGTATGAAAACCTCGCCTTTGACGCCGTCTTCAACGACGCCTGGTCCTTCCATTTCAACAGCAGGGCCGCGTACCAGACCCAGAGGAGCGGGTCGACGGGCAACTGGCTCCTCAACTTCTTTTACGGCTACCTCGACTTCAGCAGTGAAAACTTCGACCTCAAGCTCGGCCGCATCATGGATCTCAACAACCTGATCTATCTCTATTTCGACGGCGTCAACCTCGAGAGCAAAACAAAGATCTCGGATTACCGGCTCACCATAGACCTGTACGGCGGATTCATCGTGAGGGACGATTACGTCGAGGAGTACCGCAACCCATGGCTCCTGTACAGCCCCTCAAGCACCGATTACCGGAGCATCTTCATCAGCCAGCGCAGGGGCGATTACGTCGGCGGGATCAAGGCCGAGCTCATGGCGAAGAACGTGGGCATCTTCGGGCTGGAGTACCAGATCGTGTTCAACAAGGCGGCGCTGGCCGAGCACTACGTGTCGGTCAACGTGGAGACGATGTTCTCCAAGATCGTCAAAATTTACGGCTACGGAACCTTTGACATCGTGGAGAAGCTTCCCTCGAACACGCTCGCGGCCATACAGATCAATCCGATCGACCTTCTCCAGATCGTGGTGGAGCACGAGTATTACCGGCCGGTCTTCCTCAAGGACTCGTATTTCTGGGAGTATTTCAAGCCGTTCGGGAACCAGGAGGCGAGCGCCCGTCTTATTTTTTTCATCTCGAAGCAGATCACGCTGGACGCGAAGTACGGCCTCCTCATTTACCAGTCCAACGGCGATTTCGGCAACGACGCGTCGATCGGCCTTGAGCACCGCGATATAAAGCAATTCGCGATCAAGCTCAACGCACGCATGATCCTCGGCCCGGAGGGGAACCTGATCACGGCGCAGCTCATGCTCAAGCGGCACGTGTATATGTTTGATTTCCTGGTGGGAGGGGGGGCCGAGTTCTACAATGAAAAAAGCATCACCAAGGGCCTGTCGCCCGGATATTTCGCCACGGTGGGGGCGGACGCGCGGATACTGAGGTCGCTCATACTTTCGGCCACCGGGGAATATTCCAGCAACCGGGACTACCGGTATAACGTGAGGGGAAACCTGTCGTTAAAATATTTATTCTGAGCCATGCACCTATGAAAAAACACGCACTCTACATCGCCATCGCCGCCTGCCTTGTCGCTACCGGGGCCGTGCTCCTGTTTTCGAAAGACGACGGGGCCGTCTTTTCGCACAAGCCGCATATCGACAAAAAGATCAAGTGCACGTACTGCCATAAGAAAATACTGGAAAGCGTAAGGACCGACACTGCCGCGGACATCCCCTCCCGCGCGATATGCAACGACTGCCACAAGGACAAGCCGGTATATGCGAAGATGCTGAAGCTTACCTACTCCCCGGTGTATCACCTGAGCCACAAGCTCCACGTCGCGGACATGGGGCTCGACTGCAGGAACTGCCACGAGGCCCTGTACGTGAAGGACATCGTGCCCCAGAAGGAGGCGGTGGTGAAGATGGAATACTGCTTCCAGTGCCATGACAACTCCACCGCGACCCAGTACTGCATGCTCTGCCACACCAATCCCACGAAGCCCGACGACCATACGGCCGGTTGGGACAAGATCCACGGAAAGAAGGCGAACGCGGACCTGAAATCGTGCCTTGCATGCCACACCTCGAAGAGCACCTGCCTCAAGTGCCACCGGGGCGCGAGGAGCGTGCGCACGTACCACAATCCGAATTTCGAATTATCGCACCGGTACGAATCGAGGCTGAGCCTCACGCACTGCCGCGCGTGCCACAGCGAGAGGCAGTGCCGGGAGTGCCACAAGTCCAGGGGGGTCGAGTACAAGTACCCGCCCCTGCGCAAGCGCCATCCCCTGGGGTGGAGCAATCCGATGTCGTCGAATTTCCACGGCCGCAAGGCGCGCCTGAACATCACCACGTGCACGACATGCCACACGAAAAACGAATGCAATTACTGCCATTTTTGGTTCAAGCGCGATTAGCGGATGCCCCGGAATGGTCAGGATGAAATGAGAATAACCGCAGGGCTTAAATTTACCGTTGACGATGAACGGATTTTATATTATTATTTCTGCATTCGAAATTACGTTTTATGTACTATGGAGGGTTTATGAAATCGGCAAAATTAGTTACGGCTTTACTTGCGGCATCATCACTGTTATTTGTCGGCCTTTACGCCTTATCGGAAGATAACGCGAAGAGCATCTACCAGATGAGATGCTCCGCCTGCCACGGCGTCGACGGGAAGGGCACCGGGTTCGGGAAAAGCATGGGTGCGAGGAGCTACAGCTCCCCCGAGGTCATGAAAATGTCGGATGCGGCTCTCTTCAACATCATCAAGAACGGCAAGGCAAAGATGCCGGCATTTAGCGGAAAGCTGTCGGACGACGAGATCAAAAGCGTGGTCAGGTATATCAGGGGGCTTAAGTAAGCATCCTCAACCCCTTTTTTTCCCGAGCATCCCCCGGATGTATTCCCAAAGATTTTCCACGATCACGTACAGGCACGGCATGACCAGCAGTGTAAGCACGGTCGCGGTGATCAGGCCGCCGATGACGACCGTCGCCAGGGACCTCTGGACTTCCGCGCCCGTGGCGGTGTTGAGCGCCATCGGCAAAAACCCGATCCCATCCACCAGGGCGGTGATGAGGACGGGACGTATGCGGTTTAGCGAACCCTGTTCCACCGATTCCCTCAAGCCCATGCCTGATGCATGGAGCTTGTTGATAAAATCAACCAGAATGATGCCGTTCAGCACCGCGATTCCGCCCAGCGCGATGAAGCCGACCGCGGCCGATATGCTGAAGGATATCCCCCGCAGATACAGCGAGAACACCCCTCCGGTAAGGGCGAACGGGATGCACAAAAGGACCAGCAGGGAATGCCTGGCCGATCCGAGGCTGCGCAGCAGTATGATGAAGATCAGGACAAGGCTGACCGGGATGATCATGGCGAGGCGAATCTTCGCCTTTTCGAGGTAGCTGTATTGCCCCCCCCATTCAAGACGAAAATTATCGGGCAGTTTCAATTCATTTTTGATTTTCGTTTTCGCCTCCCGGACGAAACTCTGGAGATCGCGATCCTTGAGAAATACGCCTACGGACGCATACCTGATGCCGTTATCGCGGCCTATTGTCGTAACCTCCTGCACCGGCTGTATTGTGCCCAGTGCACCGAGCGTCGTGACCCCACCGCCCGGCAGCTCAACCGGAATTTTTTCGATGCCGTTGAATGACCCCCTGAACCGGTCCCCGAGCCGGAGTATGATCGGAAAGCGCAGATCATTTTTATAATAATAGCCGATCGTTTTCCCCGCCATCGCGGTGGAGAAGAGGGTATTCAAATCAAACGCGCGGAGCTCGTCGCGGTTCATCCGCCTTGGGTCTATGCGGAACTCCATGACCGTGCTGGTGCGCGGCGTCAGCAGGTCATTTTGCTGAACTTCCGAGACTCCTCGGATTTTCTCCAGCATCCCCTTTGCCCTGTCGGTCAACTCGACCAGCCTGCCGAGGTCCGGCCCGTAGATAAAAAGCGCAACGTCCGCCCTGGTCCCCGCGAGCATATCGTTAAAACGGCCCTGGATCGGCTCCTCGGGGGTGCACGTCTGGCTTTCGGAAACGTTGCGGATAGCGGAGCATATCGCGTCGCTCAGCTCCGCCTTTGTCCTTCGGCGTCCGTTTTTTCCCACGGGCCATGTCGATTTGTCCTTTTTGAGAATAAGGAAGGTGTCGGAGAGATTGAGCCCGTTCGGGTCAACGTTTGATTCGGCTGCTCCGATTTTCGAGAACACCCGCTCCACCTCCGGAAATTTCTCAATGATGGAATCCACTTTCTTTTGGACTTCAATGGCATGCGGGAGGCTGATGTCCGCGGGCCTCGTAAGGGAGAGAACGAGATCGCCTTCGTCGAGCTGGGGAAGGAAATTCTGCCCCAATTGCCGGTACGTGATGACCGCCAGGGCGGCAACAATCAGCACCGCGCCGATGAGGACGTAGCTGTATCGTATGGAAAAATTCAGAAAAGATTTATACGCTTTCTGAAGACGGCCTTTTCTTTTAACCCGGCGCACCCTGCCGAGAAACATGAGCGCCAGTCCGGGCATGACGGCGAGCGCGATCACCAGGCTCGCCAGGAGCGCATACACCACGGTTTTGGCCATCGGGGCGAACAGCTTTCCCTCGACGCCGCTCAGGCTTAAAATCGGCGCGTACACAATTAATATTATCAAAATGCCGCCCGTGACCGGGGCGGCGACTTCGCCGGTTGCTTCGGAAATGATGCTATATTTTTGAGAAGGCGTGAGGTGAGGACTTTCTTCCAGGCGCCGTACGATATTCTCGACAACGACGACCGCCCCGTTGACGATGAGCCCGAAATCCACGGCGCCCAGGCTCATCAGATTGGCGGATACCCCGGTATAGTACATGCCGAAGGTCGCGAATACCATGGAAAACGGGATCGCAAGCGCCACGAGAATGGCGGCGCGCACGTTGCGGAGGAGGAGAAGAAGAATGACGATGACGAGAACCGCGCCCATGAAGAGGTTTTCCTCAACCGTGCGGATCGTCGCATTAACCAGATAGCTCTGGGAGTAGAGCGGGATGATCTCAACATCGGGAGGAAGTTTGATCTCGCGCAATCGCTTGAGCGCGGCCTCGGCCACGGCGTGGCTGTTCTCGCCCATCCGCACTATGACCGTGGCCACGACCGCTTCGCGGCCCCGGTACACCGCCGCACCGACTCGAGGCTCTCCGCCCTCGCGCACGTCCGCCACCTGACGGAGCTCGATAGGCGAACCGAGGGCGTAGAGGCGGAGCGGGTAGCGGCTGATCCGCTCCACCGAGGAGACGCGTCCATGGCTTCGCAGAATATAGCGGTGTTTTCCGGTCTCGATAAAGGCGCCCCCGGTGTTCACCCCGATGCCTTCAAGCATCTGCCCGAGCCTGCCCATGTCTAGCCCCAGACCCAGCATCTTCAGCGGATTGGCGCCGATATACACGACCTTCTGCAGGCCTCCGATCGTATCCACGGTCGCGATCCCGGGGACCGTGATCAAGCGCGGCGTCACCACATAATCCTGTACGGTGCGAAGCCGCAGGAGCCGCTCGGTATCGGGAGCTGAGTCGAGCGCGCTCCCCTTCTTCGCCGCCACCGCGAACTGCATGACCTCCCCGAGCCCGGTGCCCATCGGTCCCATGGACACCCCGATGCCCTGGGGCAGAACCTCAGGCAGGTTTTGAAGCCTTTCCGATACGAGCTGTCGCGCAAAGTACGGGTCCATGCCATCCTTGAATATGACCGTGGCCTGGGACAGGCCGTACTTTGAAAGGGAGCGGATTTCCTCGACCATGGGGAGTCCGAAAAGCTCCGATTCGATCGGCCTCGTCACGTCGGTTTCGATTTCCTCCGGCGACAAGGCTCCGGTCTTGGCGTTCACCATGACCTGCACGTTCGTGATGTCCGGAAGCGCGTCAAGCGGCAGATGGAGAAGAGAATACACGCCGGCGACGATCATCACGGCGAGAAACAAAAATATCCAGTAGCGTATCTTCAGGCAATAATCGGTGAAATATTTAAACATCGTATTACTCCTTGTCCAAGGTGCGTCCGATCAGCATTTCAAGCCGGCCGCGGGACGTCGCAGCGGCCACGAGGATGTCCGCATAGCGTTTCATCAGTCGGTTCGACCGGTCATACTCGTTCCAAAAGTCGAAATACGATATGCGTCCGTTTATAAACGCACGGTCGATCTGGTCCAGCGATTCGAAGCTGTGCCTGACTACGCGTTTGAGCTTATCGAGAAGGGCGATCTGGAAGCGGTACGATTGTGCGGCCGTGATGACCGACGACTTGATGGTGGCGCGGATGTGGTTTAAATCCGCCTGCGCTTTCTCCATATCCGCTTTCGCGGCCTTGCGCTCCCCTCTGGTGCTGTTGACGGGCAATTGAAATCGAATCCCTATCCGGCCGACCTGCTCGTCCTCGCGCTCCGGCCCGAACCGTCCGGCAGCCTCCGTAACCTGGCGTCCGTATATAACGAAAAGGCTCGGGTCCGGGTACACGAGGAGGCGGGCGAGCCTTGCTCCGTCACGCGCCATGGCCAGCGCCTTTTCCGCGTCCTTCAGGTCCACACTGGTTTGCACGGCCATCAGCACCAGTATCGGATCGTCGGGAGGGACGGGTAACGGGATTGCTTCCGAATTTCCGGCGCGGAAATCCTCATCGTCCCCGATCATAAGCAGGCCGCGGAGCGCGTTTTTGGACGCGATTGCCGTCTGCTCGATCTGCAGGCGGTCCGCCTCAAGCTCCAAAAGATCATCATTGAAGGCCCTGGCCGCATACCGTCCGAGACGCGGATCGATGAAGTCCGCCCCCTTCTGCTTTCTGATCTTCTGTAAATGTGACAGCCTGTTTTTCAGGTCCGCATTGAGCCGGTCCATGGCCGAAAAAGTCATCAGGTTGGTGCGTACGGCCGCCCTCACGTTGAGCCTGGCTCGCTCATATGCGATTCCCGCGCGGGCAACCGTTACCGCGGCCATTTTACGGGCGACTGATTTTTTACCGGCCAACTCAAGCTGCTGGGTAAGGGACAATTCAAATCCCTTGATCGGCTGTATCGTATTGCCGAACACCTTGTTGGGCGACAGATCGAAAGGATTTCCTCCCTGGAGCGCCGTAAGCGGCGAGAAGCTCAGCGCGGGCGTGATTTTACGGGCGCCGTACGCCCCGCTCGCCTCTATTTCCGGATTGGACAGGAGCGGCCGGTCCGCGGTTATCTTAAGACCGCGGGCTTTTTTATGGTCTGCGGCCGCCGCTCTGATATCCGGGCTTCGCTCGAATGCGAGTTCGAGCGCCCTGCGGTATGAAAGTACGGGAGCTGCGGATTGACCGAAAAGGAGGGGAGGCGCTAAAATTTCCGATAATGTTAAAATAATTAATAAATTACGCATAATGATTATTTTAATTCATCGTATACATTCGTGAATGGCCGGTCGCGTAACAAGGCCGATGTATACTCTCCCGGACCGGGTTTCCCCTACGGTTAAACAGGCAACGCTGATCGGGGAGCTTGAATTAACTCCTTTTAATTATTTTGAATTGAGCTGAAATTTAACACGTTTTCTATTCATCCATTGAGATGATGAATTATGGAAAAATTGAAACAATCAGATGACGGTATGAGGGGAGGGCGGTTAGACGAACGAGCCTCTGCTCCGGATGGTATAATCGAGTAAATGTGTATTAATGGCGGAGGCCGCGTCGTCTGTTATGCGGACTTTGGGAAATTCGAGTCTGACGTCATAACCCGAAATGGTCAATGCCAACGAAAAATTTTGATGCTGATTTGCGATGTTGCGCCATGTTTTAGAGTCTGGCACATTAAAAAAATAGTCGTCAAAATCATAGTCATAACATTCATCATTAATGTTACTCATGATTTGAATTTCTGTCATGCATTTATTTGGATTATTTGTACTTTGTTCGGTATCGATATCTATATCTAATAGAATAAAAGATAACAGACACACCAACAGCGTTGCGGCTATTTTTTTTGAATAAAAAAATTGCATCTTTTCACTTTCACATAAGAATGCTTATGATCTAAAATTCAAAGGAACCGGAATCTTCTGAATGAAAAATTTATATCGCTGAATGAATCAAAACAACATATAATGTATAATATAACATTCAACATAAGTCAAGAAAAAGTATGTAATAGTAGTCGAGGTGGATTTGTTCAGCGTGCAGTCATGGGTTGCCGCAAAATCCGGCTCATTTGGTATTATTCTCCTTGAGCAGTGCCAGCCGGTTGTCAGGCCTGAATATTTCCCTTTTGATTATTTTTACATTTTTATGCGCGACGTGTCTTGGATTGACGATGTAAATATGCTCATTGGGAACTATCGCGGACGGGACTTTCAATGTCAGGCTTTCACCCGAAGACAGCCAGCGCGTCCCGTATTCGATGGTATACCTGTTCCAGGGGATGGAATTCCAGTCATCGGGCAGATCGGCCCGGTCGAGGGTTTGCATCGATACTTCGGGCACGTCGACCGACAGGAGCAGACGATTATGCAGATCGCCGATATAGTGGCAGTGGACGATGGTTTCCAGAATGGCGAGGGATACGTTTTCGGCCAGATACAAAGCGGGAATCCCCGCGGCGTTCCACCGGCCCCCGCTCAATTCCGCGCCTTTTCCGCCCAAGTCTCCTGCATGCCGGATTTTAGACATCCGGTACAGTATCATCAGCTGAATTCACTGTATTCGATTCGGTTCAATTCTGCCTTTACCATGTCGCGCCCCTTGTGGGAGTCCATGATTTCAATCGGTTTTTTGTTTTTAAAATAGGGATTTGCGGTATACAGCCAATTCTTCAATCGCTCCTTGTTCCGGTCGAACGCGTGAAGCCCGATTGAATAGATTTCGCCTACTTCTACGAACGCTTCCGTGACGCTTAATTCCAATACCTTTTTCTTGTCGTCAAAGTTTCTCTGCAGCGTCCGTTTTGATATGGGTAAAATATTCGACCAGTCGTTCAGGGACAACCCGGTGAAATCGATGAAATTCTTCGCATTCGCGGAGGTAAACTTGTTGCGGATAATATCGAGCAGCTCGTTGTCGTTGTGTATTTTTTTCACGACGGTCTCGGGAAACTTGTACATGTTTCGTAAGAAATCATACTTCATTTTATACCGTCCCCAATAGTGCTATTTGACATAAATATAATGACATATGTCATCAATGTCAAGAAAAAAACGGCCCCGTGAATGTTAATCCTAACCGGAAGGAAGGGATCATAACCCGATTTTTTTGAATACATAGTACTTGGGAAAATCAAGCAGAAATATGAACAGCAAAGAAAACAGGAACAGGGCCGCAATTTGTGACAATGGAACGGCAGGAATAAGAAAGCCGAACGTTCCTATCAGGAAAAAAACGAAAATGGCCGACAGTCCCGCCACGAGCAGGCTTTTGCCAGGAGCCGAGGACCAGAAACGGCGCCTCTCCCGTATTATGAATATCTTGAGGAGGCTGGTGAACACGAGGGTGAGCAGGACAAAGCTTTGAAGCTGGGGATGGGAAAGCCGTAAAAGGCTCCGGCCGGCCCAGGCGGCCGCCAGCCCCTGTCCGATGAGAAGCAGACCAAGAACCAGGGAGGACCAGGTGATTTTTTTAACGTTCCATATGTTCGGATTCTCGGCGCTTGTCACGCGGTCGGTCGCAAGCGACATGGTGATGAAATCGTTCGCAAATATCAGCAGCACCATGCCAAGCGCACTGATGAGGAGATCGTGCCATATAATAAAACCGGCCGTCAACAGCCCCACGAACTGCACCACCTTGGTAACCTTATTGATTACCCACGAAAGCATTCGTTGATAGATGCGGCGGCTGTTTATAATCGTCAGCGAAATGGCGTTCAGCCCTGGTTCGGTGAGGACGATGCTGGCCGCGGCCTTGGCCACGTCGGTGGCGCTGCTGACCGCGATACCGACCTCTGCCTGTTTGAGCGCGGGCGCGTCGTTGACGCCGTCTCCGGTCATGCCGACGATATGGCCCCTGGACTGAAGGAGCCTGACGATGCGGTATTTGTCCTCCGGGAATATCTCCGCGACCCCGTCATGTTCCTCCAGGGCCGCAGCCTGCTCATCGTCGCCCAATCGCTCGAGGTCGGTCATCCGAATGATCTTGTTCCCTACCGACGTCTGTCCGGCGATCTCCAGCGCGATCGCGGCGTTGTCCCCGGTCAGCATCTTGACCTTTACGCCCAGGCTGCGCATTTCCTGAATCATGGCTTTAGAATCCGGCCGTGGGGGATCCGCCATGGGCAGAAATCCTATAAGCTTCAGGTCATCCGGATCATCCCCCTCCGACCGGGCGACGGCGAGTACGCGAAACCCTTTACGCGACAGCTCCAGAACCAGGCGGTCCGCCTCGATTCGCTCGCCGTCCGGCAGATTCCGTATCAGGCCCATGACCGCCTGAGCCGCCCCCTTGACCGCCCTGTAGCGTGTTTCGTTTACCATCACCACGCCCTCGGATCTTTTATCCGTGGGATTGAACGGGGTGAAGCTCAATCGCCGGTACGTCATTTCTCCGGACAGCGACCGGGTGTATTCCTTGACCGCACGATCGATAAGGTCCCGGCTTTGCTCTCCCGTGGCCATGTCCGCACCCGCGGCCACATCCTCCGGCCCGTATCCGGCTGAAGGAACGGGATCCGATATGGTCAGCCTGTTCTGCGTGATGGTGCCTGTCTTGTCCAGGCACAGGATCGTCATTGAGGCTGCGTCTTCAATCGCGCTGAGCTTGGTCACCAGGGCCGCGTTTCGCGAAAGCTCAATGGCGCCGGCCGCAAGAACCACGGTGAAAACCGCGGGCAGGGCGACCGGGACCGCCCCCATCAGAAAGATCAGAGCCATGGTCAAGATGGTGACCAGGCCGGTTTTGAGAAAAATGGCCTCCAGAACAACGAGCATGATCGCGCCGACGCTCACATACATCATGTATTGAATCACCTTGAACACGATCTGTTCCTGGTGCGATTTGGACCCGGCGGTTTTCACCAGTTCGGCCGTCTTGCCGAAGTAGGTATCGGCGCCGGTGTTCACCACCACTCCGCGCGCCTCGCCCTGTGTGACG
The DNA here is from genome assembly GCA_964529965.1 of uncultured Leptospirales bacterium. GTDB lineage: Bacteria > Spirochaetota > UBA4802 > UBA4802 > UBA5550 > RBG-16-49-21. The sequence continues at coordinate 13,574 of CAZHAD010000049.1, read as the reverse complement.
ACGGAGCCGGAGTAGGCCAGGCCGGATTTGGATAGGGTGATCGGGAGCGACTCTCCTGTGAGAGCCGACTGGTCGGCGGATACCCCGCCGTCGATGAGCTGGAGGTCCGCTGCCACTATGTCGCCCAGTCCTATCCCGACCACGTCTCCGGGAACCAGCTCAGCCGCAGGTTTTTTCTCCCAAACGCCGTTCCGTAGAACGTTCGTTCGGACCGAAAGCCTGCTTTTTAAAATCTCGAGAGCCTTGCGGGAATTCCGCTCGTTCCAGAATCCGATGGACGCGTTGATGACAAGCAGGACCAGTATGATGACGGATTCGAGTTCGTGGCCTATTGCGTACGAAAGAATCATCGTGATTTCCAGCAGCCAGGGCATAGGTCCCCAGAACCGTGAAAGAAAATCCACTGCCGCGGGGCGGCCCTTTTCTGTGATCTCGTTACGCCCGTAAATGTTAAGCCTCAGCGCGGCTTCGGTATCCGAAAGCCCTCCGGTCGCCGTGTTGAGGAAATCCAGGGTCTTTTCAACGGGATACGCCCTGTATTCAATTGTTTTTTTGAGTTCCATAATAATCCCTTGGTCACTGTCTTATAAGGTCATCCATCTCCTCTCATGGATCAGAAAATACGCGCGAACAATATCGGTTGCACAAAATCGTATAATACACAATGAAAATTCATTGACTTGACTGATTAATCATAACAATATTTACTATCGACATTCCAGCCATACAAAAATCTCATATCGGAGGGTTTTAATGAAAAAGATCGTGCTTATTTTTTTGCTTCTCGCCGCAGTGCTCATCGGAGCGTGCGAATTGAAACAAACCGCCAAGGAGTGCAAGCAGGACGCCAGTGAATTCTATTCCCTCTGCTTTTTTTCATGCTCATCGACGGCGTGCGAGGATAGTTGTTATAATTTGTATGTATTGTCCTACCTGGACTGCGGTGAGGACTGATCGGTAAACCGGTTTGCATTCACGACGTTCGTGGAATTTATCTGCCGGGTCAATCGTCCGTCCCCGTGCCAAGCCGGTGCCCTCACCCGATGCCGGTGAGCCGGTCGGACAGCGCGCGGAGTTTGTTCCGCGCATCGGCATTGTACGCCTGAGCGTCCGCCCTGGCCTCTGAAAGGCCGTTGAAATAGCGGCCGGAGGTCTCGTCGAGCGAGGCGTCGGCGACCAGGCGCACGGTCGCGTTCACTCCTTCCTCAAGGGTGCTTATGGGGTGCTCGACGATTTTGGTCGGCATGTAGGTGGCGGGGTGGAGGGCGTTTACCGTCACCCCGGAGCCGCGGAGCTCCTCGGCAAGATCGACGGTGAACAGGACCTGCGCCAGCTTGCTCTGGCAGTAGGCGCGCACCCCGCCGTACCCGCGCTCGAGCATGACGTCGTCGAAGTCGATGGCCTGCTGCCCCGCGGAGCTCACGTTCACGATGCGCGACGGCGCGGACGCCCGGAGCAGGGGCAGGAGAAGGCGGGTCAGCAGATACGGCGCAAGATAGTTGACCGCAAAGCGGTACTCGTACCCGTCCGCGCTTTCCGCGCGCGAGCCCCCGCCGGGCACGCGGGTCCCCACGCCCGCGTTATTGACGAGCGCGTCGAGGCGCGTCTCGTGCGCCAGAATCTCATCGGCCATGCCGCGGACCTGCGCGAGTGACGAGAAATCGGCCATGTAGGAACGCACCGCTCCGGCGTTTGCCGTCTCCCGTATCTCCGCAACCGCGCGCTCGATCCGCTTAGGATCGCGGCCGTGCACGAGTATCGAGGCGCCCATGCGGGCGAGCTCGATGGCGACACCCTTTCCGAGGCCGTCTGTGGCCCCGGTGACGAGAATGACCTGCTCGCTTATCGGTTTCATTGCTGACTCCCGGAATTGGATAATAACTTAACAACCTTTAGACCGCAACCAATGTAAATAATAAAACACCCGTTTGATGCAAAGACAAATAAAAAATCGGCAGGATCGAAGCTAAGTCTTCTCTGAGAATGTTATCTTATAATCAATGAGGTGTCCTGACTCTTTTTATTTTAAGCATTTCATTGCCGTTTTTTTGAAATTCATAGATCACTTTTATGAGCCGGACCCGGTAGTCGGTTCCGAAGCATTCAAGCAGGCCGTCCAAGACTTCGGATCTTTCAGCATCGAGGTTTAGAATCGGGAAGATGCGGATCTCTTTGCAAATTCGTAACATTTCTGTAATTGCACGGATGTGGAAATCCAAACCGAGCCGGGAATATAACAATAAAAAATGTGAGCTCAATCCCAGATCAAATTGAAGGTCTGAAAAATCCGTTCGCCGGGGCAGTGCATGGGCGATGTATCTGCCTTCTCTTTTTCCGGCCTCCAGATCATCGAGGAAAAGGGACATGGCGCGCATCCTAATCTCCTCCAGCTCGTTGATTGTTTTTATGTCCTTCCAGGTAAAATTATCCATATTTTTACGTGTTTGTTCCATCACGCCGCCCCTGGTTTCATCGATGCGCTTCTGCAATTGATCCCTTGAAAACCGGTAAATAGGATCAAGAGAGATTATTTTCCGGCCCGATTGCAGCATTTCAAAATTGAAGCTCGCCGGTCCGTCACCGAAGCTGATTATTTTTTTTATTAAATCCGCTTCGGTCAAATGAAACATGCTTCTATATTCATTAAGGTTTCTCCCCCACGGGACCACGCTATCTAATTCAAACGGCATGATTCGGCCTCAGCGCCGCTCAAGGCTGCTTCTTCTTCGCTTTGGCGGCTTTCCCCTCCTTTGGATTGAGCGCGGACGCGTTCCATCCCCCTCCGAGGGCCTTTACCAGGAGCACGCTTGCCGCCATCCTGCGATTGAGAATATTGACGGCGCTCAGCTCATTGTTCAGGGCAGCGGTCTGGGCCGTGATGACGTTGAGATAGCTTGCCGTGCCCGCCTTATACTGGTTCATGGTCACGTGTACGGACCGCCGCGAGGCCTGGAGCGCCTCGTCCTGGACCCTCGCCTCGTTTTCAAGTATCCTCAGCGCGGCGAGGTTGTCCTCCACCTCCTGAAGCGCGGTGAGCACGGTCTGACGGTACGACGCCACGCTCGCGTCATAGGCGGCGCGCGCCTCGTCGGTCTGGGCCATGCGCAGCCCGCCCTGAAAAACGGTTTCGGATATCGACGGCCCGACCGAGAAGAAACGGCTCGGCCACGTGAACCATTTCAGAAAGTTCTTGGCCTGAAAGCCGAGCGAGGCGTTCAGGGTGATGGTCGGGAAATACGCGGCGATGGCGACCCCGATCTGGGCGTTCGCCGCAACGACGCGCCGCTCGGCCGCTGCGACATCGGGCCTTCGCTCGAGCAGCTCGGAAGGCACGCCGACCGGTATGTCGGGCGGCTTTATGCCGGCGCCCGAGACGGGAACGGAGAAGAGCGAGGCGGGCTTGCCCGCAAGGAGGGCGATGGCGTGCTCAAGCTGGGCGCGCTGGACCCCGAGATCGATCGCCTGGGCCTGCGTGGTCTTGAGCTGCGATTCGGCCTGCAGCACGTCCGCCATGGACGCCACGCCCGCGGCGTACCGGTTTCGCGTCAGGTCGAGGAACTTCCGGTAATCGTTCACCGTCCTGTCAAGGAGTTGCTTCTGACGGTCGATGGCTCGGATCTGAAAGTAATCCTGGGCAAGCTCCGCCTGGGCCAGAAGCCTGGCGGACTGCAGGTCGGCCTCACTCGCCTGCGCGTTCGCGCTGCTCGCCTCCACCGTGCGGCGTATCCTCCCCCAGATATCCGGCTCCCACGATATGCTGATCGGCAGCGAGAACTGGGACGTGGGGGTGTTGGATGAGGACGAGCTTGAGGCTGCGGATAAAATCGAGGCCGGGCTTCCGGATAAAACCGAGGTGCGGGAGGCGGCGGACGAGGCCCCGGAAACGGACGGAAACAGGGAGAGGGAATACGAAGCGCCTATCGTGATCGATGGGTAGAAGGCGGCCTTTGCCGCCCTCACGAGCGCGGTTGCCTGGCGGTACTGCGCCTCGGCGACCGCCAGGTTCTGGTTGGAGATGTTGACCTGATCCGCCAGCGCGTTCAGGTCCGGATCATTGAAGACCTCCCACCACTTTCCCTTTATCTCGTGGTCCCTGGGCTGCGCCTTTTTCCACTCCCCCGATTCCTTAAAAGATGAGGGAGAGGTGAATTGCATCGTCGGGCGCACGTAATTCGGTCCGACCGCGCAGGCCGAGAAGATGACCGGGACCATGATTGCCGGACAAGCGAGAACTCGCCTCAACAGCCGTAAATAAGATGAATTTCGTTGGCACATCTTTGACCTTCCTCCTCGATCGCGCGTGCTCCGGCTCCCCGGCGGGCTCGGCCGGCTACGCACGCTTGTATGGGGCCTTTTCCTTCCGTCCCCGTCCGCCCCACACCCGCTTGAGCCGCAGCCTGAGCCTGTCCATGTACAGGTACATGACCGGCGTCGTATACAGCGTGAGCATCTGGCTGACGACGAGCCCGCCGACGATCGCAACGCCGAGAGGACGGCGCAATTCCGAGCCGACCCCCATATTCAGTGCAAGGGGAAGGGCGCCCAGGGCCGCGGCCATGGTGGTCATCATGATCGGCCGGAAGCGCAGCAGGCAGGCCTGGTAGATCGCGTCAATCGGGAGCTTTTTTTCGCTGCGCTCGGTCTCGAGCGCGAAATCGACCATCATGATCCCGTTCTTCTTCACGATACCGATCAGCAGGATGATCCCGATTATGGCGATGATGCTCAGGTCCATGCGGAACAGCAAAAGAAAAAGGACCGCACCGACTCCCGCGGACGGCAGGGTTGACAGGATCGTGACCGGGTGTATGTAGCTTTCATACAGAATGCCGAGCACTATGTAAACCGCGATGAGCGCGGCGAGTATCAGAAGCGGCTCGTTCGCGAGCGATGACTTGAATGCCTGGGCGGTGCCCTGGAAGCTGCCGCGGATCCCGGCGGGAAGAACCATCCTGCGCTCGAGGGACTGGATCGAGTTTACGGCGTCGCCGAGCGCAACCCCCGTGGGAAGATTGAAGGACATGGTCACCGCCGGAAACTGGCTCTGGTGGTTTACCGCGAGCAGCGTCCACGATTTCGTGAAGCGGGAAAATGAGTCGAACGGAACCCTGGTCCCCGCCTGGGTGACGATGTACATGTTTTTGAGCGTTTCAGGGTCCTGCCAGAAGTTCGGCGCGGCCTCCATCACCACGTGGTACTGGTTGAGGAGGGTGTAGGCGATCGAAACCTGGCGCTGGCCGAAGGCGTCGTACAGGGTGTTGTCGATGTCCCGCATGCGTATGCCCATCCGGGACGCCGCGTCCCTGTCGACCTCCACCGATGCCTTGAGTCCCCGGTTCTGCTGGTCGCTGCTCACGTCGGTGAGCTGGCGCAGGCCCCTCATCTTCAACAGCATGCGCGGGGCCCAGGCGTTCAGCGCTTCAAGGTTGTCGCCCTGGAGGGTGTACTGGTATAGCCCCGCGCCGATCCTGCCGCCGATGCGCAGATCCTGTATCGCCTGAAGGTACGTCGGCGCGCCCGGAATAGCGGAGAGCTTTGTGCGCAGCCGCGCCATTACCTGCCACACGCTGGCTTTTCTTTTGTCAAAGGATCTGAGCGTGATGAACATGCGCGCGGTATTCGTAGAGGTGCCGGCGCCGCCTCCGGTGAAGGCCACGATATAGGTCACGTCCGGGTCGCTTTTTATGATATCAACCACCTTGATAAATTTCTTTGACATCGCCTGAAACGATATATCCTGCTCTGCTATAATCATGCCGCTGAGGCGCCCGTTGTCCTGCTCAGGGAAAAACCCCTTGGGAATAAATATAAAAAGGACAACGTTGACCACGAGCATGAGCAGGGTAAGGAAAAGCATGAACCGCGAGTGCCTGAGCGCCCATTTGAGGCTCGTCTCATACATGCGGTGGAACCCGTTGAACATCTCCTCGCTTGTACGGTACAGCCGCCCGTGGCCGCGGGGGCCGGCCGGCTTCAGAATCGTTGCGCACATCATGGGGGTCGTGGTGAGCGAGAGGACGAGGGAGATAAGCACGGCGGTGGACAGGGTCACTGCGAACTCGCGGAAAAGCCTCCCGACCATCCCTCCCATCAGGAGAATGGGGATAAAGACCGCGATCAGGGAGGTGCTCATGGACAGAACCGTAAAGGCGATCTCCCGCGCTCCGATAAATGAAGCCTTCAGGGGCGGCGTCCCCTGTTCCATGTGCCGGGTGATGTTCTCGAGGACCACGATCGCGTCGTCCACGACGAACCCGGTGGCGATCGTGAGCGCCATGAGGGAAAGATTGTCCAGGCTGTAGTCGAGCAGGTACATCACGCCGAAGGTGCCGATCAGGGACGCCCCGACCGCCACGCCCGGTATGACCGTGGAGCGGGGATTTCTCAGGAAGATGAAGACGACCAGTATCACGAGCGCGGTCGCGACCATAAGCGTGAACTCGACGTCATGGAGGGAGGCGCGGATCGGGGGGGTCCGGTCCATGACCTTGGTAAGCTTGATCCCTCCGGGCAGGGAGGCCTCAAGCTGCGGAAGCAGGTCCTTGACCTTATCGACGGTCTCTATGATGTTCGCCTCCGGCTGCTTGAATATGATGGCCATTACCGCGGGCATTCCGTTGGCCAAGCCCATGACCCGCACGTTTTCAACCGAATCCCGGACGCCGGCGACGTCCGACAGCCGCACCGGCGTGCCGTTGCGGTACGCCAAAATCAGGGGACGGTAGTCGGCGGCCTTGAAGAGCTGGTCGTTTGCCTTAATGCTCATCGACGTCGTCCCGCCGGAAAGCCTCCCCTTGGGCCGGTACAGGCTGGTGCCGGTCAGCATCGTGCGCACGTCTGACAGGCCGATCCCGTATTTGCTCAGGGCCAGGGGGTTGCACTCCACCCTTACCGCAGGGAGCGAGCTCCCTCCCACGAATACCTGCCCGACGCCCTCGATCTGGGACAGCTTCTGCTGGAGTATGGTCGATGCCGCGTCGTATATCTGCTCTGTCCTCGTGGTTTCTGAGGTGAGGGCCAGGATAAGAACCGGCGCTTCCGCGGGATTGATCTTCCGGTACAATGGGTTGCTCGGAAGGTTCGCCGGCAGGTAGCCCCTGGCCGCGTTGATGGCGGCCTGGACGTCGCGGGCCGCTCCGTCGATGTCCCGGTCCAGGTCGAACTGGAGCGTGATGCTGGTCGATCCGAGGGTGTTGGTCGAGGTCATCTCGGTCACGCCAGCGATCAGCCCGAACTGCCGCTCGAGCGGCGCCGCCACCGAGGTCGCCATCGTTTCCGGGTCCGCGCCCGGCAGCGCGGCAAAGACCAGTATCGTGGGGAAGTCGACGCGCGGCAGCGGGGAAACCGGAAGCAGGCGGAACGCGATGATCCCCCCGAGCACGATCCCGACGGTGAGAAGGGTCGTCGCCACCGGCCTCTTGATGAAGGGCTCCGATATGTTCATGACGCGCCCCCGGATCCGCGCTTTCGAACGCGGCGGACCAGGCTGTCGAACGCGAGATAGATGACCGGCGTTGTATAGAGGGTGAGAATCTGGCTGATGATGAGTCCCCCGACGATGGAGATGCCGAGCGGACGCCTGAGCTCAGACCCGACCCCGCCGCCCAGGGCGAGGGGGAGGGCGCCCAGGAGCGCGGCCATGGTGGTCATCATGATCGGCCTGAAGCGCAGCAGGCTGGCCTGGAAGATCGCCTCGTACGGGCTCTTGCCCTCCTTGCGCTCGGCGTCGAGGGCGAAATCCACGATCATGATCCCGTTCTTCTTCACGATCCCGATGAGGAGGATGATTCCAATGACGGCGATGACGTCAAGCTCGGCGCGGAACAGGATGAGCGACAGGACCGCGCCCACGCCGGCGGAAGGGAGGGTGGAGAGTATCGTGATCGGATGAATGTAGCTTTCGTAAAGGACCCCGAGCACGATGTATACCACTATGAGCGCGGCAAGTATCAGGATCGGCTCGTTGCTCAAAGAGGCGAGGAAGGCCTCCGCGGTCCCTGAAAAGGTGCCCCGGATGCTGGGAGGCATTCCGGTTTTCTGAGCGGTCGACTCGACCGTCTCCAGTGAATCGCTCAGGGAGACATCGGGAGCGGGATTGAACGACACCGTGACCGCCGGGAACTGCCCCTGGCGGTTGATGGCGAGCGGGCCGGAGGTTTTCTCCGAGCTTATGAACGCGGCCAGCGGCACCCGCGCGCCCGCCGGGCTCAGAATGTAAATGTCCCCCAGGTTCGCGGGACCGCGCCTGAATTCAGGCTGGACGGCGAGCACCACGCGGTACTGGTTCAGCTGCGTAAAGATGGTGGAGACCTGGCGCTGGCCGAACGCGTCGTATAAAGTGTCGTCCACGAGCTGCGGCGTGATTCCAAGCCGCGCGGCCGCGACGCGGTCGATGTCCAGAGACACGCGCAGCCCCCGGTCCTGCTGGTCGCTGCTCACATCGCGCAGCCCGGGCTGCGCGCGCAGCGCCCCGACGAGCCTGCGGCCGTACCCGTTGATCTCGTCGAAGTCCGGCCCCTCGATCGTGTAATGGAGCTGTGCCCTGCTGACGCGCGTGTCCACGGTAAGGTCCTGTGCAGGCTGCATGAACAGGGTTATGCCCTCGACGTGCGCGAGCCTTTGCCGGAGGCGCCCGACGATTTCGCTCGAGCTCGCCCCGCGCTCGTCAAGCGGCTTCAGGTTTATCTGAATGCGGCCGCTGTTGAGCGTGGTGTTGGTTCCGTCTATGCCGATGAAAGACGAAAGGCTTTCGACCCCCGGGTCTTTCAAAATCGCATGTGCGAGCTCCTGTTGGCGCTCCGCCATCGCGTCGAATGAGATCGACTGGGGCGCGTCCGATATCCCCGTGATCACCCCGGTGTCCTGCACGGGGAAAAACCCCTTGGGTACGATAACATACAATACAACCGTAAGGATTACCGTAAGGACGGCGACCGCAAGCGTGAGGTTGCGGTGATTCAGCACCCATTTCAGGGTTTTTCCGTAAAATTCTATCACCCGGTCGAAGACGCGCTGAGAGGAGCGGAAGAACCTTCCCTGCTTTTCTTCCGGCTTATGCCTGAGTATTCCCGCGCACATCATCGGCGTCAGGGTGAGCGACACGGCCGCGGAGATGAGTATGGTGATCCCCAGGGTGACGGCGAATTCGCGGAAGAGCCGCCCCGCCACGTCGCCCATGAACAAAAGGGGTATGAGGACCGCGATCAGTGAAACGGTGAGGGAGAGTATGGTGAACCCGATCTGCTCGGAGCCCTTGAGCGCGGCCTGGAGCGGCGTGTCTCCCTGCTCCACGTACCGCGCGATGTTCTCGATCATCACGATGGCGTCGTCCACGACGAAGCCGGTGGAGATCGTGAGCGCCATGAGCGAAAGGTTGTTCAGGCTGAACCCGAGCAGGTACATGACCCCGAAGGTCCCGACGATCGACAGGGGCACCGCGACGCTCGGAATGATCGTGGCCGGGAGGTTGCGTAAAAACAGGAACATCACCATCACCACCAGGGCCACTGCGAGCATCAGCTCGAACTGTACGTCCCTGACCGACGCGCGTATGGTCGTGGTACGGTCGGTCAGTATGTCGACCCTGACGGACGGCGGGAGCGAGCTCCTCAGCTGGGGCATCACCCTCTTGATCCGGTCAACTACCTCGATCACGTTGGCGCCCGGCTGCCGCATGACGTTCAGGATCACCGCGGGCGTGGTGTTCATCCATGCGGCCTGCTCCGTGTCCTCGACGTCATTGAATGCGTATGCCACGTCCGACAGACGCACCGGCGCGCCGTTGCGGTAGGCCACCACCAGCGGGCTGTACTGGTCCGCCGAAAAAAGCTGGTCGTTCGTATCGATGTTGTACGCCTGCCGCGGCCCGTCCAGGCTTCCCTTGGCCTGGTTGACGTTGGCGGCCCCGATGGCGGTCCGCAGGTCTTCCAGGCTCAGGCCGTAGGAGGACAGGGCGGTAGGATTGGCGTGCACCCTGACCGCGGGCCGCTGCCCTCCGCTTATGCTCACAAGCCCCACGCCCGGCAGCTGCGATATCTTCTGGACGAAGCGCGTCTCGGCCAGGTCCTCCACCCGGTACAGCGGCATCGTATCCGAGGTCATGGCCAGGGTCAGTATGGGGGTGTCCGCCGGGTTGACCTTGCTGTACACGGGAGGGACGGGGAGGTCGGGCGGGAGATAGGTATAGGCCGCGTTGATGGCCGCCTGGACCTCCTGCTCGGCCACGTCGAGGCTGAGATCCAGGGAAAACTGGAGCGTGATGATCGAGGAGCCGTCGGAGCTTGTCGAGGTCATCTGTGAAAGGCCCGGCATCTGGCCGAACTGCCGTTCCAGAGGGGCGGTAACGGACGACGCCATGACCTCGGGGCCCGCGCCGGGAAAGAAGGTGCGCACCTGTATGGTAGGATATTCCACGGTTGGGAGGGCGGATACCGAAAGCTGGCGATACGCCACGAACCCGGCCATGAGTATGGCGGCCATCAGCAGGGTGGTCGCAACCGGCCGCACGATAAAGGTGCGCGATATGTTCATCTGGTGGTATTCACCTTCCGGTTCTTCACGGGACGCCCTTTCTTTGTCCGCGGTTTTTTTTCAGTGGAAGGAGGTTTCTGGGAAACGCCGGAGGTCTTGCCCTTCAAGACGACGGCGGCGCCCTCCCTGAGCCTGTCGAACCCGTCGACCACTACGAGCTCGCCCGGAACGAGCCCGGATTTTACCGTCGTTCCGCCTCCCTGTGTCTCGCCTGCGGTGATTTTGCGCACGGACACCGTCATGTCCTGCTTCACCACGTACACGAATACCCCCTGCGGGCCCCTCTGGACCGCGGGAGCGGGCACGATCACGGCGCCGCGCACCACGTCAACGAGAAGCCTCGCATTCACGAACTGGTTGGGAAAAAGCATGCCGTCCCTGTTGGGGAATATCGCCCTGAGGCGTACGGTGCCCGTGGCCGGGTCTATCTGATTGTCGATGGTCAGGAGATATCCCTTTGCAAGACTATGCTTCATGGAGCGGTCGAGCGCCTCGACCGGGAGACGCCGGTGCGCCCTGAACCCGGCGAGTACCTGCCTGAGGTTTTCCTCCGGGATGGGGAAGATGACCGTCATCGGCCGGATCTGGGTGATCACGACCAGCCCGTTCGGATCGCTCGCGTGCACGATATTGCCGGGGTCGACGAGGCGCAGGCCGGTCCTGCCGCTGATCGGCGCGGTGATGCGGCAGTATAAAAGCTGGAGCCTCGCATTGTCGACCTGCCCCTTGTCACTCTTGACTATGCCTTCATACTGGCGAACAAGGGACTCCTGGGTGGCGAGCTGCTGCTGGGAGATCGAATCCTGCTTCCAGAGGACGCGGTAGCGGTCGAGGTCCACCCTGGCGTTGTTCAGCAGGGCCCGGTCCCTGGCAAGCTGGCCTTCGGCTTGGGCCAGCTGCACCTGGAACGGGCGCGGGTCAATGGAGGCGAGGAGACTTCCCTCGTTGACGACCTGACCCTCGCGAAAAAAAACCTTCATCAGCTGGCCGTCGATCCTGGTCTTCACCGTGACCGTATTGCGCGAGGTGACGGTGCCGAGGCCGGAAATATACACATTCAAGTTCCCTTTCTTCACCGGTTCTGCCGAAACCGGCACCCCCGCCGATATGCGCCGGCCCTCCGGCCCGCCGACGGCGGGTTTTGACTTCCTGAAAATCAGGTAGGCCGCCGCCGCAATCACGCACACGGAAACGAGCAGGATCCACCGGCGCCTGTACAGCCATGAGTTACGGATTTCTTTCGTCATATTTTCGCTCCCGGCTTATCGC
>CAZHAD010000049.1:0-1675 GCA_964529965.1 uncultured Leptospirales bacterium | reverse complement strand
GCGGCCCAGCTATGGTTTATGTATCGCATAACAATAAAATAAAACGATTCTGCAATCCGGCATTGCCATAAATATAAACGTTTCCGCTTCAATCGGCAATTGATTCCGAGTAACAGATTGAGCAGAGCATAAACCGGTCCGATGATCAGATGGATTCATCTCGTAAATTATCGATTTCTTCCTTGAGAACCGCCATGTTCTTTTCCATGAAATCTTTTGCTATAGTAAGCTCCCGGTCGTTCATGGAGCTTACCATCCTGTGCCTGCGCCTGTTGATTGAATTAAAGAGCATCTCCACTTCCGCACGCTTTTCGGGCACGGGCGTGATGATCACCAGACGCCTGTCTGCGGAATCGCCGCCGCGCCTGATGAATCCTGATTTTTCAAGTCGGTCGATCACGCCGGTTATGGCTCCGGTGGTGAGTCCGGTGATCCGCACCAGATCCTTGGCGGATATCGTTTTATCGCTTCTGTGTATGAAATTCAGGCACCTCAAGTCGGTTATATTAAGCCCGATTTTATCGGCAACCGCCTCTAAAAACATTATCTGCACCGCGCTCAGCTCACGGCCGCTTAAATATACCAGCTCATCGATCAGATTCTCTCGTTCGCTTTTTGATAAAACGGCTGACTTCATCGGCAGGTCCTGTTATCTTATCTGTTAAGATGTTTATAAAATAAGATACTTACATACTAAACTAGTATAGCTATCGATAGGTAAAACGTCAATATAAAATTATCCCGGAAAGGGGTTGAGAACGTTGCGGTAACATGCGAAAATCAAGAGTCAATTTTAAAGCGACATTGGGTTAAATAATTACTTCAATGAAGCGATTTACCCCTCCCTTGATGGGAGGGGCAGGGGAGGGTGATTAAACCTCAAATATGACAAATTATCTGCTATAAACATTTTTCACCCCCACCCCAACCCTCCCCCATTTGTCAAGGATGACAAGGTATAGACGCGCAACAGGAGGTTGCAAAAAGCGTCTACCATCAAGGGGGAGGGAGTATAAAAAAACAGATAGGAGAATCGCTTGAAAGGATAACAATAAAAATTTTGCAGCATGCTCCTTAATCACTATATTATCATAAGATAAGGTATGAATATGAAAATCTCCGGAAATACCGTATTGATCACCGGGGGCGCGACCGGCATCGGATACTCGATGGCGAAGGCGTTTCTGGAAGCGGGAAACGAGGTCATCATCTGCGGCCGCAGACAGGGGAGGCTTGACGAAGCGCGTACAAAGCACCCCAGGCTGCACGTAAAAAAATGCGACGTCACCCTGGATGCAGAGAGAAGATCGCTTCTTGACTTCGTGAAAGCCGATTTCAAGCGGCTGAACGTTTTCGTCAACAACGCAGGCATACAGAGGGACATCGACCTGACACAAGGAGACAAGGAGCTTTCCTCCGGGGAAAGCGAGATCAAAGTGAACCTTGAAGCGCCGGTTTTCCTGGCCGCCCTGTTTATTCCCTTGTTGAAGGAGAATAACAACTCATATATCATCAACGTCTCTTCCGGCCTCGGTTTCGTGCCGATCGCGAGAATGCCCTTATATTGCGCGACGAAAGCGGCGATGCACTCATTCTCGCTCTCACTCAGGCGGCAGCTTCAGGAGACCGGGATCAGGGTGATCGAGGTTATCCCGCCCGCCGTGGATTCGGAACT
>CAZHAD010000048.1:21509-24581 GCA_964529965.1 uncultured Leptospirales bacterium | reverse complement strand
TTCAGGATCGACGCGCTCAAGGGGCGGGGCAGGGTGTATGCCGGCTACAACGGCGCGTCGTTCTTTGCGGGGATATCCCTTGACGTGAAGGCGTTTCTCACGCCCTGCTACCGGTTCAAGCTGGAGATGTGGAGCGGAAATCTTTCCGCCTCGTTTTTTTCAGGGGTGAGGATATGATTAGCCTCATCTTAAACCTTAAACAGGCCCGCGGCCTTCTTCCTTCCGATTTCGCGCTCGTAGTCTCCATAGTCCACGAACACGAGGTCGGGCATCTTTTTGCGCGTCCTCATGACGATGTCGAATTTGCCTCCCTGCGCGTCCTTTGACGTCACGTATTTGAACTCCCTGCCGCACGAGGGGCATATTTTCAGGTTGTTCAGCTCGATGCCGATTTTTTTGCATCCGGGGCAGTGGCCGTTTTTATCATCCACAATGATGATGTGCTCCTCTATGTCATTCAGATCGACCTCGTTCCAGACTCTCATGTATTCCATGGGTACCTCCTGCACGTGTGCAAACGCCCGCAAACCCGCCGGGGCGGTCCGCGGGCGGGCTATTCCGAAAGGTTTTCACCGCACGCAGAAAACCGTTTGACCTCCTCATGGCCGTTTCTGTTGAAATAGGCCTCCACGACCTCCCGCATCATGCCCGTGTCCTCCTGCCTGCATATGTTGTTGAAGAGATCATGCCCGAAGACCGCGTTTTTTGAGAAATAGAAGGCGAAGCGCAGGCTTCTGCTTTTGTGAAGGCGCTCGGGCAGGAGCTGCCGTATTAAGTCGAGCGCCCTGACGAACACCTCCTTGATGTTCACCTCGAGCGAGGCGCTCCCGTACTCGAGAAGGTCGGCGGCCAGTTTGAAAATCCACGGTGACTTCACCCCTTCCCGTCCGATCATGATCCCGTCGCACCCGGTTTCACGCATCCTCTCAAGCACGGATTCAGCCCTGACTATGTCGCCGTTTCCGATCACCGGTATGGAGACGCGCTTTTTGGCAAGGCCCACAAGGCGCCAGTCCGCGGTCCTTTTGAAGGAGAGCTTTGCGCAGCGCGGGTGCACGGTTATGAAATCTACCCCCTCCTGCTCGAGCATCGAGATGAAATCCGTGAATCGCTTTTCGTCGCTGTCGCCGTATCCGGAGCGCATCTTCACCGAAAGCCTCGCCCGGACCGCCTTTCTGCACGCCCTTACGATCCTTTTCGCCCGGTCGAAATCCGTGAGAAGCCGCGCCCCCTGGCCCCTTTTCACGATTTCATGGTTCGGGCATCCCATGTTGATGTCGATCGAATAACACTCATTCTCGGAGAGGATCGCGGCGGCCCTGGCCATCACCCCGGGGTCGGAGCCCACGATCTGATACATGATCGGATCGTCGAAGTCATGCGCGCGCACCAGCGGCTCGTTGTGCGCCGAGCCTGCGGCTATGGCGGAAGCGGAGAGCATTTCCGAGCAGAGGACGACGCGTCCGCACATCTCCTTGACGATGCAGCGGAGCGCAGGCGTGGAGACCTCAGCCATGGGGGCAAGAAAGAGTTTATGGGAAGGGGCATCCATGCCACAGTTCTTGATCCTTCCGGCAAAATGTCAAATCGAATTTTGCCGCGGACATGGTCCCTTCTTTATCATGCTTGACGTAACGTCGCGTGACCATATGATGTGACGTCCGTCAAACGGCGGCGCATCACGGCGCCCAGGGAGGGTAGTGTGGAATTAAAACGGCAGATCGGCGTGGTAACCGCCGTGCTCATCATCATCGCGGACGTGATCGGCACCGGCATCCTGACGACCACGGGCGAGGTGATGGGCATCACCGGAAGCGCCCTGTCGATTCTGGTGCTTTTCGCGGTGGGCGGGCTCATCGCCCTGACCGGCTCCCTCTGCTATGCGGAGCTGGCGGCCATGTGGCCGGAGGACGGGGGCGAATATGTGTACCTCAAGAGGGTCTACGGGCCCCTCCCATCCTTCCTGACCGGATGGATATCCCTCATCATCGGCTTTTCGCTTTCCGCAGCCATGTCGTCGATCCAGGCGGTGAACTATCTCAACGGCCTGTCTCCGCACGGGGTCATTCCGGGAACATGGCTTCCCAAGCTCGCGGCTGCGGGGATCATCGTTTTTTTCAGCATGCTCCACGTCATCGGGGTGCAGAAGGGAAGCCTGGTCCAGAACGTCCTCACCCTGGTCAAGCTCCTGGTGATATTTCTTTTCATCGCACTCGGATTTTACTTTATCGATTGGTCGGCGAGCGGGCGGCTGGTCCAGACGTATCCCGTGGATAAAGGCGGATCCCTCCTCGGCTACGGCGCCGCGCTCATCACCATAATGTACGCGTATTCCGGCTGGAACGGCACCACCTACATCGCGGGCGAGATAAAAAATCCGGAGAAGAACCTGCCTCGCGCGCTCATCGCCGCCTCGCTCATGATTATCGTGATATACCTGGCGGTCAATGTGGTGTTCCTGATGTCCGGCACCGGCGGGGAGATCATTAAAAATGCGGGGAGCACGATCGGCGATTATTCCGCCAAACAGCTTTTCGGGAAAGGAATATCCCCGGTGTTTAACATAAGCTTTGTGGTGATCCTTCTTTCATCCGTATCCGTGCAGATGATGATAGGACCCCGCGTCACATACGCCATGGCCAAGGACGGGGCCATATTCCACACCCTGGACAGGGTCAATAGTAGATTTAAGACGCCCGATCTTTCCATTATCGTCCAGACTGCGGTTGCGGTGTCCTACGTGTTCATCGGCTTCAATGCAATACTGACGATGCTCATCTACATGGGTTTCGCCCTGAGCATCTTTCCCCTCATGGCCGTCATAGGCATGGTCTACCTCAGGTACAAGAGGCCGGAGATACGGCGGCCGTACAAGGTGCCGCTCTTCCCGGTCGTGCCGCTCATATTCATTGTTTTGACGGTCATCATCATGGCGACGACCTTCGTCCAGACCACTTTTTACGCGGGCGCGTACCGGTATTCGTCCCTGTACGCGATCGGAGCGGTGGTCGTCGGAATCGCCGCGTACTATGCCTGGCGGGTGCTGCTGAAGTTCAATTTTAAAAAATAACT
>CAZHAD010000048.1:17616-21409 GCA_964529965.1 uncultured Leptospirales bacterium | reverse complement strand
ATTGGATGTGAATCGGCTACCGTATCCTCTCTGCCGTCATCAGGTTGGACTGGCCGGGCAGGTGCCGGTACCCGTAGCTGAAGGGCAGGATGCCCGTCGACCGGGCGTCCATGGCCTTTTTGAGGTCGGGCTGCATCCGGTTGCCGAACAGGCTGATCGGCCTCTCGTAGCGTCCATGGAAGCCGAGCTTCCACGCGCGCGTATCGAAGTAGCGGAGCGGTATTCCCGAATCGTCCTGAACGAGGTAATCGGTGTCTGCCAGTATCGCCGCCCGTATTCGGGTGAACTTGATTGTGTCGTTGTGCATCAGGTAGGACGCCGATTTTATGATGGTGGCGAAGGGACCCTCCTTTTTCAAGTAGGGGATGAAATTCGGGGAGTAGGCGGCGAGCGCATGGTCGATGACGGACAGCATGAAGTACCGCACGGTTTGTACGTTCGTAGAATTTTTTCTGAATGTTATCTCGACTCCCGGCACCCGCGAACGCGGGGGGTTCTGCCATGCGATCCGCCGGTCCGAGGGTACGCCCTCGACGAGGTTGCTCCCGGCGTCTATGGCGACCATGCGCGCGCTCAGCACCGTGCAGCCGTCCGTGGCAAGGAAATAGATGATCAGGCCCGTGATGCTGTTGAATGACTTGTTCGAGAGCTCCGACGCCATTTCGTTGGTTTTGAAGAAATTCATCCTCAGGATGTCGGACAGGGAGTTTCTCAGGCCGTTCAGCCCGTGGCGGATTTGAACCTCGCTCATGAGGCCCGGCTCGGGAATGACGCCGGGGGGCTCGAGCCCGAACATGATGTAGGTGTCGGCGTCCGGGAAAAACGTAAGCGCGTTCAGGATGTCCGGACCGCTGAAGGGATAGAGCACGGTCCGGCTGTAGGATGCCGGCTTGTAACGGCGCCACCATTTTTTTATTTTTCCCAGGTTGGGCTTCTGGAACCTGTTCCATGCCGTTTTCATATGCGCTGCGTATGAGCGATAGAACTTTGTCTGGGTAAAGGGGCGGATTTTCGAGCCCTTCGGCAGCTCCTTTCCGGCGAGAAGGAGCGCGGTTTCGTTAAGCGTGTCCGGTCCGCTCTTGAGGGCTGAAACCCGGTTGCTACCGCCGCATAGGGCAAACGGTACGAGCAGGCAGATTAAGGCCGCCTCTAAAAGGGGCCTCTTGATTGAATCCATAATGTAACTCCCGGATCGGACTAGATGTGCTATCGCTTGCGCATATGTCAAGCCTTTATGCGTGAATCGAAATCCGCTTATATTTTTCTTGACTAAATCATAACATGTTCTAAGAACAGCCAGGGACGAGCTCAAAATTCAGAATGAGAGGGCGGACGCGATGCGCTTCGATACAGCCGCGGCATGCGGGTTATTGTCCACCTGCCTCCTTGTGGCGGGGTGTGTAAAGATTCCGGACAAGCTTGAATCCCCGGTGATAAAAATCGAGCCGGTTATACAGGACAACAAGGAGGAGTACCGCCTGAGATTCAGCGCCGGTATTCAAAACGACAACAGCTCCACCGCCCTGTTGGATGTAAAGGGAGCCGTATCGTTCGTCGATCCGGAAGGGGGTAACAGGATTCTGAGCATTCCTTTTGAGATTCCCGCCATACTTCCCTTTGAAACCGGCGTGATCGAGTCCGCCAGGGTCTACCCCGAGAACGAGATCATGCCGCTGGTGAATCTGCTGGGATCAGACAGGGAAAAGCTCATGAAAAACAAAGGCCTGGAGCGCTCGTTCTTCGACGATAAAATCGTGAAGATGAAAATTTCTGATTACAGGACAGAGGGTATTCTTACTCTCCTGGGGAACAAGCTCAATGAAAAACATTAACGACAGCAGGATATACCTGTTTGCGGCGGTCATCACCCTGTTCATCGCGCTGATACTGGGGGCGGTTTCGTATTATTCGATCATTTTCGTCGAGCCCAAGGTGGAGAACTTGCTCTCCGCCGCGCAGGACATTGACGCACATTACAAAAAGGCGTACCTGATTTTGCGCGATCCCCAGGTATTTGCAGGTTACAGCAATTTTGACTCCGAAAGGGTGAGGAATTCATTGACTTTTTTCGACAGCAAAATCTATACCGGTGAGCCGATAAGCCGGGACCGCAAGGTGTACCTGGAAGTGCTCCTGGACAGGAGGAAAGAGGGCTCAATCCTCGGCAGAAACACGATGGTCTATTTTCTGCTTCTATCCCTCGTGTTCTGGATATTGTTCATTCACGAGCGCAGGGAAGCTGCGCAAGGGTCCGTATAGAATGTTTTTCTGATTTTTACATGGATGATATTCGGTTTATATATTTTATTTTCATTCTTGCAAACAGGATGCGGGGCCTTTTCAACACCCCGCATTTGTGGTTTTACGGGGCCGGCCGCCCTGCCATACAATAATCTTTCGAAGAGTCGCCGGGACGCGCAGAGTTTTTTGATCCGGGTTGCAACGCGGAGCGGCAAAATTGAAATGCAATGAAGAAAAAGATAATGGTCATCGACGATGAGGCTGATATCCAGAGGCTCTTCCATCGTATTTTGAGCGGCGCGGGGTATGACGTGGCGGTCTTCTCAAACGGTAAGGAGGCCCTGGACAAGCTCGACACCGTGTCCGTGGACCTGATCATGCTCGATATGAACATGCCCGAGATGGACGGTCTTCATTTTCTGAAAAGGATCAGGGATGAAGACATAACCCATGCGCCCGTGCTCATGGTCTCGGGAGATGTGAATCCCGCCAACATCGTGGAAAGCTACAAGCTCGGCGTGTATGATTTTATCCATAAGCCGGAAAAAACCGAGGTGATGCTCAAAAGGGTCGAAAACGGGCTGAAAATCGGCGAGATGATCTATTTTAATGAATTCATCAGGATAGAGCTCCTGATGGCACGGAAGCTTCAGAAATATCTTTTTCCCGATCCGATCATGAAAACCGGCGAGGCAAGCGTGCATACATGGTCGCTTCCGCTGTCGGACATCGGCGGCGACCTGTACGATTATGTAGCGTTCGATGACGGGAGGCTGATATTCCTTGTCGCCGACGTGTCCGGCCATAGCATTTCCGCGGCACTGTATACCGCGATCGTAAAGATGGTGTTCCGCAACGCGCTGCAGAGGTCGCCGGTCCCCGGCGAGATACTGACCTTCATGAATCAGGAGCTTTCCGGAAACATACCCGTGGAATCTTTCGTCACCGCGTATTGCGGCTTATATGACCCGGGACGACGCACCCTTTTATACGCCAATGCGGGCCATCCCCAGCCGTTCAGGACTACGGAAAAGGGCGTCGAACAGCTCACCGAGTACGATTCTTTTCTCGGACCGATTGCGGATGCGATGTTCAGCACGCATCGCATTGAGCTTGAGGGCGTGTCGAGCCTGTTTGTGTACACGGACGGCGTCGTCGATATCGTGAATGAAAAAGAAGACGCCCCGGTCGGCATGAAGATGCTACTCGAGATATTGAACACCGGAGGCCGGCCCGCGCTTGAAAAGTTCACGATGATACAGAACACCATAACCGGCGGCGAGGTCGACGTCACCGACGACTGCACACTGATGCTCGTGGAGATGAATTGAACCCGTCAAACGGAAAAGGTTGGATCCCTCTTGACAAGGAGCTCCTTGATTTTTGAATCCCCGGTGGAAAAATAAATTATTGGAGATTCCATAAGGGAATACTCGTCGATCAGCCGGATGAAATCCTCGTCCCTTCTCAGATCGATAAGCTCGATTTCCCTGAATTTTTTATTTCCGATAAATATTGCTTTCATGGCGAATCCTGATTGTAGAATGATGAA
>CAZHAD010000048.1:15641-17516 GCA_964529965.1 uncultured Leptospirales bacterium | reverse complement strand
TTGGTATTTCAAAAATTCAATATCCGAATTTTACGATTGACTTTTGCACGCGTGATTATATTAATTGTCGCCAATTAACTCTCTATGATTCCGTCTGGTCCGCGTAAGCATGAAACTATCTGGAAAAGCAGCGTTTTTTCAATTCATTTGCATCATGATATTGATGATCGGTTCCGGGGCCTCAGCCTTCAGGTTTGATTTTACCACGGTGAGCGATATCGTCGACCGAATTAGAAAAAGGTTCTCAAAGATAGAATCATACCAGGCCTATTTCACCATCGTATCCCAGAAGGCGGGCAGGACGAGACGGCAGGCCGGCATAATCCGCTACAAGGCCGGAAACAGGCTGTGCATTGATTTTAGCCAGCCGCAGGGACAGAAGATCGTTTCCAACGGCCGGATGATGTGGATATATATCCCCTCGATGAATGTGGTGGCGGAGCAGGACCTTGATTCCGACACGGGAATCTTCTCCGCGGGCACAAAAAGCGGACTGAATTGGCTTTTCTCGAAATATCATTACCGTTTTGACTCACGGGACCAGCCGTCCGTGCAGGCGGACGGCACCAAGAAATACACCCTCTTTCTGAAGCAGAAGGAGAGCAGGAGGGGTTTCCGCAACCTCAAGCTCTGGGTAACGGAAAAATATTTCATAGTACGGGCCAAGGGAGAGACGTCATCGGGGAAGACGATCGACATCGCCTTCTCCAATATCAAAATCAATGTCGGCATGCAGAACAGCATATTCAGATTCGAAATCCCGCCGCGCGCACGCGTCATAAAGAACCCCATGATGTCCGAGGAGTAGGAGTTGGAGAGCATCGGCGAAAAGCTGCGTTCCGCAAGGGAGGCCAGGAAGATTACCATCAAGGACGTGGTCAAGGAGACCAATATAAGCCCGGTATACCTTCATGCCCTGGAAGAGGAGAAGTTCGACAAATTCCCGAGCGAAACCTACCTGGTCGGCTTCCTGCGCTCCTATGCCGAGTTCCTGAAGCTGGACGCGGAGGCGATCGTCCAGGCCTACAAGGGATACAAGATCGGCGAAAGCGCCACGCCCCTTGAAGAGCTGACCAGGCCCACCAAATCGAACATAAGCATCGTGCTATCCTCGTTCATAAACAGGCACCGGAACATCATTTTCATCGCCGGTACCGCGATCGTGGCGGTATTGGTGATATGGGGGATCAAGACTATCATATCCTCATCCCAGGTGGACCTCTCCGGCGGCGACACCACCGAGGTCATCAAGAACGAATACGCGAAGGAAAAAGAAAGCGAGATCGAGAACCTCCGCCCGCTCCAGCTCGCCAATAACAAGGGTTTCATCCTCGTGTCCAGAAACGAAGCGGTTCAGTTTCTTGTCGACAACAAGGAGGTGGTCTTCCTCCTGAAAGACATCAAGGGGGATTCGGTGGCACTTGAGATTTTTCCTGGCAAGAGGCTGGAGACATTCAGGATGGAGGAACCGAGGAGCATCGCCCTTGAGGGATGCCCGCGCGACGTAACGTTCACGCTGAAGGGCCTCACCGAAAACAGGGCCAAGATCATGGTATCCCTCGGCGAGAAGCGGGCCGAGGAAGAGGCGGTTGCGAAGGAGGAGGAAAGCACGGATGCCAAGGTCGACAGCACCTCAGTTGAGGCCCAGAGCAGGCAGAGCCTGAAGATCGTGTTCGAGGCGCAATTCGTTCAAAAGTCCTTTATCGAGCTGTATCTTGACGGCGTTCGCAAGGTCAGGGGATTCATACCCGAGGGACAGACTGAGCGGTGGGAGGCGACTGAATACATCCAGATAAAGATCGGGAACGCCGGCGGCATCAAAGCCAGGATCAACGGCAGGGAATATTCCTTCGGGGGCGCAGGCCAGGTCGCGAA
>CAZHAD010000048.1:0-15541 GCA_964529965.1 uncultured Leptospirales bacterium | reverse complement strand
TTGTTTTCTTCAACGGATATCTCCTATTTTATCACATCGCTCGGCTGCTCCAAGAACCTGGTCGACTCTGAACGGGTCAACGGCGCGATGAAAGCCGCCGGATACAGGCAGGCCGGTGGACCCGATGACGCGGATATTTTAATCATAAACACCTGCGGTTTTATCAGGACGGCGAAGGAGGAGTCGATCGCCACGATTTTTGAGGCAATCGAGACCCAGAAAAGCCGCTCCTCTCCCGTCGGCCGTGCGGAAGAAAGCACTGGCGGGAATTTCGGTAGAAAGGTGGTCGTCATCGGGTGCCTGACCGGGCGTTATATCTCCGCCGTGACCTCCGAGATACCTGAGATCGATTTTATATACGGGCTCCCGGACGGGGCCTTTGTGGAGAAGATGAGCAGGAGCCTCCGCATCGCAATCCGGACCGATGCCGGCCACGGGCGGGAGCCCCTGGTTCCCGGCCTTGCATACGCGTATATTAAAATAGCGGAGGGGTGCTCGAACAACTGCACGTACTGCGCCATCCCTTTCATCCGCGGGCCTCAACGGTCCTATTCTCCCGGGTCGATACTGGATGAGGTGCGCGAAGCGGCGGGCCGCGGCGCGCTTGAGATGGTCATTGTGGCGCAGGACATATCATCATATGAGTACGGGAATGCGGGTCTGCGGGATGTCGTTCGTAATATGACCGATGTACAAGGCGTGGAATGGATAAGGCTCATGTACTGCCATCCCGACCGTGTGGATGGCGTGATAACCGATCTGCTTGAGCACGAGAAAAAGGTCGTTCCCTATATCGATATCCCCTTACAGCACGTGAGCGCGCCCCTTGTCCGCGCCATGGGGCGGAAGGGAGATTTTTCCTCGTATATGAATCTGGTCGCCCGCCTTCGCGCGAAGGTTCCCGATATCAGGATACGCTCCACGTTCATGGTTGGTTTCCCCGGCGAAGCGGAACGGGATGTCGACGAGCTCGTCGATTTTCTTAAGGAGGCAATGCTGGACAGGGTCGGGGTGTTTATGTATTCCCCCGAGGAGGGCACCGGAGCGTATTCTCTCGGCGATCCCGTGCCCGAGAGGGAAAAGAAGGTCAGATACGGCCGCATTATGTCGGAACAGAGGGAAATATCCGCCGCTAAGCTCAGCCGGATGATAGGAAGCACCGTGCGGGTGATTGTTGAGGAGCGGCTTGACGAGTCGACCTGGATATGCAGGACCGAATATGACGCGCCAGAGGTGGACGGTATTTTTTACTTGACCGGTTCCGATGTCGCCGTTAATACCATAGAAACTGCACGGGTCACCGACACTTTGGATTACGACCTGGTCGGAGTGGTTGCCGGGAGCATGCCGCCGCAGCATCATATTTCGCCTTAGACGTGTATGCCAATGCCGAAGTTTATAATGAATATTCCCAATCTTTTTTCCATGTCGCGGATCGTGCTGATTCCGTTGGTCATCTATCTGCTTGCGGGAAAATTCTGGATATGGGCCCTCATCTTTTTCGCCCTCGCTTCGCTGACCGATATTCTGGACGGCTGGAGCGCGCGGAGGCTGGGCCAGGAATCCGAGTTCGGAATCTTCATAGACCCGTTGGCCGACAAGTTCCTCGTCATCTCTGTCCTTTCCGCACTCATCGTGCTCGACCCGTATCTGAAGATATTCGATTTCTGGATGATCGGCGTGATCGTGGGCCGCGATGTGATGATTACCTTTATGAGGTATTTTGCGGTCCGAAGGGGGGAGGTGCTCAGGACGAGCAGGTTTGGAAAGATAAAAACCGCGTTCCAGATGGTGTCGATCGTCATCATCATCATGATCTACGTGGTCAGGAAGAAGGGGATATACATTACGGACAAGTCGGTTTCATACTGGATCATGGTGGGGGTTACGGTCATGACCGCGCTTTCCGGCCTGCGCTACCTGTTCACCAACTGGCACCTCTTTTTGCCCGCACATCACGGAGAGGAAAAGAAAAACCAGGCATGAGGTTGAAGGAGTTTTTGTTCACCGCGTTTTACGCAGGCTATTGCCCGGTCGCATCCGGATCGGCGGGAACGCTTGTGGGAATGGCCCTCTATTTTCTGGGATACCTCATGTTCGGCAGGGCCAGCTGGATCGTGAACATCGCCGCGGTACTCATCCTGTTTTATCCGTTTCTGAAGATCGCCGGGGAGGGAGAGCGCTTTTTCGGAAGAAAGGACCCCCCCGAGGTGGTGATCGACGAGCTCATGGGATACTGGATCAGCGTACTTTTTTATCCCTTCAACCTCAGGGTCGCGGTGGCAGCCTTTTTCGTGTTCAGGCTCATGGACATAGCCAAACCGTATCCGATCAGCCTTTTACACAAGCTCGGCGGCGGACTGGGAATTATGATTGACGACTGCGTGGCCGGCCTGTATACGAATCTGATATTGTTCGGCATCATTTTTATTCTCAAGCTTTTCCAGATCAATATATACTGATTAACCCACTTAATTCGGAGGAGATGTTGAATTGACATGAGGAGGGTATTGCTTACCGTATCCGTATCGTGCGCCGTTTTGGCCGTAGGTGCCGCCTCACTTGCCGCGGGCTTGGCTCAGGAAAAGCCTGTCGCCCGGGGGGGGAAGGATTACTGCGTGATCTGCCACGAGGGTCTCGGCGGCCGGTTGAAAAAGCCGGTGGTCGAGTGGAGGGCGAGCATGCATGACGGTGCCGGTGGCAAATGCAATATCTGCCACGGCGGGAACGCTGGAGTCAACAATTCCGCCCTTGCCAAGAGAAGAAGGAGCGGGTTCGTGGGCAGGCCCGATAAAATATTGATCGCCGATATCTGCGGACGGAAGGGGTGCCACGCGAGAGAGGCCGCCGAGTTCAAGCTTGGCCCCCATTTCCCGTCGGTGCTCATGTATAACCGTCCAAACTGCACCACATGCCACGGCGTGCATGAAATCCGGCGTTCGACCGCCGGGGTGATCAGCGAAAAAACATGCACGTCATGCCATACGAGGGATTTTTCAAAAGAAATGGTTACATTCATCACCGATACCGAGCGTGGTATTGCGGAGACGAGCCGGAACATCGGGTATATCTCGGGCAAGCACGCGGGCGCGGGTAATCTGCGGAAGAGGCTCGATGCGGCGGAAGGGCGGTTTTATCGTTTCGTGCACGTTTCCCCGAAGGGGGAGACGATGTCGATAAGGAACCTCATTAAAGTTGAGATCTCAAGCCTGGAAGCTGAATCCGAAACGAAGATTTCCCAGATAACGAATATAGATCTGCTTTACATTACCATGGTTGCGTTCCTGCTTATTTTCATCGGCGGGATATCGATTTACATGCTGGTCATGTACGGTAAGCGCAGAAAATAGCACGGAAACGTGGAACAACAGCGACAATTTTTTTTCATATGATGTCATGTGGCGTTATCTTTTCAACTCCGATAAGCTGAAATACGTCAAAAAGGACAAGACGAATGCAGGCTGCTTCCTGTGCGCGCTCAGGGACGAAAACCCTGAGGTCGTAAACCTGGAGATTGCCCGCGGTCATGGATTCATCGTTTCGGTCAATCTGTATCCCTTTAATCCCGGACACATTTTGATCTTTCCTTCCCGTCATGTGGAGAAGTTACGCGATCTTACCGACCAGGAAGCGCTGGCCATGCACCGCATTCTTTCCTCCAGCCTGGAGATTTTAAATGAAGAGTTCGCTCCCTGCGGTTTTAACATCGGGTTCAACCTGGGCCAGAACAGCGGCGCGAGCACTCAGCACATCCACATGCATGTCGTGCCTCGATTCGGCAACGAGGTGGGATACCTCGACGTGCTCGCCGGCACCCGCGCGGTGGTTTCGGACCCGGTGGAAACCCGCGACCGATTGAGGAGAAAATTCGAAAACTTTTAATTGAGGCGGTTACTCATCATGAGAGGTTTGGAATGAGCATTCTTACGGACAACATCATCGTAAAGGGGGGGTGGATGATGGTGCCCATCATATTGGGCTCCATTGTCGCACTCGCGCTCGCAATAGACAGGGGTGTCGTGCTGTGGAGGACGAGGCTCAATATACGAAAATTCACCGGTGACGTCTTCTCACTCCTTAAAAATGACGATTTAAAGCAGGCGCTGGCGTTATGCCGCATGGTCGGGCACCCGATAGGCAGGGTGCTTCAGACCGGGTTGGAGCACTGGGGAGAGGACCCTTCGGAAGTCGAGCGGATGATGGAGCATGAGGGGAGCGGCCTTGTGGCCGGTCTGGAAAAGAACATGAGCATATTCATGATCATCATCGGGGTGGAGCCGCTCATGGGATTTTTGGGGACGATACTGGGACTCATACAGGCCTTCATGGCGTGGGAGGTGGCCGCGACCACGGTCACCGTGGAGCAGCTCGCAGCGGGAATATACCAGGCGATGATCACGACCGGAGGAGGCCTCTCCGTGGCGGTTCCATTCTATATAATTTACGGCATCTACATGAACAGGATAAATTCGGTGGCCAGGGATTTAAACTATTATGGCGAGGAGTTCCTCAGGATAATGAAGGATAAGACCATGAGGAAGAGAAAATGAGGATAAAGGCTTCCAGCAGGCTTACCCTGACGCTCGAATCGGTCGCCATGACCGATATAGTGCTCAACATGTTCATTTTCTTTTTCATAAGCTTCAGCCTTTTCTACACCTTCAATCCGCGCCAGGAGTCGAAAATCAAGGTGAACCTTCCCAAGGGCCTGACCCAGGTGCAGCCAAAGGGTGAGAACCCTGTCGTGGTCACGGTCACGTCAAAGAACGACATCTACATCGGCAACGATCCGGTCTCCCCGCGCAATCTGATAGAGGAGCTCAGGAAGCGGGGGCAGGCGGCGAAGCTAAACGGGGTCATCATCAAGGCGGACAAGCAGTCGGCGGTCGATTATTTCGTAAAGGTGCTCGATGCGGCGAAGCAGGCCGGGATCGAAAGGGTGAGCGTGTCGATCGAGCTGAAGAGGAAGGAGTGACCGGCCCCTGTTTCAGCTTTCGAACACGCAGATCAGCTCCTTTCTCGTTATCCTGGTTTCCGTCGGGTAGCCGAAGGCGTTGTTGACGTAGAGAACCCCTTCCTTCCGGACCATCGCGTTTACATGGGTGTGTCCGTATATGTGGATCTCCGAGCCGAGCTTACGGATTTGCTCCTCGAGAAGGGCCGTGCCAAGCACCGGGTACAGGATCCGCTTGTGTGCGGGTATGATCGACGGCATGAGGTCGATACGCGGCATGAAGTGCGAGAAGGATATGATGTGTTCGTTCCGCGTCGCAAGATGGCGCTCGTTCATGGAAATGAAAAGCCGCGTGATCTCCGGCTCGCTGAAGTCCTGTGGCCAGGTGCACGCGGAAAAGTCCCTCCATATGTTCAAGAGTTCCCTGCCGGGAGCGCCGAACGAGTAGTCGTACCATCCGTACAGTGGGACGAACGAAATCGGACCGATGCTCCGGGGCCCCATGTGGATGCCGTGCTCGTACGCCATGGCCTTGATGCGGTCGAGACCGGCGAGCGAGTCCCGGATGCCGCTTCTACGGATCCAGAGATCGTGGTTGCCGGGAACATACATGACCTCCCTGAAGCGCTTCACGAGCGTCCTGAAGGCGAGCTCAACGCAGTGGCCGAGATCCGAAATGTCGCCGGCGAGGACCAGGACGTCTTTTGTGTAGTCCTGCATGGAAAGGCTTGTAAGCCAATTCCTGTTCTCGCGGTAATCGATGTGGATGTCTGACAGTGCGAACACTCGCATATAAGGCGACTCAACGGTATGGATTTTGCGTATAGAACCAGTTATATTTGAGGGTAAATAAATTGCAAATTTTTTTATCACAGCGCGTCCGAAAACCCCGGAGCTCTGCTCCGGGGATGAGGCGCGCAAAACATTATGTGAAAAAATACCCCGCAGCTTTGCTGCGTGGGTATTTTACTGAAACCCGATGAATTCATGAGGAGTTATGCATGCAAAAGAGAAGGAGCATCCCGCCCCTTTTGTTTGCCGTTCTTGTTTTAGTGCTGGCTTCCGGATTGACGTTGGGACCCGGGAATGTCTCCGCGGACGGGGAATCGAAGCCCGGCCCAAGTCTGCACGCGGGGGAATTGTCCGAGGGGGAGAAGAATTATTTTATTCTCAGGAAGGCCTATACGAAGTGGCACGAGGGCCTGTTCGGCAGCAGGAAATTTTACGAGCGTAAGCTTTTAAGGCTTCTGTACGGCATGATCGGCAAGGAGATTACCACCGGGTATGACTACATGCTCGTGTCCCCGGAGGGCGTATTTGATAAAACGGTGTCCTGCAATTTGCAAACCTGCCGGTGGCTCCATATTCATGGAGCGCTTGACGCAGTGTCGGTGAAAAATGTCATCGGTTCGGACGGCTCGGTATTACGGAAGTGGTGGCGCTCCGGGATCCTGGTGGCGGTGAGCGGCAGGCTGAAGAGATTCAAGCTCGACCGGGACGCGGGCGGCGACGTCATACAGGTCTATTTCGACAAGGTGCGTCTGCTGAAGTGACCGCGGCGGGGAATAGAAAATTATTTTTTTCTGCCTGCGCTCGTATATTGGTTGACATAATCCCGTTGATCGGTGAATTATAGTTTAAGGGCGGGTTTATACCCGCCTTTTAAATATATTCACGGAAACGATGCACCAATCATTGCGGGAATCGGCGGGGAGTGAGGGTTTCGCGGCGCGTGATGAATGTATGCGCAAGGCCTGTGAAGACAAGGGGATCAGCAGCCAGAATACAAAGGATAAGAGGTTGTCATGATAGTAATTGAAAGCGTCAATCATATAGGGATCACGGTGTCCAACCTGGAAGAATCGGTCAAATTCTACAGGGACCTGTTCGATTTCGAGATCATCGACAAGGCGAGCGCTCCGGGTATCGCCTTCATAAGGGTTGCGGATATCAGCATAGGCCTGTATGAGGTCCCGGGATATAAAAATCCGGATAATTCCAAGAGCCGGATTTCCTTTTATGTCGATGAGCAGGACTTTGACGACGCGGTGGAGGAGCTCGAACAGATGAATATACAGATCGTATACGGACCGGATAACGTCCGCAACGGAAAAGTAGTGGTATTCCTCGACCCCGACGGGAATCAGATAGAGCTTTCGTATCCCATGATAATATAATTTTCTAAAAACGGATTGCGTTTATGGCCCTCGATTTAACCGCCGAGCTTAAAAAGAATAGGGTCATACCGGTTGCCCAGTTCGAAAACAGCGCGGCCGCGCTCAGGGTCGCGGAGCTTCTCGTGAAGCACTCCATCGGCATTCTCGAGGTGACCCTGCGCACCGAAACCGCCATAGAGAGCATCTCACGCGTGAGAAAAGACTTTCCCGGACTTACGGTGGGCGCGGGCAGCGTTCTTTCCCTTGAGCAGCTTAAAAAGGCGATCGACGCGGGCGCGATGTTCTGCGTTGCGCCCGGCCTGGACATCGATCTCGTCACCTATGCGTCAACCCGAAGCGTACCGTTCATTCCCGGCGTATCCACTCCCACCGAGCTCAACGCCGCCCTCAAAACATGCGGTGTGATCAAGGTCTTCCCCGCAGCGGTGCTGGGAGGGATAGAGTATATCAAGGCGGTCACCGCGCCCTTTAAAACCATGAGCTTCGGCCTGGTACCGACCGGCGGCATCAATCAGGTCAACTACCTTGAGTATCTGAAGCAGGAAAGAGTGGCGGCCGTGGGCATGTCTTACATCGTCGAGGGCTCCCTCGTGCAAAAGGGCGATTTCGATTCTCTGTCCGAGCGCATGAAAAGGATTGTCTCCGGCCTCCGGCAAGGGTAATCGGACGGCCGGGCCCCTCTGAAATGCAAATCCAGACCATTCTTGCAAAAGCCTTTGAAAAAAGGGAGAGGCTGTTTACCGACGCTGATTCAAACTGCTTTCGCCTTTTCAACGGCGAAGGCGACGGTATTTCAGGCCTCTATATCGACATATACGGGGAATTTGTTCTTATTCAATATTCTTCTCCCCGCCCGGCCATGGAAACCAGTGATATTCTGAAAAGCCTGAACGCATTATCGGATTCGCTCCCGGTCAGGGCAAGGGGCATTCTGATGAAGCAGAAAGCCAAGCCTGCCGAGCTCGGCGATATCGCCGCACCCCAAAAAAGCGTTCTCATTCAGGGCTCCTCCCCTCCTGAAAGATTGGTCGTCCGCCAGAACGGCGTATCCGCGATCGTCGACCTGATCCGGGGACAGAACACGGGCATGTTCCTGGATATGCGCGAGGTGAGGGCCAAGCTCGCCCCCTACTACCGCGGATCCGATATAATGCTCAACCTGTTCTGCTACACCGCCCTCTTTTCGGTGCACGCGGTCAAAAACGGAATCACGGGCGCGGTCAACGTGGACCTATCAAAGAGGGCGCTCGGATGGGCAAAGGCCAATTATTCCCTGAACGGCCTTGAGATCGACGACAGGGACTTTGTACGAGGGGATTGCCTGGAGTGGATACGCCGCTTTAATAAGAAGGGGCGCCATTTTTCCTTCATTATTTTTGATCCTCCCACCTTTTCCCGAAACCGGAAACGGACATTTTCGTCATTAACAAACTTCAGAGATTCGCTCGCACTCGTCGATCGTCTGATTGATGACGCAAAGGTGTTCACTTCGATCAATTCATACTCGATTTCACCCGCACAGTACAAGTCTTTTCACCCCCCGCATTGGAGGCTCGAGCTCTACGCCAACGAATCCTCCGATTTTACGCACTCGGGTGGGCCATATCTCAAGGCCGGCCTCTGGAAAGTAAAAAGAAGTTGACATCCCCTGTCGGGCCTATCATAATCTATGTGGCTGTGCGGCGGTTTGCATTCATGACGTGTGATAAATAACAAATCGGGTTCTTATGCTGTATCTTTCCCTAGGCATCATTTTGATAGGCGCGTTAATTTTTGTATATTCCATCATTGTGGATGCAAAAACCCGTATCGACATCCCCGGGTACGGGAGAGGCGATATGCGCCATGAGCCCTCAGAAAAGGCGCACGCATCCGACGTGCGCACGTATTCCGGAATGGAGCACACCCACGGGCCGTTTGTCCGCGATCGCCGAACCAGGCAGGACCGGACGGTCCATACGCATACGGGCGGGGGAGGCGCCGTTGAAAGTGATTTTCAAGAGCGGGTCGACTTTCCGGCGGACGGGCGGGTTTATGATGGAGAGGGCACGCCGCTAAGGCTCAGGGCGGTCCTGTATGAGGACGGCTCACGTGCCGTCGATTACGGCGCCGGTCACGGCGGCTTCGATCCGTCTTTGGATGGGTACCGGCACGTCAGGCGGATCGGAAGCGGTGAATTTTCAGTTGAGAAGGGTGGTATTAATTTTTCCACGGGAAGGAAGCTGTACCGATACGATTTTCACCGCGTAAGGGACCTTGAAACCGGAGAAAGGCATTGTTCCCTCTTCATCGAGGGAAGCGATACGGTGAGGCTGTTTATCTTTGAAGCGGCCGGCGACAGGATCGCGGCGGTCCGCGCCGCATACATGGAATACAGGGGTGATTCCAGGTAATATGTACGACAGGTATAAAACCAGGAGGCGGAAAACAGGCATTTACAAGGCGGTTGTCGTTCTCGCGTGCATGACGGTGCTTGTTTTTCTGGGGATGAGATACGAGCGTTACATTGCTTTCTGGAAATATAATCAGAGCAAGCTGTTTAAGGAAATCGCGGCGGCAAAAAGGGAAACAAATCCCTCGAGGAAGCGCGATATGCTCAAGCGCTTTGCCGACACCATGGACCAGTACGAGATTGAGCACCAGACCGACCCGGAGGCCTTTTACCTGTCGGGAGAGGTTCACTATCTGATCGGCGAAACCTATCTGCCCGCCGATTTTTCGAATCTTGTCATCAATGACGGGTTGAGCAGCATAGGCAGGGATTCGAAAAGGGAATTTGTGAGCGCGATCAGGGATATAAAAAAGGGGATTGCTCTCGACAACGCCGGCCCTGATGACGAGTACCGTGTCGTCCTCGCCAAGTCATGCTTCTATGCGGACTACAGCTCTCCGGCGGAAATATACCGGATCATCCAGAAAAGCGGGGACCCTGAGAAGCTGGCCGATGTTGAGAATATAAGGTTTTATGCGTATATCAATATCATAAACAAGAGGGAGGACTACGGGCTGGAGCTCCTGTCCCGTCGCGGCATGATCTCGGATAACTTCAAGGGGCTCCTTTTTTACGCCACGGCCGAGAAGATCGCAAAAAAATATACCAGGGCGATCCAAAGCTACAAGAGTGTGCTCGCCCGGACGATGGATGATAAAATACAAAAGCTCGTGCACGTGAATCTCGGCAAGATTTATTTCAGCCAGTCTTTGTACAGGGAATCCCTCGAGCAGTTCAACCTCGCGCTGAAAAACGATGACAGGGACGTGGTGCCTAAGATCTGGATCGGGAAGAACTATTCCGCCATGGGGGAAAAGAACAAGGCCAGGGCTATCTGGAGCGAGGTGCTGACCAATGACGGGACCAATGTCGAAGTCAAGGCATTACTGAAGGCAATGTAGGGTGAAGTGATACGGTTGTTGATGAAAAAATACGCGGGAACCTCGCGGGACACTTTGTGAAAAATACCCCGTCCCGGCACGCCCGGGAGAGCGGGGGTATTTTTATTACCGATAATCACTTGACAAATACGGCGCTTATTGTAGTAGAAATTCTGTCTACGGACAAATTCCATAACTCCTTTTTATATTTGGGAACACACGATATCGAAAAACGGAGTCCGGATTTTTCGAGGTGACCGCAATTCGCGGTTTTCCGCATATTATGCGGTGCGTTCTCCGGGAGCGGGGCCGTCAAATCTTCTCATACGATGAAATGTTCGTGGACCGTGTATCTGGAGCAAACGGCGGATTCCGAGCGGGACACATGTATGATGGCAGCTCGATGCAGAGAGCCGATTATGGTTGTATGCAATCAATCAGAGGAGAATGTGCATGTTTCTTGATTCGCTTTATGGAATGTTTTCAAATGACATGGGTATCGATCTCGGAACCGCCAACACGCTGGTGCACGTCAAAGGCCAGGGGATCGTTTTGAGCGAGCCCTCGGTGGTGGCGGTACAGACCAGCACCGGCAAGGTGCTCGCCGTCGGCCATGACGCCAAACGGATGCTCGGCAGAACCCCCGGGGATATCGTAGCCATCCGTCCCATGAAAGACGGGGTCATCGCCGACTTCGAGACCGTGGAAAAGATGATACGGTATTTTATGACCAAGGTGCACAAGAGGAAGACCCTCGTCCGTCCGCGCGTCGTCATCGGCGTTCCGTCGGGGATCACGGAGGTGGAGAAGCGGGCGGTGCGCGAATCGGCGGAGCAGGCGGGCGCGCGAGAGATTTTTCTGATCGAGGAGGCTCTTGCCGCGGCGATAGGGGCCAATATCCCAATCCATGAACCCGCAGGCCACATGGTCGTCGACATCGGGGGCGGGACCACCGAGATCGCCGTGATCTCGCTGGGGGGCATGGTCATCGCTGATTCCATCCGTATCGCCGGCGATGAGTTTGACGATTCCATCATCAAATATATGCGGACCCAATACAACCTGGTGATCGGCGAGCGCATGGCCGAGGAGGTGAAATTCAGGATAGGCAACGCCTTTCCGGAAAAGAAGATTGAAACGATGGAGCTCAAGGGAAGGGACGCGATATCAGGCCTTCCGCGCACGCTTGAGATCGATTCTACCGAGGTCCGCAAGGCGCTCAAGGAGCCGGTCGACCAGGTCCTTGACGGAATAAAGCACGCGCTTGAAAAGACCCCGCCCGAGCTTGCGGCCGACATAGTTGAGCGCGGAATCGTCATGACCGGCGGCGGCTCGCTCCTGAAAGGGCTCGATAAGTATATCAGCAAGGAAACCGGGGTGCCGGTGATATTGGCGGAAAATCCGCTGACCTGCGTCGTGCTGGGGGCGGGAAAGTTTCTTGAGGAGATAAAGCATCTCTACCGCGCGAATCTGAAATAGCATACGAGTAATCATGTAAGTGGAATTTTTAATTCGACATAAGAGCATCGCCGCGTTCATCGGCTTTACCCTGTTCTGCATAGTTTCACTCTCCATACAGTCGAGCACGTTAACCCTGACCGTTGAAGGGGTCATCAGCGCCATAACCATGCCCTTTCAGAAGGGCTATGACGGAATACAGGAGGGTATTTCACGCCTGTGGGCCGGTTTTACCGAGCTTTCCGAGGTCCGGGAGGAGCTCAATAAGACGCGCGCCAAGCTGCAAAAGTTCGAATCGGCAACCGACGAGATGGACGAGATACGGCTTGAAAACGCGCGCCTCCGGGCCCTATTGAAAATGAAGGCGAGGATCGAGTACGATTCCATTCCGGCGTCGATCATATCAAAAGACCCGGACAACTGGTTCCGGACCACCATTATCAACAGGGGCTCCGATGACGGCATCAAGCGGGATATGCCCGTGATCGCGTATCAGGGGGGGCAGAAGGCCGTGGTGGGCAAGATCATCGAGGTGCGCAAGAGCATATCCCGCATCGCGCCGATCATATCCCCCGACATTAAGATCGGTGTTAAGCTTCAGGAGAGCCGCTTTCCGGGATTGCTGTCGGGCTATTCGGGAAATTCAAATCTCTGCAAGATGGACTACATCAGCCGCGCCGCCTTCGTGAAATTCGGCGATATGGTGATTACCTCCGGACAGGGCGGGGTGTTCCCTCCAGGCCTCGCCGTGGGCAAGGTCATCAAGGCCGTCGTTCTTGAGGCAAGCGCGTATCAGCGCGCCATCGTACAGCCGGTCATCGACTATGATCGGGTGGAGGATGTGTTCGTTATAAAGAAGGACCCGGACAAGGCCTTCATGGAAATTTTCTCACATAGGAACGATGAATGATTTTAACATACGTGTACACAGCCTTGATCGTGCTCGTTTCACTTCTTATTCAGGGACATGCGTCTTTCGATGTCCTGCGCATCGCGGGGGTGAAGCCGGATCTTATTTTCATCGCGGTCGTATACCTGTCCTACTGCTTCGGGCCTTTTTACGGGGAGGTCACCGCGTTCGCCGGCGGCCTTTTGCACGATGCGGTCTCGAATTCCCCCCTGGGGCTCCTCACCTTCCCCAAGGTCGCGGTCGCGTTTGTGGTGGGGATGTTCGGCCGGTCGATCTTCAAAAGCAACATACTCACCATATCCCTTCTTCTGTTCGCGGCATCGCTCCTCAAGGGTTTCATCACCCTGTTTTTATGCTATGTGTTCCACGAGGCTTCGGCCCAGTCGATCATAACCATAATCCTGCCAGAATCGTTTTACAACGCGCTGCTGGCCCCGCCGCTGTTCTTTATCTTCGATAAAATATTCGCACGGGAGCTGGAGCACAAGGGGTACCTGTGACATGCTGATGCAATCGTCCTTGAAAGTGAAACTCCTCGAGGCCTTTCGGTTAAGGATGTACTTCTTCTTGTCGGTTGCCGCGGTCGCTTTTTTCATTTTGATCATTCAGCTCATAAACCTGCAGCTCGTCCAGGGGAAGGAATACAGTATCAGGGCCCTGCACAATCGCGAGAACTACATCCCGATACCGGCGGCCAGGGGCGATATCTACGACCGGAATTTCAAAGAGGGGGAGCATAACGTGACGATCGTGTCAAACAGGCCCTCCTTCAACGTCACGACGATCCCCGCTAAGTTTAAATCCGAAAAGGAATTGGCCTCGGTGATCGAGCCCCTCTCTCGGCTTCTGGGCATCGACTTTGATGAAACGATGAGCGAGATTAAAAATCTCAATCCCTGGGACCGGCTGGTCTTAAAAGAGGACGTGGAATTCGATACGATCGTAAAGATCGCCACTCATCAGGACAGGTTCCCCAATATCGACTGGGAGGACGCTTCGGTCCGTGTTTACAATTTCAGCGAGATGTTCGCTCATGCCATCGGATATGTCGGCTATATCAGCTATGATGAATACAAGAGGCTCAAGTCGAAGGGATACCGCAATTATCAGAAAATCGGCAAGTCCGGAATCGAAAAGCAGTATGACCGGCTCCTCCGGGGCAGGGACGGGTATGTCCGCAGGATTGTGGACGTGCACCAGCGTCCGGAAGGCGAGGAGATAGGAATGAGGCCGGTTGCCGGCAACAACCTCGTCCTCACGATAGATTACAATATCCAGAACACCGCCTATGAGGCCATGAAGGACCTTAAGGGCGCCGCGGTCGTCATAAAGCCGTATACCGGCGAGGTGCTCGCCCTGGTGAGCAAGCCGGATTTTGATCCGAACCTCATTATTTCCAAAAACAACGCCAAAGCCATCAAGGATCTCCAGAACGACAAGGAGCGTCCGTTTCTGAACAGGGTGCTGCAGTCCAGGTATCCCCCCGCGTCCACCTTCAAGCTCATAACCGCGATAGCGGCCCTTGAGACCGAGCGCGCAACGCCGGAAAAATCCTACTTCTGTCCGGGGAAATTCGTGCTCAAGGGATACAAGGATCATGTATTTTACGACTATGCTGCGCATGGAACCGTGGACATGTACTGGGCGATCGCCAAGTCCTGCAGCGTGTATTTTTATCAGCTCGGCCTTCTTACCGGGCCTACGGCGATCATGCACTATGCGGAGGATTTCGGCCTGAGCAGGAAGTCCGGGATCGACATCCCGGGAGAGGTCAACGGCTTTATACCGTCGCGGCAATGGAAGTACAAAGCCTTCGGACAGCCGTGGTTCGACGGGGACACGGTAAACATGTCAATCGGGCAGGGATTCGTCAACGTGACGCCGATCGAGATGTGCGATTTCGTGTCCGCTATCGTCAACAACGGCATATTGTACCGTCCCCACATCGTAAAAGAGGTCCTTACGAACGACAACAGCAGGGTCATCAAAGCGTTCCACAGGGAGAAGGTTTTCGAGATTCCGCTCAATCTACTGACGCTGGAGGCGGTGAAGAAGGGGATGAGGCTCAGCGTGACAAGCGGGACCTCCGGCCGCCTCGGGTATCTCAAGGTGCCGATCGCCGGAAAGACCGGCACCGCGCAGACGCGCTCCATCAGAGAGGAGAAGTACTCGCAGCATGCGTGGTTTATCGGATATGCTCCTTACGAGGGTCCGCCGGAGAGCGCCGTGGTCGTTGTGGTTTTGATTGAACACGGAGTCGCGGGCGCCTCCAGTGCGGTTCCGATAGCTGAAAGGATCTTTTACAAGCTCAACGAGTCGGGTTATTTCGCCACCTCCGGCGCCGCTTCTAAATCCCCTTAAACTTTTTTACTCGAGGCATGAAATGATATTAAACAAAGACGGACTGAGCAAGCTGGATTATACCCTGGTGCTTGCGGTCATTATGACGGTGTTCATCGGCATCCTCATGATTTACAGCTCCGGGTTTGATCCAATAAACAAGATCAACAGCGGGCTTTTCAAAAAGCAGATACTCTGGTTTATATTCGGATTTATCATAATGGTGGGCATTACCCTGCTCAATTATCAGATTCTCGGGGACTACTCTATACATATATATGTCATCTGCATCGTGCTTCTGGCGGCAACTCTCATATTCGGCAAGACGGT
>CAZHAD010000047.1:16494-26047 GCA_964529965.1 uncultured Leptospirales bacterium | reverse complement strand
ATAAATAATACAATTTAAACCAATGAAATATCTTACTCCGATACCTACCGAGCAGGAATGCTATGAAATCATGGATAAATATCATATGCGTGATAATATCATGAAGCATTCCGTGCAGGTCATGCATGTCTCCATGGCGATCGTGGAAAATCTCAAGGACCCTTCAGCGGTTCGTGCAGACCTCGTAAGGGCCGGATCGCTCCTGCACGACATAGCAAAGACCAGAACCATAGAAACAAAGGAGCTCCGGCATGACCTTATCGGAGGCGAAATCATGAGGGAGCTCGGGTATGACGCACTGGCGGGGATCGTGGATTCTCACGTGGTGTTCGATGATTTCAGGCCGGACGGGAGGCTCGAGGAGCGCGAGATCGTGTTCTACGCGGACAAGAGAGTCATGCATGACAGGATCGTGTCTCTAGACGAAAGGATCGACGACCTGGTCGACCGATACGGGATCAACGAGCGAATCATCAATCTGATCACCGATAATAAAAATCTGATACTGGCGATCGAAAGCAAGATCCGATCCTTCCTCTTAAACGAAATCGAAGAAATATTATCCCGGTTATGAAGAAACGATTTTGCATACTGGACTGCTATGTCGACGAACCGGCATGCCTTGGGGTCCCCCCGTTCATATCGCCTTATCCCCGTTATATCTTCGGCGCGCTTGCGGACGCGGGCGTGGACGAAAACCGGATCAGGTACCTGACGATCGATGCGCTCAGGGAAAGCGACTACCATCTCGACAGCGACTATGACATGGTGTTTCTGATAGGCGGCGCCTCAGTCCCGGGCAGATACCTGGGAAGCAAAATCGGCACCCTGGCAGAAATACGGCGCATCATCGAACGCAACCATGGACAGGGATTCGCCGTAGGCGGACCGGTCGGCAGGGTCGTGGGGAACAAGCCGGGCTCCCTGCCGGTTGCCGGCGACATAGAAAAATTCGCCCATGCGTACGCGCTCGGCGACCCGTCAGATTCCAGGCGCTCCGTCCGCGATATCGCCTCCTGGGCCGTACTCGGAGCGCGTGTCGTAGAACTCCATCCACGCTACCCGGACCTGATCTGCGAGATCGAGACCTACAGGGGATGCCCCAGATTGAGCCACTGCTCCTTCTGTGCCGAGGGGATCTTTGGAACCGTGGAATACCGCGAGTCTGAAGACATTATTGCGGAGGTCGACGCCCTTATCGCAAAAGGAATAACCAGGTTCAGGCTCGGCAGGCAGGCTGACATCTTACAATATAAATGCGATTTCAGCAGCTTCACCGGAGGATTTCCAAGACCGCGGCCCCAACCGATCCTGGACCTGCTGTCCGGGCTCGGGGAAAGAAAGGCGAAGGGATATATAAAAACCCTCAATATAGACAACGCCAATCCCGGCACCATAGTCCATTATCCGGACGAGGCCTCGCGCATACTCGAGGGCATCGTCGCCGCGGTTACTCCCGGAGACACCATGGCGCTCGGAGTGGAGTCGTTCGACCCTCGCGTCATGGCCGAGAACAACCTCAAGGTTTCGGGCGACGAGGCACTCAAAGCAATAGAGATGATAAACCTCATCGGCGGCGCGCGGGTTAAGTCCATCCCCGTTCTGCTCCCCGGATTAAACCTCCTTCACGGCCTTCCCGGCGAGTCGATCGCCACCTTTGAGGAGAATTACCGCTGGCTGCTGAATATCCTTGACATGGGCCTTCTGTTGAAACGTATTAACATACGGCAGGTCGTCCCTTTCCCGGGCACGCCCCTTTTCAATCACCACGCCGCCCCGCCCCGGGCGGTTGTCCATCGATTTACCTATTACCGCGACAGGATACGATCCGACATCGAGCACCGAATGCTCCAGAGAATATATCCCGTCGGCACCGTCATACGAGACAATCAAATCATGGAATTGCGAGCCGGGTACTCGTACGGAAAGCAGATATCGAGCTATTCCATAACCGTGAAATTCCCCATGGCCCTGCCTGTGAAGAGCTTTCATGATGCGGTGGTCGTCGGCCACGGGGAGCGTTCATTGATCGTGCTGCCGAATCCGATTCCCATAAACACGCTTCCGCACAGGGCGATCGAGCTGATACCGGGGATCGGGAAAAAAAAGGCGTCTGACGTGGTTCTCAACCGGCCGTTTGCCGAAATGGCGGACGCCTTCAAAATCCTCGAAGGCGTGGAACAAGCGATCACCGGTAAACTTTCGCTGTTATGAAAATTGGATATCGAAGAGAGTCAGTACTTTTTCCTCTCCCTGTCGTGATTGAGCTTGTTCATTATGTAGAGCGCGGCATACGCGCCGATTAATCCTGCAATAACGTTAACGCCGATACCTCGAGAAAGAAACTCGAGCATCATCACCGAGATGTTGTAAAAAAGATAATCGAGGAGGTAGCCCCCGATGATGGCGCCGATGAAGCCGACCACCACGCCGCCTATATAACCCCCGAACAGGTCCCTCCTTCTCATGTAATAAAAAATAAACGCGGCCAGCGCCCC
The DNA here is from genome assembly GCA_964529965.1 of uncultured Leptospirales bacterium. Taxonomy (GTDB): domain Bacteria; phylum Spirochaetota; class UBA4802; order UBA4802; family UBA5550; genus RBG-16-49-21. The sequence continues at coordinate 23,549 of CAZHAD010000047.1, read as the reverse complement.
GAGTGCCAAAAATATGAGAATGGCCTTCACGACGTTTAAAAATCCCCATAGACCTTCACCCATGATCACACCCCACCACAAAAGTTTGTTTGAAAAAAAATCACAGAATCAAAAAAATATCTCGCCTTTACCTTCCCGGATGATCACGGGGTAGCCGTTGCTGAGATCGATCACGGTCGAAGGCTCCGAGATCTTGGGCCCCGCATCTATGACCAGGTCAACCTCATTCCGGTACACCTTTTCGAGATCCCTGGGCTCCACGATGTAGTCGCCGCTTGCGGTATTCACGCTTGCCGACATGATGGGCCTCCCCAGGCTGCGCACCAGCTCGAGGGCGATATTGTTGTCGGGTATCCGAACGCCGATCGTCTTTTGGTTGGTTATCGCAATCTTCGGAACGAGCTTGGTTGCCTTGAAGATAAGGGTATAGGGACCGGGGAACGCCTTTTTCATGATCTTGAACGCCTGATCCGATATGTTTCTCACATACGCGCTGATTTCGGAAATCTGGCTGAAAATGAAGCTCAGGGGCTTATTCCTGCCGATACGTTTTATCCAATATATCGTTTCAATGGCCCTTTTGTCAAGAATATCGCACCCGTACGCGTATACCGTATCGGTGGGATAAATGATGACCCCACCCTGTGTGAGTACCTCAACGGCCTTTTCAATCAGCCTTTTTTGAGGGTTTTGTTCATTAATCACGAAAATCATATGGCTAATACTTTAACCGCGATAGCACAGAAACCATAAAGACCAAACGGCCCAGTGACGTAAAAAAGGCTTTTGCATGAGTGCCCGCTGCAAAAGCCTTCAACCTGGTAAATTATAAATAGGAGTGTATCATTTATAATCATTATATTAATCGGAAAACCCGGCGATTAACTTGATTAATTTTTTAATTGAGTGCAGGTATTTAATTCTTCACGCATGCGGTATCATGGGGCATCAAAAAATGCTTGCGATAACAAAACCGTGATGAGATGTAAGCCTATTCTTTACGGGAGTTGAATGAAATATGAAAAAATTACTTGCCTTGTTTATTATTGTACCGGCGGTCATCTACTGCAACGGCAGGCCAAGAATCCAGTTTGACTCCAACGTCTACGATTTCGGCGAGCAAAACCGGAATGTAGAATTGAGTCATATTTTCACATTCACGAATACGGGGAACGCCGTTCTTACGATTGAAAAGATAGTACCCAGCTGAGGCTGCACCGGAGCCCTCCTTTCCGATAAGGAGATCCCTGCCGGAGGCAGTGGAAAAATCAAGGTTACCGTCAAGACGGCTTCATACAGCGGAATCATGAAAAAATCAATACTGGTGTATACGAACGATCCCGATAAGAAAACCGTGAAGCTTGTCGTTACCATACACGTAAGGTAGGACGGCTGGCCGGGGCGAACAGCATCCCGCGCATCGATTTTTGTGGCGCGGGTATGAATACACGTCAAACAGATTTACGACCCGGATAAATCCGATAACGAGCATAGCCTGAACAGACACCATAAACCGGCCAATGATCAATGAGCAGCATACTACGTCACATCGTCATATCACCCGGATCGCCTCTCCCCCTGGGCGCCAATTTCACCCCTGAGGGGTTACAATTCTCCATCTTCAGCAGACACGCAACCGGCGTTACCCTCGTTTTATTCGAATCGGATAAGCCTGGCTCGAAATCCGTGGAGATACGACTGGACAGTGACGTCAACAAAACCGGCGACATATGGCATGTCATGATCAAGGGCCTGAGGGAAGGGCAGCTTTACGGGTATAAAATAGAAGGCCCGTATGAGCCGGAGAACGGCCACCGCTTCAACATGCACAAGCTCCTCATCGATCCGTATGCAAAGGCAATCACCGCATGCGAAGGATGGGACTTTTCAAAATCCCTTGGCTACGACCCGGATTCACCGGATTGCGACCTTTCATTCTCGAAGGTCGACAGCACCCCCTTTATGCCCAAATCCATCGCATTGAGCGATGTCAGTAACCATGACCGCCTTCTCCCCGGAATCCCTGAACGGGACTACATAATATACGAGCTGCACGTGAAAGGCTTCACCATCCACAAATCATCAAAGGTGAAGGAGCGAGGCACCTTCAAAGGACTTTCGGAAAAAATTCCATATCTCAGGGACCTTGGTATCACCGCGGTGGAGCTCATGCCGGTGCAGGAATTCAATGATGGGGAAAACGTAAATATCAACCCCTTCACCGGCAAGAGGCTCAAAAATTTTTGGGGCTACAGCACCGCGGCATTCTTCGCCCCCAAGGGGACGTATTCATCTTCGGGCTGCATGGGGGAGCAGGTGTCGGAATTCAGGGATATGGTGCGGTCGTTCCACGATGCGGGTATCGGAGTAATTCTCGACGTGGTGTTCAACCACACGGCCGAGGGCGACGAGACCGGATCCACGATCTCGTTCCGCGGCATTGATAACGTTATTTACTACATGCTTGATGACGACAGGCGGCGTTATAAAAACTTCTCCGCTTGCGGAAACACCTTCAATTGCAACCATCCCCTCGTGCGCAATTTTATCCTGGACGCCCTGAGATACTGGGTGATCAACATGAATATCGACGGATTCAGGTTCGATCTCGCCTCCATTCTGGGAAGGGATCAGAACGGCGCGATCATGAGCAACGCCCCTCTCATCGAATGGATAGGGGAAGATCCGATATTGCGGAACGCCAAGATCATCGCGGAGGCCTGGGACGCCGCAGGCGCCTACCAGGTCGGCGGGTTTCCCGGGAGATGGGCGGAATGGAACGGCAGGTATCGGGACGACGTGAGAAAGTTCTGGAGGGGAGACCCCGGCGCCGTGGGAAATTTCGCCACGCGCGTGACCGGAAGCGCAGACCTGTATCAAAAATCGGGAAAGGGACCGCTTCAAAGCATCAACTTCATCACATGCCATGACGGATTCACCCTGAATGATCTTGTGTGCTACAAACAAAAGCACAACCTGGCGAACGGCGAAGACAATCTTGACGGCGAAAACTATAATTACAACTCAAACTGGGGGACGGAGGGGCCTGACCTGACGCCCTTTATGACGAAAACGCGCCTCACCATGATTAAAAATTTTATCGCGACCCTGTTCCTGTCGCAGGGCATCCCAATGCTTTTGGCCGGCGACGAGTTCAGGAGGACCCAGATGGGGAACAATAACGCCTACTGCCAGGATAATGAAATTTCATGGATCGACTGGGACCTCATGCAGGAGAACAAAGAACTCCTGAGATTTACCAGGGAGATGATACGCTTCAGAAAAAAACACGCCGTATTAAGGAGAGGGCGGTTTTTCAGCGGAGCCACGGAAGAGGGAAAAAAACATCCGGACATCACCTGGCACGGACATTCGGTCAATGAGCCGGATTGGAGCCGGGAAAGCAGATCAATAGCAATGCTCATCAGCGGGGAATACGCCGGGGTTTCCGGTTCGGGTGAAAATGCAGATCTGTATATAATCTTCAATTCGTCGTTAATACGCCGCGCTTACTCCATCCCGGACTCTTTAAGGGGCGGGGGGTGGAGGGTCGCGATCGACACCTCGAACCCCTCTCCCCATGACATCTTCGACGCAGGCAAAGAACCCGAGGTCCACGGGAGACGCTACGTGGTGTCAAAGCTCTCAACCGTGGTGCTGATCTCGTATGACGCACGATGACATTGTTCAAAAGATCGCCCGATTTTTTGCACCATCTGGGAAAATAATCTTGACCGATGTCCGCATGAAAAATAGTAATTGAGCAATAAGCCGGATTGATACGCATCGGGTAGATATGGCGAAGATACAGCACTACAAAGATATCGAAGGAACGCGCATCGATAATGAATCTGCGAAAGGTGTCCTGGGCCGCGTGGTCGTTGGGAAAAGGGACGGCGCGCGCAATTTTTACATGAGAGTCTTCGAGATATCCACCGGGGGCAACACGCCCATGCACGCGCACGCATGGGAACACGAAATGTTCATCCATTCAGGCGAGGGAGAGATTTTCGGCAACGGGAAATGGAACCCGGTAAGGCCGGGGGGCATTATATTCGTTCCGCCCGATGAAACGCATCAGATCAGAAACAGAGGCACGGACCCACTGGTGTTTGCATGTCTCATACCGGCTGAAGCCCCGGAATTGTAAAATTTCCCGCTGTCCAACAGCGGACATTCAGGCACGTACAAAGATAATTATCATTATAAAAACAGTTTCCCTGAATACTATTTAAAAAAATAACCCTAAAAGTACTCAATACCTTGTGAGCCGTTACGGGGCTTTCTCATTATATAAAAAGACGTAATAGGCATCGAAATAATGAATGAATGAATGAATGAATGATGACCCCAATATGCCGCGGGGTATAACTTTTCATATTAGCTTTTTTTGAAGCATGGGGCGCCGGTCATGGCAAAAAAAAGGCAACGATGGAGCACCAAGCTCGGGATAATCCTGGCAGTGGCAGGATCGGCGGTCGGACTTGGGAATTTTCTCCGCTTCCCGGTGCAGGCGGCGAAAAACGGGGGCGGCGCATTTATGATCCCCTACCTGATCGCCCTCTTTCTTCTCGGCATACCGCTGATGTGGGTTGAATGGACGACCGGCCGCTTCGGGGGAGGTTACGAGCACTCAAGCGCACCCGGCATATTCCAATCGCTCTGGAAAAAAAACCGATTCATAAAATATTTCGGCATAATGGGCATATTCGGCCCCCTCCTTATTTACATCTACTACGTCTATATAGAGTCATGGACCCTGGGATACGCCTTTTTTTCAATAACCGGACAGCTCTCGCAAATCACCACGAACACCGGTTTTTCGGATTTTCTGAAATCGTATCAGGGCATTACCGGAGGAGGATTCTTCTCGGGCACATACCAATCCGTGATTTTTTTCCTCATCACGTTCGGGGTGAACATCTTTGTATTGTATTACGGCATCAGGGGGGGAATAGAGAGGCTGTGCAACATCACGATGCCGACCCTTTTTATCTTCGGGATAATCCTGATGGTGCGCGTCATCACCCTGTCCGCTCCGGACCTCGCTCATCCGGACTGGAGCTTCTTCAACGGACTCGGATTTCTGTGGAACCCTGATTTCTCCGCATTGAAATCTGCCACGGTATGGATGGCGGCCGCGGGACAGATATTTTTCACCCTCTCGCTGGGAATGGGGGTCATTCTGACCTATTCCAGCTATTTAAAAAAAGAGGACGATGTCGTTCTGTCGGGGCTGGCCGCCGCCTCCACAAACGAATTCGCAGAGGCGATCGTCGGAGGCACGATCGTAATCCCCGCCGCATTCATTTTTTTCGGACCGACCGGGATTATCAACGTGGCGAACTCAGGCGCGTTCGACCTTGGATTCATCACCATGCCCCAGATATTCAACAAAATGCCGTGGGGCTCCATGTTCGGATCACTCTGGTTTTCAATGCTCTTTTTGGCGGCGGTGACCTCTTCGGTGTCCGTGGCCCAGCCGGCGATCGCTTTTCTCGAGGACGAATTCAATCTTCCCCGAAACAAGGTCGTGGCCGTATTCGCAGCCGTTTCCTTTCTGCTCTGTCTGCCTGCAATCTTTTTCCTCCACAGGGGCGTTCTGGACGACCTCGACTTCTGGGGAGGCAACTTCTTCATTGTCCTGGGAGCCACGATAGAGATCGTGCTGCTCGCGTGGGTCTTCGGCATAGAAAAGGCGTGGGAGGAAATGCACCTCGGCGCCAAGATGCGTATTCCGCGGATCTATAAATTCATCATAAAATACATCACCCCGTCTTTTCTGCTGTTCATATTGGGATACTGGTTTATCAATGACTGGTGGAAAGTCATCACCATGGAGGAAATGAGCAGGGCAGATATGCCGTATATTCTCGCCATGAGGCTGGTGATGCTCGCGGTGCTTGTCCTGCTGGCGGTGCTGGTATGGAAGGCATGGCGTAAAAGAACGATGAATAATTATTATTAAGGACGTCGCCGTAATTATGAAAACGGGGGGATGGATCGTACTGATCACCACCTGGGGCATTGTGCTCTACATGTTCATCTTCAGCTTTAGGAAGATATTAAAAGAGCACGAGCAGACCAGGGAGGATGAATAGGCGGGATTTTAAAAGAGACCGCGCCTTTACGACGAAGGAAACCAGGGGGCCCATGAGAAGGACCCGGTTTCACGGACAACGCACGGCCGAACGAGGCTATAGTAGTGAGCAATAAATACTGATTATGCCTGAAGAAATTCTGACGAATATTTTCCGCGAGGCGATACCGCTTCCCGCCAATCCCCTGAAATCCATCAACTCTTATGTAATCAGGGGAGAAGACCGGTTTTTGATGATCGATACCGGCATGAACCGTCCCGAGTGCATGCAGGCGATGGAAGCCTACCTGCGCGCCCTGGACGTTGATTTAGGCAGGACCGATTTTTTCATCACCCACCTGCATGCTGATCACCTGGGTCTCGTGTCGGACCTCGCACAAGAATCGTCAAAAATATATTTCAACTTCCCCGATGCGGCGCGCATCAGGGATCCTGGAATATGGGACGAAATGATGGAGACCGCGCGGACCAACGGATTCCCTGAATCCGACATTCAGGCCGCCTTACGAAGACACCCCGGGCGCATGTATCACGCCCGGCGTCCGTTTGAACTTACCCTCCTCAGGGAAGGGGATGCGATCAGTATCGGAGAATATGGCTTCAGGTGCGTTGAAACGCCCGGCCACACCAGGGGCCACATGTGCCTTTACGAGCCTCGCAAAAAAATCTTTTTTTCCGGAGACCATATTCTTGAAAGCATCACCTCGAATATTTCCCTCTGGGCCGAGGGGGAAGATCCACTGAGGGACTATCTCGCAAGCCTGGACAAGATATATGAATACGATATATCCCTGGTGCTGCCAGGACACCGCGAGCCGTTCACCGCATACCGGCGCCGCATAAAGGAGCTCAGACAGCACCACATGATGAGATTGCGGGAAATAGAGTCAATTCTGGCCGATCAGAGGCTGACCGCGTATGAGGTGGCTTCCAGAATGACCTGGGACATAGACTG
>CAZHAD010000047.1:0-16394 GCA_964529965.1 uncultured Leptospirales bacterium | reverse complement strand
TCATAGCGGCTTTCATCGCGGTTTTAAGCTGCATTGCCGCCCGGGCCCAGGATAAACCCGAATTCCCAAATACGCCGCTTATCGGCTTCGACAGGTACCCGAAACGGGAGTACCCATTTCTATTCAACAACACACTGTATAATTTACTGTACAGGCCTACGACGGTCACGGAGTTCATAACCGTGCCGATCGGCACTATTCCGGCCGCAATGACCCTCGAGTCGGGCTATTCCATGATCGAGCGCCTCTCAAACTATCCGGTGAACCTGCTCTACGACAAGATCGGGGTGGGATGGACGGACCTCATCATACTGGTCAAGGCGGCGGCGCTCGACTTTCCCTTCGCCTACTTCATGAAGGTGCTCAACCACGAATATTCGGGCCATTCGGTCAGATTCTACGAGGCGGGCCAGTATATAGACAGGATCACCATCGGCGTGCCGCTCCCCTGGGGGCCCGGCGGAGGAGCGACATCGGGCACCGTTCCTCAATCAGTAGATGAAAATATCTTCATCGCCACCGCCGGGTCGGAGGCAAATACCGTCATGGCGCATGAAATGGACCTCAGGTTCGTCTCGACCGGCGTGATCTATCCCTTTGACATCCTGTTGTACCTCAACGCTAAATTCGACGAGCTACTCTATATTGACCGGTCAACCGGCCATCCGAGCGGGCTCAGGGCGGTGACGAACGGCGATTACGAAGAGTACCTGATTCTTATCAACAACAAGTACGGCAGGGTATTGCCCCACACCTACCGCCTGAAGCTGGACGAGCTGAAGCGCTGGTCCTACGCCGCGCTCGCGGACCCATTCCTCTATCTTTCGGCGAGCGCCTTTTTTTACAACCTGATTACCGGCAGAAGATACATGCATACATTCATGATACCCCTAGGGGGGGGGCTTGCTTTTATGCCTTCCGCCAGGGTCGCCTACACCCCCAACGGACCAGAATGCTACGGCGATCTGTTCTTCAAGCTCCCTGAGCGCACCGATGCGCTTCACCTGTACGTCAGAATCGGAAGCAGATCGCTCAGGCAGACCTGGGGGATGGGTGCCCGCACATACCGGATGGCAATCGGAAGGTTCGTGGAGCTGGGGGGAGGCCTGGACCTTTTCAGCCAGCCGCGGGTGATGGACCACATGAGCACCTATTTTATAGAGACGGTGTACTGGAACCTGTTCCCCCGCTATATATCGCTGGAGCCGGCCGATCTCCTCGGACAGCTTACCGCCATGGACCTGGGATACGGATATTTCGCCCGGGGGATCAAGAGGATATTCGGCGCGGCGGTATATGCGGACGTCACCTTCAAGGCGAATGAGTTCTTCAGGGCTTATCTCCGCATCGGCTATAAATCCAACGGATACGTGTTCGGCCTGAGTCTGAAAAAGGGCCTGTTCTGGCACGCCGGAATGGGGTTCAACTTTTAGCCGACCGGATGCATCGTCATCCGACGGTCAAAAGGATCTTCAAAGGAGGATCGGATTCAAATCATGGAATCGTTCGCTGCAAAATACGGGCCATGGGCCCTGGTCACCGGAGCGTCACGAGGGATAGGGGCGGAATTCGCACGCCAGCTCGCTGAACGCGGGCTCAACATCGTGCTCATCGCTACCAATACACGCCTCCTGCGCGAGCAGAAAAACCTGATTGAACGCAGGTACAGCGTGCAGACACGCGTTATCTCACTGGATCTGGCCAGAGAGGATATCCTGAACGTCCTTAAACCGGCCACGAAAAACCTGGAGATCGGTATGCTGGTCTGCAACGCGGGCCTGTCAACAATCAGCCCTTTTATCGAACAGGACGAAGATGAATTATTGCGGCAGTTTTACATTAATGCGCGAGCCGCACTCGTGCTCACGCGCCACTACGGCAAGCCGATGTCGGTAAGGGGACGGGGCGGCATAATCCTGCTTTCATCCGCCTCCGCGATGAACGGCACCGGGTACGCGGCAAACTACGCGGGCACCAAGGCGTATAACCTGATACTGGCCGAGAGCCTCTGGTACGAGCTCGGGGAACGGGGCGTCGACGTGCTCGGATTCATGCCCGGGTGTACGAAAACGCCCGGTTTTGAAGCGCACAATCCGGATACCGGCTGGCTCGTCACGGTGATGGGGGCAGAGGAGACGGTCGCCGAGGCGCTGAAGTCTCTCGGCAGAAAGCCGAGCCTGATCGCGGGAAGGATGAACCGGCTCATGTATGCGATTATGGGAAGGCTCTTTCCCAGGAGACAGGCGGTCAAAATGGTCGGCGCTTCCATGGAAAAAATATTCCACCCGGCTATTCGGGCGGGCCGGAATCAGGATCAAAAATGAACGACCGTGAATTCAAAAAAAGATACGGGCCTTGGGCTCTGGTGACTGGCGGCGCCTCAGGAATAGGCGCCGGGTTCGCCAGCCGTCTTGCCCGCCTCGGAATCGATCTGGTTCTGGCGGACATTCAAACCGGAGCAGTGACTGAGCATGCGCGCGCGCTCAAAGGGCGCTTCAGCGTAACGGTTGTGCCAATTACCGTTGACCTGGCCGACCCCGATTTTCTAAAGCTGATACGCGCGGCGACCCGGCGGATTGAAATCGGCCTTCTGGTGAACAACGCGGGATGGGGTACGGCGGGCGAGTTCATGAAGACCGACCCGGCCGAGATGCGGCGCACCATTGCAGTGAACTGCACCGCCCCCATGGCGCTGGCGCGTGAGTTCGGCCCGGCCATGGTTGAACGCGGCCGGGGAGGCATCATTTTCGTGTCCTCCGCATCCGCGCTTCAGGTGACGCCGGTCCTTGCGAATTACGCCGCTACCAAGGCGTACAGCCTCGTCCTGGCCGAGGCGATGTGGGAAGAGCTCCGTTCATACGGAGTCGACGTTCTCGCGATCTGCCCGGGCGCAACCGATACCCCGGCTTTTCACAAGTCAGGCGCCTGCATCGAGAATGTCCCGGGAATGCCGCTTATGACGCCCGCCGAGGTCGTCGACGAGGCGCTTTCCATACTGGGCAAAAGACCGAGCATCGTGACCGGCCTGATCAACAGGGTCGCCACAATGGTAATATCAAGACTTCTGACTCGGAAGATGTCCGTGGTCTTTTCGGGGAAAAACATGAGGAAGCTGTTTCCGGACGCATGAGCCGCCCGGTATTCCATTCAGGCCGGCCGGCGTTCCTCGGTGGGGTTATTCCCAGGGGCGTCACCGCCGGCATGAGGTACGCAGAAAGCGCGATGCAGTCGGTCAACCGCTGAAGATACGGATCAGCCTATTTCATTAAGGAAAAAAATATTTCGATGAAGCTGATTTTCATTCACGGGGCGGGTAACACGGGTGCCGCCTGGCATCTTCAGGAAAAACATTTCCCGGGATCGCACGCGATTACCCTCCCGGGACACCCCGATGGCGAGCCTCTGGACAGCATTGACGGATACGCGGACTGGGTCCACGATTATGCAGGGGGAAAAAATTTCGGCCCGATGGTGCTCGCCGGTCATTCAATGGGCGGCGGCATCGCGCTTACCTGCGCGCTCAAATATCCCGATGAGGTGAGCGGTCTGGTGCTCACGGGCACAGGCGCCAGGCTCAGGGTTAATCCCGAATTCTTGAACACGCTGAGGGAACATAAGGATGAATCGCCGGCCTGGATACTGAGACTGATGGAGCCTTTCTGCGCAAACGTGGAGAAATCAGTCCTGGAAAGGGTACGGATGAGGCAGAAAGACATCCCGGCCGGCGTATACGTAAACGACTTTCAATGCTGTGACCGGTTCGACATCATGGAAAGAATCGGTGAGATCAGGGTTCCTTCACTTGTTATCTGCGGTGACAAGGACATAATGACGCCGTCAAAGTATTCCCGTTATCTGGCCGATCGTATCCCCGGATCCAGGATCGCAATCATTCCTGATGCGGGCCATCTGGTGATGCTGGAAAAGCCGGATGAGGTGAACAGGGAAATCGAGAACTTTTTAACCAGCCTCTGAGAAACAGAAGACTGTATAAAATCGCATCGAGCCGATACCCCTATGACAATCAGGATCAGAAAAGCAGCATATTCAGATATTGAGGCGATCGGCGAAATCGAGTCTGGAGGGAATGCATTGTGGAATACCCGGCAATTTCTGGAAGAGCTCAAATTGAATTTTTCGTCAATCGCGGTGCTTGAAGAGAACCGCGAGGTCAAGGGCTTTGCCGTGTGCTGGCGCGTGGCTGATCAAATACAGCTGAACAACATAGGCATAAAGCGGGAATTTCAGAGACAGGGTCTGGGCACCAGGCTGCTTCGGCATATCATAACCGATACTCTTTCCCAAGATTTACCGGCGGTAAAAATCATACTTGAAGTGAGCAGATCGAACACGGCCGCCATCCAATTTTACAAAAAAAACGGTTTTGAGGAAACCGGAAGAAGAAAAAAATATTATAAAGACGGCGATGCCATCCTTATGGAAAGGCCTGTTGCATGATCAAAATAAAAGATGTATATTTCCTTAAAAGCTGTGGGAAAATCTCCGAGTTCCCTGAATATGAATATCCCGAGGTCGCCTTTCTCGGAAGGTCGAACGTGGGGAAATCTTCCCTCATCAATATGCTGATGAACAGAAAAAGGCTGGTGAAGACAGGCTCCTCCCCCGGGGTGACGAAAACCATAAATTTTTTTATATTGAACGGTTCCATTTCGATCGCCGACCTGCCCGGTTTCGGGTACGCAAACGTCAGACGCGGGTTGAAAAAATCCTTCATGCCGCTCATGTCGCGATATATCGCCGGCAGGAAAAATCTTGTGCTCGCCTTTCTCCTGATCGACATACGACGGCTGCCGGAGCGCCATGAGAAGGAGATTCTTCACCTGCTTGGGAAAAACAGGATCCCCACGGCCATCGCCCTGACAAAATGCGACAAGCTGTCGAGGGGAAAACAGGCAGGGCGGATAAAAGACATTTGCGGCGAACTCGGCGTCGGCCAAGGGGCGCTCTTCCCGACCTCTGCAAAAACAAGGAGCGGGAGAAAAGAATTGCTCGATCTGATCGCGGATTATGCGGGACGCCGACGGGAAGCCCTAGCCCGTGTCTAAATAGCGCCGGCGGATTTCATTATAGTCGATCTTCTTGTCGTATATCTTATACTGGTTTTTTCCTGAGAGCTTTGCATCATAGAGGGCGTCGTCCGCGGCCTTCTGGAGCTTCAGGTACTCCCGCTTCATGAAACCGTCGTTGATGCGCCTCAGCTTTTTGAGCTCGATTGAAAGGCGCGCGATCCCCGCGCTTACGGTAACCTTTATTTCTGTGTCCTCAAATACGTATTTCATGCCCCTCAGCCGTTTATATATCTTTTTCAGGTAGGTGATCGCCCCTTCGATGTCGGTGGCGGGAAGGATGACGTCGAATTCCTCGCCTCCGAAGCGGATCAGGTAGTCCGTGGGCCGGGAATTCTCTTTCAGTATGTTCGCCAGATCGACGAGCACGATGTCCCCCTTGTCATGCCCGAACCGGTTGTTCAATTTTGAAAAATTATCGATGTCAAAGCGTATATAGGTAATGATGTATTGTTCGCTCCGCACGATGTCTAAGATCCTTGAAGCGGATTTAATGATCATGGTGAGGTAATCGTCCCTGTATTTCAGGAGATTGGTTTTCGCATCGATGTTGACTTTCTGCTCAAGTATCCTGTTTTTATCGAGAAGGGAATGATATTCGTAATTGAGCATTCTGAGGGTTTCCATTACCTCATCTTCAACCGCATTGCTCCTGTACAGATAAGTCATGATGTTGATGATGTTTATATCAAAACTTCCGAGTTCCCGTTCAGTTTTTTCGTGGCTGGCTTTGATTTTCATCAACATACCCATGTCAACCAAGATTCTATATTGACAGTGCGGCCAAAACAACCGTGTCCTGGCCGTTGCGCAATACGTACGATTTATTCTCTAGTTTTGCTATCTTCGTTGTCAAGTTATATTCCACGCTAATCGCCGATGGGATACGCGTAAGCTCGTCTCCTCTCCGGAGCTCGGGACGGGGATTTGAGGCTTTCCAACCGGAAAGAGCGGTCGCGCTGCAATAAACCAGGGATCACCGCCTCAAATCTGCGTCATAAGGTACATGATCCTGCTTGCCCGGTCGGCTCTCTTCTCCGACATGATCTGCAGCAGATAGGGAGTTATGCTTACCCTACCGGCCTCCTGGGCGTCGGCGTCAATCTGTCTGAGCACGTCAATGATGAGCGGGTCCTCCCAGTTGAGCATTATATTCACCGAGCTTTCCGGCGGCATATTCACGATCTTGTTTGCGAGCACCAGCACGTTTTTCTTGTAGCCGGAATACATGGTGCGTTCCTGATCGAACTTTTTCTTCTCCAGGTCAAGGCCCTTCCGCATCTCATCAAACTTTTCCCTCTGCGCCTGCTGGTCCTTTTCCCTTTCAGCTATCAGGGCCTCGCGCTTGTCAAGGTCCTCGATCCGCTCGGCGAGCTTCTGTTTTTCCTTTTCAAACTCCTCGCGCTCCATCAGGGAGGGCTCGTCGTCCCTGGCCTCGGTCACGAGCTCCGGCTGGCCCCTGAGCCCCTGGACGTATGAATACACGTCGATGAGTCCGATGTAATCCATCCAGAACAGGCCGAAGCCGGTGATGAAAACAATGAGGATCAACAGATAGAGGATCTTCGCTTTATTCGATATATTCTTCATTACTCAGACCTCCCGGAGCCGGCGGCTCGCACACGGCCAGTTCCGCTTCCGTATGAATTCAATGTAGTTATCCATTAATGATCACGCATGGCGTTAGTCACTGTTCCTGATATAGGCATTAATCACCTTCTTTACGAATTCACGGGTTTCATCATATTCCGGCACGCCGCCTCGTGCATCTACCGCCGACTCGCCTGCATTATACGCTGCAAGGGCCTTTTTGTAATCCCAGTTGTAATTTTTAAGAAGGGTCTTCAGCATATTGACTCCCGCATTGATGTTCTCATTCGGATCATAGGGATCCCTGACCCCCATTGAGCTGATGACCGACGGCATGAGCTGCATCAGACCCTTGGCGCCCTTGGTTGAAAGGGCTCGGGGATTGAAACCCGACTCCGTTTCGATAACCGCCTTTACCAGACCGGGAGGAACCTTGCTTGCGGTTGCATAGTAATCGGCGAGCTTTTTTATTTCATCAACAGTCTTACCCTTAATGGCAGACGGTTCGTTAGCCGAAGCCCGGCCCCTGTCCGGTTCGCGGCCATTCAGCGCCCTTGCATACATATCCTGAAAGCCGGCGGGCTTACGGCGGGCGGCGCTCAGGTTCGCGGGCCAGTGCGACCTCAATCCGAACCTGCTCCGAATTTCGTTGATGCGCTTCATTACGGTATACATATTATCGATCATTGCCTCCCCTCCCATGCTTGTGCTTTTTTCCTGTTTGCATATATCTTCTGGTTCATCTCGTCATTTTCCTTCGCCAGCTCCCGGTTCAACTCATAGTCGTACTCGGCCTTCTTCCGCACCCTCAGCCTCTCCACCACCTTCCTCGCCCGGGAGGCTTCAACGAGCCTGGTTCTTACCTCCTGAATCTGAGGCTCCATGCGCTGTATCCTGTCCTCCGCGGCGTTGATCGCACGCAGGGACACGTCCACGAACCTCTCGAACAGGACCGCCTCGCCCGCCGAATACGCGCCCTTCCTCAGCTTGTCCCCGAACAGAGACTGCTGCTCTCCTATCCGGCGGCGCAGCTCGTCCTGTCTGGCCCGCTCGATGTTCTGAAGGCGCACGATCTGAGCGAGCTCGTTCTGGATTTGCCTCTCCCGCGCCTCCCGGATATTCAGGAGGGTCTGGAGGTTGAACTTGAATTTTTTCATATATTATCGCACGATCCGCACAAACGACGGGGTACGTGCCGCAATATCCGGCCTCGCCGCCGCGACTCTCTTTTCTCCGAACATGCCTATGAGCTTTTGCACGATCGAATCGTATCCGTCCTTTTCGTATATTCCCTGCTTCAGAAACTCGTTCATCCGGCCCATCATCTCGATCGCGAGGTCAACCTCGGGCACCGAGCCCTTGGCATACGCGCCCAGGCTTATCTCATCTTCATGATCCGCATACGCCGCAAGAAGCTCCCTGAACCTGGCAGCGGCCCCGTTGTGCTCCGGCGTGACCACGTCTTTCATGCAGCGGGAAATCGACTGCAACACGTCCACGGCCGGGTAATGCCCCCTGTGAGCCAGCCGCCGCTCGAGCACGATGTGGCCGTCCAGAATGCTGCGTGCATGGTCCGCAATCGGCTCATTCATGTCGTCGGCCTCCACGAGCACCGCATAAAAACCGGTGATACTGCCCCCTGCGGCGATCGTCCCGCAGCGCTCCATAAGCTTGGCCATGAGCGAAAACACGGACGGAGGATACCCGCGCATGACCGCGGGCTCGCCTGCGGCGAGCCCCACCTCGCGTTGGGCCATGGAAAATCGGGTGATCGAATCCATGAGAAGATTGACGTGTCTGCCCCTGTCGCGGAAATACTCCGCAACCGCATGTGCAAGGTACGCGCCCCTGATGCGGAGCATGGCGGGCTGGTTTGAGGTCGCCACCACGACCACAGAGTTGCGCAGCCCCTCCGGCCCGAGCTCCTTCTCTACGAAGTCCTTCACCTCCCTGCCGCGCTCGCCGATCAGCGCAATCACGTTGACGTCCGCCTCGGTGTTTCGCGCAATCATGCCGATGATGGTCGATTTGCCGACGCCCGAGCCGGAAAATATGCCGAGCCGCTGCCCACGGCCCACGGTGTTGAGCCCGTCAATTGCGCGTATTCCGACGGACAGGGGCCGGTCGATGATTGCCCGCTCCAGGGGGTTGATCGGAAGGCTCGTAACCGGGTATTTCTCCCTTGCGAAAATCTCGCCCTTGCCGTCCATGGGTTCACCAACGCCTGAAATGACCCTGCCCAGAAGCACGTCGCCCACCGGTACCATGAGCGCGGAGCCTGCGGCGATCACGTCCGCACCTGGTATGACCCCCTTCATATCGCCCACGGGCATGAGAACGACCCTGTTGCGGTTGAACCCCACCACCTCCGCATACAGATATTCGCCCTTCTCAAGCCTGATCTTGCACAGCTCGCCGTACTCGACGTCGGGACCGACCGATTCAATGGTCAGGCCCACGATCCTCTCCACCTTGCCGATATACCGTATCGGATCGACATCCTGGACTATGTCCCTGTACTTGGAGAGAATATCGATCTTTTCGTGCGGAAGGATTTTTATCATGCGTTATGTCTCATTGTCATATATTTTCTTGCGCCCTCTTATTGGTTATCCCGTAGAGACGCGCATAATCGCGCCTCTACATCAATCAAATCCCTCTATCGCGTCACCACGACCAGCCGTGCCATACCGCGTCTTTTATAATGTCGTCGTGTTCCTTATGGCTTCCTCAATCGCATCGAGCTGGGTCGATATCTTCGCGTCAATGGCGCCGACGTCCGTCTCGATGATGCAGCCCCCGCGCTCCACCCTCGAATCTTCGTATATATTTACCTTTTTAAGAGATTCCATCATCTTGATGAGCTCGTCCTTGTGGGCGGTGGTCATGTCGAGGTCCGCAAAATTGACCCTGATGTCGATGCGATCGCGGTCCTTGACCCGCTTTATCGCCTCCTTGATGTTGTTAATGACCACCTCGCGGCGCTCGACGATCTCGTCCTTGATGACCTTCCGGGCGATCATGAGGATCATCTCGGTCATGAGCTTCTCCGAGGACCTGATGATATCGTCGCGGATGTCCACCGCGGTGGACACGATCGTGCCCAGCCGGTCGATGAGGCGCATGACCTCCGCCTGCCCTTCCTTGTAGCCCTCTTCCCTGCCGGCGTCGTAGCCCTTTTTGTACGCCTCGTGCTCAATCTCGGAAACCTTGAGCTCCGCCTCCTTGATCATCTTCTCCGCTTCGAATTTGCCCCTCTCAATCTCATGCTCGGACTCGACCTTGAGGTGCTCCATCTCGCTGTTGACCTGCTCCTTGGCGTTCTGGAGCTCGTTGAACGCGGCCTGGCGGCCCTCCTCCTCTATCTGCTTGGCCCGCTCGCGCGCCTGTTCGAGCATCTCCTTGACTTCTTCCTCTGTCTCGCGGCGGTAGCGCTCGAGCTCGGCCTCCATCTCCTCGATGGAAGGGCCCTGGTAGACGTCGATCGGGTTCCCCTCCTCGTCGACCTCGAATTCCTTGAAGTCCTCGGTCTCGATCAGGTTTTTCTGATATTTCGAAGGAAGCTCTATCTGCTTCGGCAGGTTCATCTGCCGGATCTCGCCGGGTTTAAACACAAGCTTAGACAACCAGCTCCTCCTCTCCGGCGCGCGCGACGATTATGTCGCCGGATTCCTCGAGTTTTCTTATGATATTGACGATCTTCTGCTGCGATTCCTCCACGTCGCGGAGCCTTATGGGTCCCATGAAATCCATGTCTTCACGTAAAAGCGACGAGGCGCGTTTCGACATGTTCCGGTAAATCTTCTCCTGGACCTCGGCGTCCACACCCTTGAGGGCCTTTGCCAGATCCTGGGTGTCCACCTCGCGGAGCACCTTCTGAATGGAGCGGTCGTCCAGGAGGACGATGTCCTCGAACACGAACATCCGTTTCTTGATCTCCTCGGCGAGTTCGGGATCCTCCTCCTCCAGCGCCTCGATGATGATCTTCTCCGTGCCGCGGTCGACGTTGTTCAGGACCTCGACGATGGAGTCGATGCCACCCGCGGAGGTGAAGTCCTCACTCGCCAGGGTTGAGAGCTTCCGCTCGAGAACCCTTTCCACCTCACGCAGCACATCGGGAGAGGTCCGGTCCATCTGTGCGATCCGCTTGGCCACGTCCGCCTGGATCTGGTGCGACAGGCCGGAAAGAATCTGGGCCGCCTTCTGCGGATCGAGATACGCGAGAATCAGGGCGATGGTCTGCGGGTGCTCTCCCTGGATGAAGTTCAGAAGGTGGCTCGGATCGGTACGGCGTATGAAATCGAAAGGACGCACCTGCAGCGAGGAGGTGAGCCGGTTCACGATGTCGATGGCCTTCTGCGTTCCCAGCGCCCGCTCCAGAACGTCCCTGGCGTAATCGATGCCGCCGTTCTGGATGAATTCCTGAGCCATCATCATTTCCTGGAACTCTTGTAAAACCTTGTCCCTGTCTTCCGGCTCGATCCGGTCCAGACGCGCGATCTCAAAGGTAAGCTGCTCGATCTCGTCCTCCCTCAGGTGCTTGAATATCTCCGAGGATACCTCAGATCCGAGGGAAACAAGAAAGATGGCGGCTTTTTGCCGTCCGGAAAGCTGTAATTTCTTCGATTGAAGCATGTATTAAATTATCCTCGCGCCCAGGATGAACCCATACTATATTATATTATCGACCTTAAAATCAAATTAATAATATAAATATATCAATGTCAAATCAAAATTAGCCCCTCACCCCCTGGCACGCCGAGCGCTATTCGGCACAGCGCCTTATTCGTGCATTCTGCACGGCGCTGCATTGCGACATCCATGTCGGGATCTTCCTGTCCGCGGTTGGGAGCGGTCAGGATGACCGCCTGCAGACGCTGAACACGATGTTCAAAATGCGTCTGCCACTGAAACGTCCTGTTTGGCGCCTCTCCCATTAATAAATGATGAAAGGAGAGGGGGAAATCAAAAAAAAGCCTGATTCAACGGAAACCCTCTCCTTTTTTCCGAGCTTAAATTACATAGGAGAGGCTCCCGACAGGATGTCGCAGTGCCGAGCACGGACAGGATGTTCTAAAAGTGCTCGGCGTGCGCAGCGCGCGGGTGAGGGCAAGTGAGATGTGCTACTCCTCCGCCAACCATGTCCTCAGAAGCTGAGCCACGTCGTCAGGCCGCTCCCTTGCGAGATTGATTGCATTTTCCTGCAGCTCAAGACGAGCCCGCTCCTCAAGAGAGAGCTCCACATCGATTCCCTCCTCCTCTGCAGCCCGGAGCGCGGCCTCGCGCATCCGCTGCTGTTCGAGAGCAAGCTGCTCTTCCCTGGCCCTCCGGCGCCGCTCCAGCTCCTTGGATATGGCGCGGAAAAGGATAAACCCGACGAAGAGGGCGATAACCCCGATGAGCGCAGCCAGGAGTATCCTCTTGATCTGCTCCTTCTTTTTGAACTCGCTTCGTATGGTCTCCCAGTATCTGCTCCGGTCGAACATGATGTTTTCCACCGCCACCTGGTCGCCGCGGGCCTCGTTGTAGTTGATCGCCTTTTTTACTATGTTCTCCGCCTTTTTCAGCTGCTCGGGCGCGAGTGGCGTCTGCACCGGCTGTTTGGTGGGATCCAGATCATATTCACCGTTGGGGAGCTTGGGCAGGCTCTGAATGCCGTCTATCGCAACGGATACCGAAACCTTGGCGATTTCGTAAGGCGCACGCTCGATCTTTCGCATAGTCTTGTTGACCGCGTGGTTCTTGATATCCTCGTTCTTGCTGTATTTCGCGTACTGGTCGTCGCTTGCCTTATAGCCGGGCGGGACATTTCCCTCGGTGCCGGCCGGCCCCTCCGGGTTCCATCCATGCCCCTGGAATTTCTCCTTCGTCGTCTTTTCGGATATTACCAGCGAGTCTTTGATTTTTCTGGTGGAATAGGGCTTGGTGGGGTCTGCCTTCTCCAGCACAATGGGAGTGTACTCCTCCTGCTCCTCGGCCACCTTGTCCCAGTTGAACTCCATGTTGAGGCGCAGAATCTGAATCCGGTCAGGAGTGTAAATCCGGTCAAGCCCGGCCCTGATGTCCTTGAGCATCTTGACCCTGGCCCGCTCCTCAAGCTTGTGGCGGTATTCGAGTATCGTGTATTCGGTTTTTGCCTTGTCGAGCTCGTCGTCAAAATCGGATATGATATTGCCGTATTCATCCGTAACCGTGATATTCTCCGGCTTAAGCCTGTTTCCCACCGCGCGGGACACCAGGAAGATGATTCCTTTTATCTCCTTTTGGGAGAGCTTGTCGTACCCCGGCTTCAGCTGTACGGTGACGGCCGCGGTATAGGGGGTCTGATTGTCCGTGTAGATGCTGTCCTCCATCATGGCGATGTCCACGTCCGCCTTTTCGATGTTTTTCAGGGACTCGATGTGTCGCTTTATCTCGTCCCTCAAGGCGCGCATATACTTTACGTCGAGCTCCTTTTCAGTTTCGGTCCACTTGGTCATGTCAAAAAGCTTCCATCCGGGTATCCCCTTAGGAATCATTTTCTCCTGTGCGAGCTTTGTCAAAATGACGTCACGCTGGCTCGGGTGCACCATGATGGTGGTCTGGCCGGAGGTTTGATAGCTGTAGCCCAGGTCCTCCAGTTTTTTCGTGACCTGGCCGAAGTCTTCCGTATTCAGGTCGGAAAAAAGGACCACGTTCGGCTGCGCGCTCGACACCGAGAGAAGCACGATAAACGCAACGACGACGACACCCGTCACCACCCCGATGATTATCTTTTTCGTCGTATCAAGCTTGCCGAATATTTCCTTCATCTGGTTGAATGTTTTTTTCAAAAATTCAAACATAGGCCCTCCTATGGTTGCCTCAAATGCATGGAATCCGAAGCATTAAGGCATAATGAGACATAATGCAGAATAAGATGACAAAAAAAAATGTCAATTAATTTTTCTAAAAATATTAATAAAAATATACATAAAAATTAATTGAACAATCTAGTGCCGGTCCTGTAGAGACGCAATGCATTGCGTCTCTACAGGACCGGACGAAAATAATTACCTCAGGTTAATCAACTCCCTGTATGCACGTATCGCCTCGTCCCTTACCGCTTTGGTGAAGGAAAGGGCCACCTCCGCCTTCTGCATGGCGATCATGACCGTGTGGATGTCGACCGATTCAGGCTCGTAAATCATCTTCTGCTGGAGGTTATCCGATTCCACCTGAAGATCGTTGACCTTGCCGAGCGATTTCATGAGTGAATCGGCAAACGAAGTGGACACATCGTCATACTCGGGCTCCCGCTTGACCCTGTCGCTGAAGTGGAGCGGGTCCGTGGTTCTTAGAGTTACGATATTGCCGACCGGATTGATGATCGTATTCATTACTGCACTCCCTTAATCATGGTATTCCTCAATTCTATTTTCGATGTCAGCATCAGGTCGTTGATATGGTTCCACAACCGATCCTCACGCTTTATACGCGAGCGCTTCGACATCCCGTGAGACGTATGGATTTCATTGCTGGGCACCGCTTCCCTGCACATCCTCTACCTCCTTATACCCCGCCCCTGCCGATTTCAAGGGCCCTGTTGAACATACTCTTCTCGTTGTTTATCATCTGTACATTGGCCTCGTACGAGCGTGAAGCGGATATTAGATCGGTCATCTCAGTAACGATGTTGATGTTCGGCATTTCGACGTACCCGGTCTTGGGCCCGGTCTTGATCGCATCCGGATGGGTCGGATCATACACCAGCCTGAACGGGGACCGGTCGTCTTCTATCTTAACGACCCTCACCCCCCTGCCGGCCCCGTGGTCTATACGCGCAGGAACCAATGGAGACTTGTAAAATGGCCGGATATTGATCGGCGCGAAAATGGCCCTCTTACGCCTGTAAGGTCCGCCTTCTGGTGTACGGGTGGTGGTCGCATTGGCTATGTTGTTGCTTATCAGGTCCATCCTGAGCCGCTGCGCGGTTAGGCCGGTGGCTGATATGTTAAAGCTGTCGAACATTCCCATCTTTATCTCCCTGAACCAATCACACGATATTTTTCTTTCTTTCCGCTTTTATCCTGTTTTAATCGATCCACAACTCTCGCCTCTCACACCTTCTAACTTTTTTCACTCGAACCTCTTTACACCTCAGACACTGTCATTGCGAGCAAAGCGAAGCAATCTGTTTGACTATCGTAAGATTGCTTCGTCGCTGCGCTCCTCGCAATGACATGGGGATATTCATTCAACCCGTCACTCATTACGCCAGCCTGGAGACGAATTTAAGCATTCTGAAATTATGGTTTATTCCGGCGACGAATGCGTTATACCTCATCAGGTTTTTGGCTGCGTCGACCATCTCCTTTTCCACATCCACGTTGTTCCCGTCGTTACGGTACGTGGTGTTGTAGTCCAGATTTATCCTGGGCTGTACGCTCATGATATCGCGTGGAACGTAAAAGGGAATGTGGCGCCTGGAGGTTATGAGCGCGGGAAGCTTGTTGTCAGGGTCCTCCCCGTCCATGATCGCGCGCTTCAGCTCGCTTTCAAAATCGACCTCGCTCCGCTTGAAATGGGGCACGTCCACGTTGGCTATGTTATTGGAGATCACTTTTCTCCTGATCGATTCGACGTCGAGTCCCTTCTCGAGTAGGTAGTTGGTCAGTCCCATTTCGGTGTTATCGAACATGAATAAATCCTTATGAAAAAATTTTCTCCTTACTTCATAATCGGCTAAATCTTGAATATTTTAAGCTTTTTTTGGCAGGGGACATAATTTTATTTTTTTTAAAAAATGCTTCTCCCATATTTTTTTGTTTATTTTTTGAATTATCTCAGACAGAATAACCATGAATTATATGGAAATATTACCCATAAGCAAAAGACAGAATTCATGCAAAAATTGCCCGGAACAACACGTCAACAGATTTGCCGCGAAAATTAACTCCTATGTTGTTGCGTTGCTGCGTTTGCAATGACATCGTGTGTTACGACAAGTCTGCAAACACATATATATGAGTTTCCTTCTTAAAAATTTAAATTTTGGAGGATTTTGCATGAAGACATTTATATTTTTAAGCGGCGCGGCTCTTTTTATCTTATTGTCATTTCAGCCCGCCATGGCTGTGGGTTTTGGCGTGTATGGAGATGTCCAAAGAGGCTTTACAAATTATGGAGGAATTCTGGGCGGCGATGTGGAGGGCTGGACCAGTGATATCGGAAGCAGCGGGGGCATTATTCTGGACACCGCAGTTGCCGCCAATAATTCGTTCAACTACAGGCTGAAACTCGGCGGCGGGCTCATATCCGAAGACCACCAGAAGTTCACGCATTTCAACCTGATTCATACCTTTGGCATCTCTCCATCAAACCTGCGTGGCGAGCTCGTGAGGTACTGGTTCGGGCCGCGCATCGGGATTCATTATTTACATGCTTCCTATACCATCTCCCCTTTAGATGATTACACTTTATTTATATTTTATAATTATTTTCCGGCAAACAATGCCCTGCTCTTTGGATTGTTTATGCCGACAAAAGTCAAGGTCGATCTTTTCAAGGGGGACATAGGCCTCGTCCTTGCCGGATTCAACTTCAACTTCGGTGATGTATTTACCATTTCATTGGAATTCGGCGTCGATTACGGCTTTACGATCGGAGCGTTAAAATCAGGCTCATATCACGGTGATGTGTATGGGGAAGGCTTGGAAGGATTTGCAAATATCGCATTCATGTTCAGAATTAATGATA
>CAZHAD010000046.1:0-26450 GCA_964529965.1 uncultured Leptospirales bacterium | reverse complement strand
CAATGCTGGCTCAGGCGAATCTAAAAACAAGGACGGTCTTACAGCTTCTTGGTGGCTAATAGACAAAACTTCACAGTCTAGTAAAGGGAATACCACCAACAGCAACCCGCTCATAAGAGCGGGTTTTTCTTTTCGTAGTCTAGACTTTTTCCACGATCATGGCGAATCCCATGCCGCCTCCGATGCACATAGTGACGAGGCAGTTGGTGAAATTCCTGCGCTTCATCTCATACATGGTGGTGACCATCATCCGGGCACCGGTGCATCCGATCGGATGCCCCAGTGATATCCCGCTTCCCAGCCGGTTCGGCTTTTCGTTGTCCAGCCCGAGCTCCCGGTAGCAGCCGATCGCCTGGGCTGCAAAGGCCTCGTTCAGCTCGATCATCTCCAGATCCTTGACGGTCATATCCGAACGCTTCAGTACCTTGCGCACCGCGGGCACGGGGCCGAGTCCCATATAGGCAGGATCCACGCCGCCTGCGGCAAACGCCTTGATCTTCACAAACGGCTCTATGTCAAGCTCTTTAGCCCTGTCGGCAGACATCATGAGAACCGCGGCTGCGGCATCGTTGATGCCCGAGGCGTTGCCTGCGGTAACGGTGCCGTCTTTGCTGAATGCCGGCTTCATCTGGGCCATCTTTTCCAGGGTGGTTTCCATGGGCCTCTCGTCTACCTCGAATACATCATCGCCCTTGGCGCCCTTCATGACGACGGGGACGATCTCTTCCTTGAAAATACCTTCGGTAATGGCCTTTCGCGCTCTGGTGTGCGAGAGTAGGCCGAGCTCATCCTGTTCCCTTCTGCTTATGCCGTAAAGCTTGGCTATATTCTCCGCGGTCAGCCCCATATGATATCCGTAAAATATCTCATACAACCCGTCGAAGACCATGAGATCGTGGACCTCACCCACGCCCGAAATGGCCATCCGGTATCCCCAACGCGCCTCTTTGAGCGCCATGGGGGCGAGGCTCATGTTCTCCTGCCCGCCGGCGACCACGATATCGGCCTGACCGGACATGATCGCCTGCGCGCCCTCGGCGATGGCCTTGAGCCCGGAACCGCAGATTTTATTAATGGTACAGGCGGGCGTTTCCTTGGGAAGCCCTGCCTTGATCATCGCCTGCCTCGCCGTATTCTGCCCCTGCCCGGACTGCAGCACGTTGCCCATTATGACCTCGTCAACGGTGATCGGCGCACAGGAATCATCCCAGTCGTACGCCTTTTTTTCAAGCTCGATCATCCCCTTGTTCTTGAGCTTATCGGGGGCCGCCTCCTTCATGAGGCCGCTCGGCTCCGGCCTGACCTTCGCGCGCCGCAGCGCCTCTTTTATCACCAATGCACCCATGTCCACCACCGGCACCGATTTGAGCGCGCCGCCGAACTTTGCGATCGCGGTCCTCGCGCCGCTGACGATCACTACATCTTTCATATCTCGTCTCCATATACAAGGGTATACACTCACACGGCACCTTGCCGGGCTATTTTATAAAAATTTACATCCACGCACGAGCACGTTTATTTTTTCTCCAAGGCCTTGTTTGTAAAGAAATTAATGGTCGGCCATTAACTATTTTTCAATAGCCGATCACATAAAAAAATGCTTGCTGCCTCTTCTTTTCTTCGATCTATAATTACATTCCCGGATCTTCCGTGAAAAAACATTAATGAAACCGGCTCGTTAGCGTAAACGATTGTGGCGTCCCTAACATTCATAATAATCCTGGCAGTTCTGCCGATCCCGATAATCTATGTCTTTTATCACCGCTATTTCATTGTAAAGCCGAGCTATCTCCATCATCTTGAATATTTCATCTATGGAGCCATACTGGCGCTTGTGATCGTTCTCTTCAAACAGCACGCCGGGCAGGCTGCAGCCCTGCAGGGAGACATCGCCCGCGGGTTCCTGCACGCGGCGCTTGCTGAAAAAACCTCCGCCTTCATCCTCATCCTTTTTCTCATGTATGCCTCCAGGCATGTCCTCATGGTCCTCAATTCGGTCATCTCGGCCATGCTTTTGGGAATGGGATTCGCCACCGTGGAGAATATACTCTACGCCCTCGATATCCGGACATCGGTGGTAATCGTGAGGCTCATCAGCTCCGTCCCACTGCACGTGCTCACCTGCGGTATGATCGGATACTATCTCGCGCTCATGAGGCTTTCGGGCTCACGCATGAATAAAGCAGTCTACGCATTCAATGCGCTGGTCTTCCCGTTGCTTTTTCACGGCGCATACGACACGCTTCTTTTCGTCGGAGGATACGCCACCTACTGGATTGCGCCTCTCCTGGTCGTGCTGATTTTATGGATGGAATACATGCTCGCCAGGTCCCAGAACCTTCCGCTTCAGGACGGGTTAACAAAACACCATCTCTTCCTCGAGGACTGGGCTGCGGTGCAGCGGCAGCCGCAGTATGAGCGGTGGATCCTCCGTTCAATGGGATCGAAAAGCACGAAGCGCGTTCCGTTGATACGCCTGGGGCTGGGCCCTTTCAAGATAGGATTTATTTCAATCATGCTTGTCGCCTCGCTGGCATCAGTGCCGGCGGCGGGCGTCGTCCTCTCCGCTTTTGGATACGGATTGAAAACCGAAGAGTATTACATGCTCTTCACCCTCCTGCCCGCGCTCTATTCCCTGAACCTCTTCATAATCGGCATGGTGAACCCGAAATATTTTCAAAACAGCATCATCAGGATACCGATCATTATCGACGTTGACATGGAGACGAACGGGGCGGCCGGCAGGACGATCACCTACCACCTCACGCACCGAAACTGCCATCTCAAAACAGCGGAGAGTCTCGGGCCGGGGACGCGGTGCCTTCTGAGGTTCGAATGCCAGAATTTCTCTTCGCCGGGAGTGCCCGGAAGTGTTATCTGGGACGCCCATGATGAGCAGACGCATATCTCCGGCACGCTTGTGCGGTTCAGCCGAAGGCCGCGTGGATTTCTGGTTTTCCTTATTAAATATAATCTCTACCGACTCATGAAGGGACTGTCGTTCAACCTGCGCCTTCCCGGGTCCAAAAGCACCAGGCAGCTCTTCGTAAGGCCCGCTTCGGTCATGCAGCATGAACAGAGAATCAGCGCCGGCCGGACGCTTTTTAAGCAGGGGGACGAGGCAACCGCTTTTTATCTCATAAAAAAGGGCGAGGTGGACATCATAAAAACACTGGAGACCGGCGAGCGGGTCGTCATGGCCACCCTCACCCAGGGGGATATCTTCGGGGAGATGGCTATCGCGGGCGGCCAGCCTCGCCTGGCAACGGCGATATGCAGAACGGACTGCGTGCTCGCGGTCGCGGAGACGGGAAACCTCGAGGCGCTCATCGAGATGAATCCCTCGTTCGCCCAGAGGCTGATCAGAAGCTTCGCCAACCGCCTGAACGCGTCCGAAAGGATCATGCTTGGGAACATCGCGGATTCAGAGCGGGCGTCGAAAGAAAGGGAGGAGAAAATCAGGGCGGTGTGCAGGATAATACTGGCTTTTTCCAAATTAAAAAAAACCAACCCGGTATTGACGGATTCCGATATTGAACGCATATCAGAAAAATTAAACATGGACGCGGGAAAAATACGGGAATTGGCGGCTTTACTGTCTGAAATAAATGATGATGAACCGCCGGATGCGGTCATCGATTCGTGCCTTGAGAGATTGTAAGAGAACTCAGTCTGAAAAGATACAGCGCAAACCGATCGAATCAATCCTTAACAATTCCGAGTCCCAGTCGCTTTCTCGCGGCGCGGGCGATCCCCATCGCAATGCGAATACGCCAGCCGGGCACGTTGGCGATCCAGGAGCCGAAGCTCGTGAGACCGCTCGAGTACACCAGAAGCCTCGGCTTTTCAACCAGCGAGACAAGCTGCCGGGCGACGTGCTCCGGGGTTTTGGGCATAGTAAAAAACCGCGTGACCGCGCCCTGGTCCGGATCGATGATCGCGTCCTGGTCGACGGGACCACGCCTGGATTCCGCCTTTGAATCGGTCTTGATGTAGCCGGGGAAATACTCGCTCACCCTGATTCCTGTTTCCGCCCATTCCGCCTGGATGGTGCGCGTCCACCCGCACATGGCCGCCTTGGAGCATACATACGGCAGATAAAACGGGATGCCGATCATGAAACCGGGGGACCCTACATTAATGATGTGTCCGTAGCCCTGTCTGCGCATGTAGTGAGCGGCCCGGTTCGCCGCGCGCAGTGGGCCGATGAAGTTGGTCCTGAACGACCGGATAAGATCGTCGGAGGCCACCTCGTCCGCGCTTGAGACGATGATCGCGGCGGCGTTGTTTATAAGCACATCGATCCTGCCGTAATGCCTGACGGTTTTATCGACCATGGCGACGGCCTGCTTTTCATCGGACAGGTCGGTCGGCAGGACGAGCGCGCCGTTCATCGCGGCGGCGTTCGCCTTAAGATGCTCCTTCCTCCTCGCCGCCATGGCGACCCTCGCACCCGCACGATCAAAGGCCAGGGCCGCGGCCCTGCCGATCCCGCTCGAGGCCCCGGTTATGAGCACGACCGCACCATCTACTTTCATTATGCAACCCCCTTACCCGGCAGTTGTCGAAACCAGGCTTCTGACATAATTAACGGGAGGAATCAAATAAGAATTTTCCAGCCGGTTTCACTACTCCCGGTGCGGCTTGAGTATCACCTTGATCGACTGTGACGCCTCCGCCGCCATCCTGAATCCGTCTGCGGCCCGCTCCAGCGGAAGCCGGTGGGTAATCATCCCATCGAGATTCAAGCGGCCCGCAGCCAGAAGCTCGATGGCGACGGCAATGTCAGCCGGGCTTCCTCCGTAGGAAGGAAGCAGGGTCGTCCCGTTGCGCCAGAGCGCATGTATCGGCACGGAGAGGCTCACCCCCGGCTCGGTGGGCGCGAAAAAGAGCACCGTGCCGCCCCGGTCGACCGATGCGAGCGCCTGTTCGAATGCGGACAAAACGCCGGTGCACACCACCGCCAGGTCGGCGGGCCTGGAGCGGTTCGACTCCCTCACTGCCTTCGGCACGTCATCGCGGGCGTGTATGACCGCGTCGGCCCCGAATTTTTTCGCCTCATCGAGGCGGTACTCGCTTATGTCGGTGGCGATGATCCGTCCCGCACCCAGTGAGCGGGCGAGCGCGATGTGCAGCAAGCCTGACATACCGCTGCCAAGGACGAGCACGCTCTGGCCGGGCCTCAGGCGCGCGATCCTCTGCCCCCTGACCACGCAGGCGAGCGGTTCGATAAGCGTGGCCAGATCGAACGAGAGTCCCTCCGGAAGCACGAACACGCCCCGGTCGACATTGAGCCGCGGTACGCGGACATACTCGGCGAACCCGCCTGGATCGAAGTTGGTCGTGTGTAGCGTCTCGCACGCCGTGTGGTCCCCGTTCAGGCAATACCGGCAGGTATTGCAGGGAACATGGTGGGAGACGAACACGCGCTGGCCTGGATGGTAATCCACAACTTCCACGCCGGTCTGCACGATCTCCCCCGAAACCTCATGGCCAAGGACGAGGGGAGCCTTCGGAATCCGATACCATTCCATCACGTCGCTGCCGCAGATGCCGCTCGAGATCACCTTGACCAGGATCTCGCCCGGACCGATATCGGGAACCGGCATCTCTTGGATCCTCACGTCCCTGTTGTTGTAATACATTGCGACGCGCATAATTGGGAGGGATCAGCAGCGTTCCTTTGTCTCTTTATAAATATCCACCGCCTGATCAGGGGTCGCGTTCTTGTGGACGACCGCCTGCAGAGCTTTGGCCATTGCCACAGGAAACTGATTCTGCCACACGTTCCTGCCCAGGTTCACCCCTATGGCGCCGCGCTGCATGCCGTCATGCACGAACTCGAACACCTCGCGCTCGGTCTCGCACTGGGGCCCGCCCGCCATCACGACCGGGACGGGGCAGCCGTTCGACACCCTGTCGAAATCCTCGCACCAGTAGGTCTTCACCACCTTCGCGCCGAGCTCTGCGGCGATACGGCAGCAGAGGCTCAGGTACCGGGCGTCCCGCTTTTCCAGCTCCTTGCCCACCGCGGTGACCGCCATGACCGGGATCCCGTACTTTTCGCACTCGTTCACGATGAAACTCAGATTGGCGAGGCTCTCCTTCTCATAATCGGTTCCGATGAAAATGGAGATGCCGACCGCGCTCGCGTTGAGCCTGATGATGTCGTCGATCGAGGTGGTGACGATCTCGTTTGCGAGATCCTTGCCGATCACGCTGGTTCCTCCGGACACGCGCAGGATAATCGGCATTTCATTGTCGGGATCGATGCAGCTCCTGAGCACGCCCCTGGTAACGAACAGGGCGTCGCAGTAGGAAAGAAGATCGCACACGGTGTCTCCCGGCCTCTCCAGGCAGCGCGTGGGCCCCTGAAAGTAGCCGTGGTCGATGGGCATGAAAAAGCAGTGCCCGTCATCCTTGATGAGCCTGGAAAGGCGGCTGCGCATGCCCCAGTCCATGCTTTCAGACCCTTTGATATATTTAGACTTGCAGGTTGCGGCCCTTTCCGGGGCCATGTCCTTCGCGTCCCTTGCATCAAGAATTTTTCCCGCATCAGGCATTGTCATACCTCCTTATGGAAATAGGGGATAAGGAGATACTCGAGATGTTGAGATGAATATTTGTTATAGGTATCCCTCTATCTCTTAAAATCTCTATATCTCCTTTACTTACACATTCTAATTACAGCTCATGGCTGTTATATGATATTCATCATGCAACGTAATTGTTTAATCCGCAGGTCGAATAATAAGATAGCCTTTCTCAATCAACCAGTGATGAAATTGATAGGTAGAATATCTGCACTTGTTCTTGCAGATATTCCTTGTTTTTTCGTATTCGCCCGAGCCTTCCTTAAGAACGTCAAGCTCACCCTGAACCGGACACCTCACGTCCTTGCAAAACTCCCTTCGTTTATATTCGATGTATCCGTCCGGAATCATCTTAATTCTCCCTGTTTATTCAATCAAATGATGCAATTCCCTACAAACTTCGAAAAAGTTATGTAGCCTTTCCTGAACTTTAACCTGAAACATTCTTGTGAGAAAGACCGGCCGCACCCATTTGTCAAGAATGTTTTGTAAAATGGAGCTGCAATCATATCGACGCCACAATCGTCCTGCTCAATAATATCCCGGGCACGTGCACAATGTTATATCCCATGTTCTTCATCATTTCGATGACCACGGCAAAATCACGCTTTGAAACATGGAATTTAGGCTCGGCTATGAAGACCTTCCCGTTCGGTTTTAGCAATGTTTTCATTTCCCGTAAAAATTCCTTTGGGCTGGGGACCTCATGAAGCATATAAAAAATCAATATAAAATCGAACTTTTCCGACAAGCCTGTCGCGTCCCTCCCGCATTGATGCAGTGAGATAATATTTTGAACGCCGGCTTCCCGGATTTTCTTGCCCAACTTTTCAAGCATCCCCCCCTGCAGATCGGCGGCTGTCACCTTTCCCGTTGCACCGACCATCTCCGCGATCTGCATTGAAAAAAAACCGGGACCGCAGCCCATGTCCAGGACCTTCATCCCCTCACGCACGTATGGCCCCAGCATTTTTTTCGGATTTTGAAAGAACCTTCGAAGATTTAAGTCCAGCATGCCCGCGAGCTCCACCGGGCATATCCTGTTTCTCTCCCTTGCGGCCATAGGCGTCATCCCTCCCCGTCAAGCCTTCTTCGCTCCTCGATTTCATCGGCATCAGGATTTATCATTATGCCGATGCATTCGTCAATCCAGTTATCGAGACTTATCCTTTTTCCGTCGGACGGAGGGGAATCGTCGTCATACGTATGCCCCCAGAAAACCCGGCCCCCCGACCATTGTAATCCCGAGATCCCGTTTTCGCTGATAAACGTCGCCACCTCGCCGGTTTCATCTTCGCTTAATAACAATTCAAGCCTCCGGCCCACGGCCATCGCCTTGTCGTTATCCTCCAGCACAAAAGAAACCAAAGACAACATGCCGGAAGAATCATTCAGCCCGTATTCAAGTTTTAAAAAGCCCGTCTTGAGCGGAATGTATGTCTCTTCATGAGCACGGCCCTTGCGGTAATTTTTTAAAAAATTTCCCTTCATGCTGTTTTTTATTGGCTTCATTCACACCTTGTTGTTAAACTTATAATGACGATATCATTTTGTCCTGCGTACATTCTCACTACGTACGGAATGGTTCGAATATAGCAACAGTGTTTATTTTATAAAGTTTTTATTACACTTTAATATATTTTTATGTATATTAACTGCAGCCGGAGGTGACGACTAATAGCACATTAATATTTTAAATAGTAAAAGGCATTCAAGTTTATTATTTTATAATAAAATAAAGATCTGCCTATTAAAGTAAGCAAGCTCATTTATAAAAATTTATAATTAAAAGAGGTAAAACCATGCCGGAAGCTTCCAAACAATTGATGGAGTTGCTGAACCAGGCCATAGGGCGCGAATTGCAGGTGTCGATTCAATACATGTGGCAGCACGTTCAATGGAGCGGAGTCAAGGCCTTTGCGGTAAAGGATGAATTGAAAAAAATCGCCATCCAGGAAATGAAGCACGCAGAGGATATCGCCGAGAGACTGGCCTATCTGGGGGGAACACCCACGACCAAGCCGGAACCGATCGTGGTGGGCGAAAATCTCAGGGAAATGCTCACCAAGGACGCGAAGGACGAGGAAAGCGCCATCGCAATGTATAAAAAAATCATAGAAACCGCGGATGGGGAAAAAGATCAGGTCACCAAAAGGCTGTTTCAAAAGATTCTATCCGACGAGGAAGAGCACCATGACACCTTCACCAGCCTCCTTGAGGAGCTGTGAACATAGTGGATAAGGAACGATAAAAATCCGGGAAATACCTGTTCTTGTTTTAATAAAACACTCCGCGGCAATCTGCGGAGTGTTTTATTTATCGTAAACAACACCAGAAAGACCTCGCCATGATTTTAATAACATCAGCCAACGGAAAGACCGGATTTAAGAAGCTCTTCGAGTACTACGGCCGGCATTGAATCCTGGGCAACCACAATGTGCTCACCTGGCTGCTGGGCAGGGCACCCACCATGTTCGCACAGAATACGTGCGAAGGGAAATTAGCAATTAAGGCGCATCGGGAGCACGGCGCACCGTAAGAAAGCACATAACCGCATACGGATGGACCGCCTTCATGGCCATTCCGGCTCCGGATTTCCGGCCGTAGGGATTTTAACATTGATCACAGTGGAATCTTAAAAAATAATTGCAATCAAAGACATTACAGGTTCATATCACTAAAATCATGAGGACATCCATACGCAACCTCCGTTTCATCATCGCCGCGGCATTGTTAATGCCGGCGGCCGCGTCATCGGCATACGATCTCGAATTCCTCTCCCAAAATAAGCTATCACGCGATCCCCACGCCGCCCTGCTCCGTTCGCCCGCGATCAACGTCCTGTACATGTATTCAGAAAGCAATAACAAGCATTATATGGAATTCGACTTCGGCGCCAAGATACCGGGAATAACCCTTCGAAACGTGAACGGCGTCGACATAGAGATCGGAGGATCAGGCGGCGTTTTCAGCCGGTTCGAGCTCTTTTCCCAGTCATTCAATTTCGTCGACGCCGATTTCAACGGCACTCTGTACACGGATGTTCGGTACAAGCGTTTTGTATTTGAAACCTCCGTCTACCACACGAGCTCCCACATCGGCGATGAATATATTCTCTACCATCACGTCTCAGTAAGGAACACCGGGTATGAGGCGATCAGGCACTATACCACATACACGGGAGAATATTGCGGCGTGAGCATCGGCTTCGATTATAAGCTGCGCCGCTACCCCGAACGATTGATCCTTCCCAATCCCTCGATTTTTATAGGGGCCAGGCTCGACCTTCTTTCAGCGGGTATTCCGGTTTTTGTCGAATGCGAGGTGGAGGTGATTGCGGGCGGGTATCTCCCGAACGTCGGCATACGGGCGGGCGTATACCTGAAATATTTATTTAATACGATTGTTCTTAAAAAGCCGTCGTCCGGCAGAGAGCCGCACGAGCTTGCCGTGTCCTATTACCGCGGCTATTCGAAAATGGGATATTTTTACAACAGAAGGGAGACGCTTATTCTTTTCGGACCCACGTACCGTTACTAGTCAAGTCGCTCCGCCTCGATCAAATCGAGCTCGAGCGAATACCTCACCATGCCATAACCCTCAAGCTCGATCCGCCCGGGAATACCGTCCCGCCGAAGCTTCTTGAAGGTTACAACCCGCGCCAGGTTCAGGGAGGCGTCATACCTGCGCAATTCCACGGTGCCGTCGCGCTTCAATATTTCGTTCGTGACTCCTTCTTCAGAACGATACCTGCATACCTCCTCTCCTCCCTCGTCCAGTCCCGTTTCGGCCATGCCCTCGGGCTGAAAAAGCACGAGCCCCATATCGCGGATGACGCCGGTCACAAAGCCTTCTGATTTGAAGGGGCCGATCCCGCGCTTTATGGCAAGCGCACCGTCATACTCCGCATCAAGCAACACGAGGCCCTCAATCGTCATCAGCGTGCAATGGACCTTGTCAAGAGGGGAGGCGTCGGATACGCCGATCATAGAGACGTTCGCACCGCCCGGGATGGTGCCGCTGATGAGATGAACGAGACGCCATCGATGTTCCAGAAACGGGGCCCGGCACTTTGTAAGAATGCGCTCCCTCTCCGAAGAGCCCGCAGACGTTATCCCCGAAAGGCCGATGCACGAAGTTAAGAATGAAAAGATGATAAGAGCATATGCCGCTCTCATTACGGGCCCGTAAACAGGCGATCCGGGATCGGCGCGTTTAATTTCACTTTGCTGAATTCCAGCAGGGTATACGATTTTTTGCTTTCATAAATCGCCACAGACCGTATCACCCCCGGCTCGTCGGCCAGCCGAAGCACGATCCGCTGTATGATGTCCGCGATCGATTTGTTTCGGGGAGAAAGTATGACGGTCCTTCCCTCCCTCAGCTCTGCTGAAAACCCCGGGTTCGCGGTGAAGTCGCCCTTCGTCCACCGGGCGATATCGTTACAAACTATCTGCATGGCCTGCAACCCGGCCGAGGAATCACGTACCATCGCGTCTCCCTTTTTGACATAGCGCGTAACCGCGCCGTCGTGCATGATGAGTATGCTGTGGAAGGGAGAGGTATATTCCCACCTGAGCGACCCGGGAACCCTGAAATAGAACATCCCCCTTGAAACGAGCGGTCGTGTCAGTATCTCCATGTGTTTTTTCTGAACGAATTGAGCCTCTACCGAATTGATGGTGACCGCGCCTTTTTTAATCTGATCCCAGTCGTCCCCCCAGCCGATGAACGCAGCCGGTAAAAGCAACACGATGATAATTTTCCCGAACTTATGAAATATTGTATCCATTACATCAGCCCGCCGTTCACGGATATCACCTGTCCGGTGATATATGAGGCGTCGTCCGAACAGAGGAACCTCACCACCCTGGCGACCTCCTCGGGCCTTCCTATCCTGCCCATTGGTATGATGCTCCTGATCATCTCCAGGGGAGCGTCCTTTATCATGTCGGTTTCGATCAGTCCCGGGGCAACGACGTTGACGCGGATCCCCTTTTTCGCCACCTCCGCCGCGATCGAGCGGCTTGCGCCGATTATACCCGCCTTGGCCGCCGCGTAATTTGCCTGCCCCTTGTTCCCCATGAGCGCGGCAGCCGAAGAGATGGACACGACAGACCCCTTCTTTTGACGAAGCATTCTCTTCAGCACCGGTTTGGTCATATTGTAAAAGCCCTTGAGCGTGGTGGCGATGACCGAATCCCACTCCGACTCGGACATCATGAGAAAAAGGTTGTCCGCGGTGATTCCCGCGTTGTTCACCAGGACGTCGATCACGGGAAATCTCTTCACGATATCCTCGATCGCGCCCTCCGTCTCAGCGGAATCCGCCACATCGAATTTCATGATCTCGCCGTCACCGCCCGCCTCCCTGACCCGCTCAAGGGATGCCGCCGCCGCCTGATCGTTCGACTTATAGTTTATGATGACGTAATACCCGGCGGTGGCAAGCTCGACCGCGACGGCCCCGCCTATCCCCCTGCTCGCGCCGGTCACTAGGGCGACCTTGATGTCCTCTTTCGCGGTCATGGCGCGGCCCGCCTATTCGCTCCCGGCCTTAAAAACTTGAAGCGTCATCTCCGCGATCCTATCGGGTCCCATGAAGGCGGTGCCGGAAATTTCCGCGTACACCTCGTCGCTCTTGCGGTCCTTGATGGTCGTTACTATCCGTGCGCGCAGGGGGATTTTGTCCCTGAAAAATTCGGCGCTCTTGATGCCAACGAGCCAGCCGGGCCTCGGACCTGTTTCTTTCCCGCGAAGGTGCTCGTGCCATCCGAAGCTTACGCCCGCGGTCTGGGCGGCCAGCTCGATCAGGATGATCGGACTTACGTGGCCATCCTCGACAAGAGGCCATTCCGGTGAGACCGTGGCTGCGGTGGTGCACAGGCCGTCGCCGATTTCTATGATCTCCTCTATGAGCCGCATGGAGCTCCGATGAGGAATCAACCGTTCAATTTCAACATTGATCTCGCACATGTCCGATAATCCAGCGATGTTACGCAGTACGGTAGCGTAGATGGCGGCACTTGATCGTGTCAATAAAAATATCTTGACATTAACCCGCTGACTCAAAAGTATCTTCAAGGCACAAATCACCGCGTATGCATTTTTCGTTTGAAAAAAATCGGCCTCACGACGTGCCGATCGAGGAACCAATGGAAGAGCTGATAGCCGAATTGAAGGAAAAGATCATCGAGACCCTTGATCTGATAGACGTCACGCCTGAAGATATCAATGAGGACGACCGCCTCGTGGGCGGCGCCCTGGGCATCGACTCAATCGACGTCCTGGAGCTCGTCATGATGATCGACAAGGACTATTCGGTCAAAATCGACAGCAAAGAGCTTGGTGAAAAAATTTTTGCTTCGCTCAGGACGCTTGCGGAATACATTAACAAAAACCGCCAGGAGCAGCCCCGTTGAACCGGAGGCGGGTCTTTATTACCGGAATGGGAATCATAAGCCCCCTCGGCCTGGGGGTCGAACGGCATCTTGATTCCCTGAAAAAAAACGAGTCAGGTATCGGGCCCATATCACTGTTCACTCCGTCGCCGGGAAATTCCTTCCCGGTGGGTGAAGTCCCCGGATTCGCCCAATCCTTGCACGTCCCCAGGACGCACGAGCTCGCGCTTGTGGCCGCACGGGAGGCGCTCTCTCAGAGCGCCGCCGCACCCGATTCGATCGTCCTGGGAACCACCACCGGCGGGATGCCGGTGACCGAGGAGCTGCTGAAGAAAAACGAGACCGACCCCGAGCTTTACCGGTATCATTCAACCTCGACCGTCGCCGAATTTCTCGCATCCGAGCTGCACTGCACCGGCATGGTGCTTACCATCACCACCGCATGCTCTTCGGGTGCGGCGGCGATCAAGCTCGCGTACGAGCTGGT
The DNA here is from genome assembly GCA_964529965.1 of uncultured Leptospirales bacterium. Lineage (GTDB taxonomy): Bacteria > Spirochaetota > UBA4802 > UBA4802 > UBA5550 > RBG-16-49-21. The sequence continues at coordinate 12,969 of CAZHAD010000046.1, read as the reverse complement.
GCGCACGGGCACGGCCCGCCGCGTTCTCGCTGGCGGCGCGGACGCACTCTGCAGGCTCACCTATTACGGTTTCAACTCGCTGCAGCTTATCGACCCGGCCGGTGCCAGGCCCCTTGACCGCGGCAGGAAGGGGATGTCCGTGGCAGAGGGGTCCGCCATGCTCCTTCTTGAAGCAGGGGAGTCGCGACCCGAGGGCGCAATCGCGGAGCTCCTGGGCGGGGGGCTTTCCTGCGACGCGTTCCATCCGGCGACTCCTCATCCCGAGGGAAGGGGCGCGCTCGCGGCCATGAGGCAGGCCGTCCAAAACGCGGGAGTCGCGTTGACGGAAATCAGATACGTCAATCTTCACGGCACCGGCACAAAGGACAACGATCTCGCGGAGGCGAAAGCCATGAATTCCCTGTTCGGGAACGGAATGCCCCTTCTGTCCTCGGTCAAGGGCGCCTTCGGCCACACGCTCGCCGCTTCAGGCGCGATCGAGGCGGTGGTGTGCGCCGCGGCAGTCAGTGAGGGAATCATTCCGGCGAATACGCGGTGCACCGAACCCGATCCGGAGTTAAATCTGAAGCCCGTGCTCGCCCCCCTCGCTGAAAGGGCCGGGGTCGTCATGTCAAACTCGTTCGGATTCGGAGGCAACAACGCGTGCCTGGTGCTCGCGGATCCTTGTATGAATCATGAAAAGCCGGAGGCGGACGACGCGCCCGAATTTGAAATTACGGGATGCGCCTGCATCACCGGAGCGGGCGATACCGACCAGACCATGCAAAAGCTGCAGGATGGCGGAGCCTGCATCGGCACACTGCCGCTCGCCGATATATCAAAAAGCCTTCCGCCCCGCGAGGTGCGCAGGCTCAAGCGGCTGCCGAGGATTGCGCTCGCCCTTGCAATGGAGGCGCGCAAAAACTCGAACCAGGACCAGGGACCGTCGGCGATCTTCTTCGGCACCTCATTCGGCCCCATGTCGGAAACATACGATTTCATCACCCGTTTGTATGCCTCAAACGAGCAGTTTACGAGCCCGACCGAATTCGTCGGTTCCGTACACAACGCCCCGGCGGGTATGGCCGCCATCATGCTCGGGGCGTCAGGCGCGAACCTCACCCTCACCGGCGGAGATTATTCCTTTGAACAGGCTTTGATCGCAGCGTCCCTGACCGCGACGGACGACGGCGGCCCTCTGCTGGTCATGGGAGCGGACGAGTTCCATGAAACCCTGTCGCCCCTCTTCGACGAATCCGTGAGGTTGGGCCGAAGCCCCTCCGACGGAGGAGGTGCGCTCATGCTTCGGAAATATTCCGGAGGAACGGGAGTGCGTATAAAGCCTCTCTTTTTCGAAAACCAGAAGGAAAATCCGGCGGTCGTTGCCTCTCTCGTCCGCCGTCTCGGAGGAGCGGAAGAGATCCGCGCCAGGTACGGCGCCCTGCTCGCCGGCATGCCGATGAAAGACCGCGGCGCGTGCGAAACCCAGCTCAAGGGCTTCATATCGGCAGCCGGATTCAAGGCCCCTGTCATCGATTTCAGAAAATACACCGGGGAATACGGATCATCCACCGCGGCCGCGGCCGCCATTGCCGTGAGGTTCATCCATGAAGGGGAGATCCCCGCCTCAGTGACCGGAGGCGGGAAATGCCTCCTCGGAGGAAGGGAAATATTGATCATTGGGCTGGGAAGCTTTATTACGGCATTTGAAATTTTCAACTACGCCTGATTCGATTATTAACCATATATGAAAGTACTCCTCGTTTCAGCAAACACGGTGCGGACCCCCTATTATGTATACCCTCTGGGACTTGACTACGTCGCCTCGTCGATTTCGGGCAGGCACCGGGTGAAAATCGCAGACATCAACGTAGGGGGAAAAGCCCAGTCGATCCTCGATCTCCTCCGGGACTTCGACCCCGAGGTCATCGGCATCTCAATCCGAAACATAGACAACGTGGATGCCTCCGACTCCAGGAACTTCATTAAAAAGTACCGCGATCTCATCCTCGCCATCAGGAAAAACAGCGGTGCTGTCATCCTCCTCGGCGGAAGCGGATTCACCATATTCCCCGAACGCCTGATGCGCGTCCTTGAGCCCGATTACGGAATCATCGGCGAAGGGGAGCGAATGGCCGCATTTCTCGAAGCCCTTGAATCAGGGAAGGACCCTTCCTCCCTTCCCGGAGTGATCGCACCCGGTGCACGGGAGGCCTTCCCTCCTCCTCTCGATACCCCCTTCCCGAGAACCGTGACGGCCGATTCGGCCGCCCTGTTTTACATCGCCCGGGGGGGCATGCTCAACCTGCAGTCGAAGCGGGGGTGCACTTACCGCTGCATCTACTGCACCTATCCCCACATCGAGGGGGCGGCCCTGCGACTGATCCCCGCCGAGGACGTCGCCGACACCGCCAGGAAGCTGGAGCAGGCGGGAGCCAGATATCTCTACCTCACCGATTCAGTGTTCAACACCAGTTACGATCACAGTACGGACGTTGCGCGCGCGTTCATGCGAAAAGGAGTCTCCGTCCCCTGGGGGGCCTTTTTCGCCCCGACCAGGCCGCCTGAAGGCTACTACCGCGAGCTTCGCCGCGCCGGCCTGACTCACGTGGAATTCGGGACCGAGGCGCTGGCGGACAAAATGCTCGCATCATACCGGAAACCCTTTCGAATCGACGATGTCTTTTCCGCGCACAAGGCGGCCCTGGACTCGGGGCTCTATGTCGCCCACTATATCCTGCTGGGAGGGCCCGGTGAAAACGGGGACACGGTCAGGGAAACGCTCGACAACGCGGAACGGCTCGCCAACACCGTAATCTTTTTTTTCTGCGGCATCAGGATTTTCCCTCATACCGAAATCTATGAGACCGCCCTGAGGGAAGGGCAAATATCCGAGTCCGACGACCTGCTCGAGCCCGTTTTCTACCAGTCCAGGTCCATATCAGGGGAGGAAATTATCCGAACGGTCGAAGAGCGGTCGCACGGGCATGAAAACTGGTTCATCGGCTCGGGGGGAAACAAGGCGGCGCGGCTCGTTTCGCGTCTGCATAAAAAGGGCCATACCGGCCCGTTGTGGGAGTACATGATCAGATGAGGAAAGGCCCGCGAGCACCTCGAATGACGCCGGCGCTTCTGGCGTGCATCGCGGCGTATCTGGCTGCCTTCGTCCTGGCGTTCATACAGGTGCGGCTCTCCGTCATACCCCTTGCGCTGTTTCTTCTGGCCTGTTTCGTTGCGCCGTTTTTCCCGGGATACGGTTTTTACCTGCCGGTGATCAGCCGTGGCAGCTCGGGCAGCCGCGCCGTGGCCCTGACCTTCGACGACGGCCCCGACCAAGCGACCACGCCCGCGCTGATGGAGCTCCTCAAGCGGCATGAGGCCACTGCCACTTTTTTTATCATCGGCGAGCGCGCTGCGGCTCACCCCGGCCTGGTGAAGCTGATCCTGTCAGGCGGCCACAGCATCGGAAACCATTCATACCATCACTCGCCCCTTCTGATGCTCCGGTCTCTTTCCCGCCTGCGCGCCGAAATACAAACCACGCAGGAATTGTTGTCTGAATTCGGCGTGTCCGCGCACGCATTCAGACCGCCGGTGGGAATCACCAGCCCTCGTCTGGGGCCGGTACTCGCGGAGGCGGGGCTCGTATGCGTGAACTTCAGCAGACGCGGCTTCGACGCGGGCAACAGGAGGCTGAGCCGGCTTTCGGAAAAGATACTTAAAAGAGTAAAGCCCGATGACATAATACTGATGCACGACCGGTCGCCGAAGGGGAGCACCGGTGCCGTTTCATTTATCAGCGAGGTGGAGCAGATCCTTTCAGGTTTAAAGGAAAAAAACATGCATGTGTTGCCCCTGTCCGAACTGACCGGCATGACGATTATGGAAAGGGATCAAATTCAAGGATGAATTCACCTGATTTTTTTTCTTGACACCTTATCAGTCGGATTACTTAAATACAAAACACCGAATAATCGGATTTAATCATATTACGCCAACATGCCCCGCACCCCCGCCTCGAGCGGGGGTGCATGTCATTTGAATTCATGCAGGCCCGACGATGGAATACCATGAAGGCGCCGTGAGGGGAACTATTTTATGAGAAAACGGCTGGATATATGCGGATGGAAAAAAAATGGCATATCATAAAAAACCTGAAGGTTGCTGAATCCGGGGAGATTTCGGCGGAGGCGACGTTCAATCCGGACTCTCCATGGTTTGACGGACATTTCCCCGGATTCCCGATCCTTCCGGGCATCGCGGAGCTGGGAATCGTGTCGGATTCGATCAGAAAAGCCGGCGAGGCGGAGGGAAAAAATATCGCCATTTCCCAGATACGTAAAGTACGGTTCAGGCAATTTATCAGACCGGACGATTCGGTACGGGTCGTATCATCATCGGACGAAAAGCATCCGATGCGATATAAATTCAAGCTGATGGTCAACGGGCAGTTAGCATGCAACGGGGTGATGGAGACCGTCGAGGCCGACGATACCGTCTGCGGCGGACAGCAATGTTGATGAGGAGGGTTCATGCCGGATAATGCTACAATACTCCGCGTTGCGGAGATTCTGATCGACGAGCTTAAGCTCGAGGACGTAACGCCCGAGACCTTCAATCCGGACCTCGATCTCGTCGATGAGCTTGGAATCGACAGCATGGATCTGACCACGGTCGTACTCGTGCTTCAGGACGAATACGGCATTACCATCGACGAGGAGGATTATCCCAAGCTTTCGAATGTCCGATTGATTGCGCAATACATCGAAGAAAAATTGAAAGAAAATTGAATCCAGCGCCTCTTGACGGGATACACGCGATGAACGTGAAACATATACAAACCCTGGAAGCCGCATCACCGGGTGAGCGCGATAAGGTGAAATTCTCGGATATCATAAGGGACCCTGAGGTGCGCATGCGGTGGGAAAAGGTCCGTAAATACTTTTTCCTTCGGGAATCGACCTACGACATGACCAACCGCTGCAACATCAGGTGCGACGGGTGCTATTATTACGAGGGTGAAAAACAGTTCGCCGGTGAAACCGGGACGCCCGAACAATGGCGCTCCCTCATGAGAAGCGAAAGGGAGCGGGGGATCACCTATGTGGTGCTGGCCGGAGCGGAGCCGTCACTTGTGCCTGATCTCTGCCGGGTGTGCTTCGAGGAGATTCACCTCGGCTGCATCGCGACCAACGGAGTCAGGCGCATACCAGAGTCCGTGGGCTATAAAATACACATTTCGGTATGGGGAAACGACGAGACGAGCGAAAGGATACGGAAGGCGAAGCACCTGCTGGAAAGGCAGATCAGGAATTATGCGGGTGACCCCCGGGCCGTGTTCGTATATACGTTCACCAGGGATAATATAGACGAGATATATGACGTCATGAAAGCCTTGTCGCCGCACGGCTGCAAGCTGACCTTCAATATGTTTTCGGCCCCCGTCGGCTACACCGGCGGGCTCCGCCATGACGCGCAGTCCCTCGCCGCGGCCAGAGGGACGATGATGGATATTGTAAATAAATATCCCGGGCATATCCTCTTTTCACCGTATAATGCGGCGGCGCACACGCACACGCTCGGACTTCACGAACTCTTCGGATGCTCCTACCCGCGGATGAACCCGTCCACGGACATAGGCCTGGGAAGATCGTTTCGACAATACCGGACCGATCTGTCATGGAACCGAAGCGCGTCCTGCTGCGTGCCCGACACCGACTGCGCGGACTGCCGTCACTACGCGGCCGGAAGCGCGGTCGTGACCGCGCGGCTCTACCGACATGCTGCGGACGCGGAGAGCTTCAAGGCATGGCTCGACTATGTGGACACCTACCTCGCGGTCTGGGTCATGGGCTATGAAAAGGGGGCGAACCTCCTTGAGCATATGACTCCTCCGCCCGGGTTCGACCTCTAACCCAAAAATTGGAGAATACCATGAACACCGTCAGTTCAATGCTGGACAATGAATGGCATGAACGATATAAACGGATCTCAAAGCTCAATATACGCAGCTCGATTTACGACGTGACCAACAAATGCAATCTACGGTGCAAGGGCTGCTTTTTTTTCTCCTCGGACGAGCACAAAAAATCTCCTGACGAGCCCGACATCAGGAAATGGGAGGAGTTCGTCGGGCGTGAAAAGGCACGGGGCGTCAATCTCGCCATTCTTATAGGAGGAGAGCCTACCCTGTTCCTAGACAGGGTCGAGGCCTTTTACACGAGGATTCCCACCTATTGCGCCACCAACGGCATCATCAAAATACCGCGGAAGCGTTTCCCGGACATGATGGTCGGCATATCGTTGTGGGGCGACGAGGAGGACGAAAAAACGCTTCGGGGGCGCGATACCTTTTCGATCTCCCGGAATAACTACGAGGGCGATCCCTACACCTACTACCTGTATACCATAACCCCGAAGCAGATCGGAAGGATCGAGCGCATCATCAAAAAGATCGCGGACGCCGGCCTCAAGGTGCACATGCAGCTTCTGTCAAACGACGAGGGCGTCGACGGCTTTTCCTGGAAGCAGGGCGAGCTGTCTGATCTGAGGAAAGAGATGGACGAGATGCTTGATAAATATCCGCGCACCGTCATCTCCTCGAAATACTACCATGAGATAATAACCACGGGCACGATGCTGGGAAGGCCGTTCGGATGGTCCGAGTGCCCCTCGGTGACCAAGCCCCTCGACACCCGCACGCCGCAGCCGAAAAGGCTGGTCGAGTTCATTCGATGGGCCGCGGACCTTGCCACCATGCACCGATGCTGCACCTCCGAAACGCGTGACTGCTCCACCTGCAAGGACGGGGCCGCGCACATGAGCTGGGTCATGGTCAACAAGCGCGCCCACATGCGATCGGCCCGGGATCTTCAGAACTGGATCGAGGTCTACGAGATGTTCGCAAAGCTCTACAAGTTCATCCCATGGTAGCACACCGCGCGTAAAATAATGTAAATGAATTTAAAAAAAGCTGTTATAATCGGTTACGACGCCGTGTCCCCCCTTGGAACGGACATGGAAACCCAGTGGAAACGGGCGACGGCGGGAGAAAGCGGCATCGGCAAGCTCACGCGCTTTCCGGTCGGTGAGGATTTTCCCGTGCACATCGCTGGACAGGTCGGCGAGATCGACGTGGCTCCGTATCCTTTCCTGAGCCCGCGCGAGATGGCGCATTGGACCTCGCCTATTTTCAAGCACGCCATGCTCGTCGTCCATCGGGCGGTGGAAAAAAGCGGCATCCAAATCACGCCCGGCCTCGCCCCGCGGGTGGGAATCACCTTCAGCTCGGCGGTGGGAGGCCAGGATGCGGTCATAGCGGCGGACAGGCTCATGATCAGTGAGGGAAAAATGCCTCATCCCTTCACCAACCCCAATTCATGCATCAACATGGTGGGCGGGAAGGTGTCCATACTCACCAAGGCGACCGGGCCGATATCGGCGACCATCACCGCCTGCGCCACTGGCGCAACGTCCATGATCATCGGCTCGATGTTCCTGCACCAGGGACTGGCCGACGCGGTCATCTGCGGAGCCGTGGATTTTTCCCTGGTGGAGCCGATCGTCGCCGGGTTTGCAACCATGAACGGCGCGTACAAGCACAGGAAAGGCCTTGATGAGCTGCCCGAAAGGGCGAGCAGGCCTTTTTCCATCGACCGACGCGGGTTCGTGGTGTCGGAGGGAGCCGCGTGCGTGATCATCTGCACCAAGGAGTTCGCCCGAGCTCACGGTCTGGACTACAGCCTGGAGATCGCCGGTTACCGCATGACCTCGGACGCGTACCACTTCGTCGCCCCCAATCTCGACACGGTCCGCCGATGCATTGCGGAGAGCATCGATGACGCGGGCATACGGCCTGCCGACATAGACGCGGTGAACGCCCACGGAACTTCCACGAAGATCGGGGACAAGGTCGAGTGCGACGCCCTTCGGGCGGTTTTCGATGACCGGATGCCGCCGGTATCGGCCAATAAATCCCAGATAGGCCACGCCATGGGCGCTTCGAGCGGCATTGAATCCATATTCGCCATGGAAGGGATGCTGAGAGGCACCCTCCTCCCCACCATAAACCATACGCCCGATCCCGAGATCGGGCTCGACTGCGTTCCCGAGGGTGCGCGGAATCTTGATCAGGAGTTCGTGCTTAAAAACGCGTTCGGGTTCGGCGGGTGCAATTCATGCATCGTATTCAAAAGGGTGCGGTGACCGGAATTCATCTGCCCCGTCCGAGATACGGCCCGTATAATTTTTCCGTCATCCGGTAATATATTCTCCGCGGCATCAAGCGGGCGGCGTGGTACAAAATCTTGTTCCTGATGCCGGGGATGCAGATCACCTTTCCTTTCCCCAGACGCTTCATCGATATCTTCACCACCCGCTCGGGTGCCATCCAGCGAATCGTGCGGTTCTTTTTTATCTCTTCCTCAATGCCCAATTTCCGATGGAAATCGGTCCTGGTAAAGCCGGGGCACAGGGATTGGACCCTGATGCCGTAGCGTCGCACCTCCATGTGAAGCGACTCGGTAAATACGTTCAGGAACGATTTGGTGCCGCCGTATACCCCGTTGATGGGAGCGGGCGCATACGCTCCAAGGGACGCCACATTGATGATGATTCCGTTCTTTTTTTTGATCATGCGGGGAAGAGCCGCGTGGACGAGCCGAAGCACCGCGTTCACGTGCGCCTCGACCATGTCCAGGTGTTCCCGGACCGGCAGGTTGATAAAAAGCGACCTCTCGCCGTATCCCGCGTTGTTGACCAGTACGGAGAGGTCATCGGTCTTCATGATTGTCCTGAGCACCGGGCGAACGCCCCGTCGGTCCGAAAGCTCGGCGATCACGACCGTAACGGCGATCCCGTACGCCTGCTTGAGCCTGCGCGCCACAGCGGTGATCACCTCTTTCCTCCTGCCCGTGAGTATGAGGTCATATCCCCTGCTGGCGAAATGTTCCGCGAACGCCTTGCCGATCCCGGACGTCGCGCCGGTGATCAGGGCCGTCTGTCTGCTCATGATTGTACCTCTTATGAGTTGGGCCTTTTTTCTATAATTCGCATCTCATGATCCGATAGTGGTACACATAACACAACGCATGTCAATACGCTTTTCTTCCTAAGAAGGGGAATTTTCGTTACATATCCCGTCGATTATTCATATGAAATTTTTTACCAACGGCCCGCTTGTTTTCGGTTTCCCCACAAGCTGAGGGATAAATTTATTCAAAAAATATATTAGGGGAATACAAAACGCCAGACTCGCCAACGTCATTACAACTCCTACCCCAAAGACGGTCAAGGGAGAGCCTGAAAGATTGTCCACAATCCATTGGGCCGTCCTCCCATTGATATAGTGGTAGAAAATACCGTTCAAGCACATGAGAATCAGTGTGTTTCCTCCCATCCAGATAACCGTCTTTTGAAACGGCGTGATTTTAGCCAGGAAAAGCACCATAAAAGACCCTGCAACTGCGGTAATGGGGAACCAGATAAAGCTCCCGTGTGAAGAGAATAATATTACCACGGAATTATAATAATTGAAATTAAAAGGTCCGTTATTTAACTGATACGTGAACAGTACGATCAGGAATGTTATAATCACGCCGGGCACTGATATCTTCAGACTCACCTTGTCCATCAAAAACCTTTTGCGTCTTAAATAAATGCCCATCAAATAAAACGCGTACATGGTGATCGCCTCATGAATGAAGAGATAATTCCATCCGATTATTCTTCCTTTTTGCGGATTGAATATGTCGAGCTCCAAATTGAGCCAGTATCCGACCACGTAAAAAAGAGCGGCGCCTATCAAAATTTTCCAGTTTGAAGAGCGTAAAAACCTGAATGCGCCGAAATGGACCATTTCTACTGAAAAAAGCATAAGAAGAAACCATGAGGGAACGCAAAACGCGGGAAGCCCGAAAATCGTCAAAAGGATCCCGCCTATATATCCCTTGACGCTGGGCAATTCCAAATTGACAAAGTCTCCGGAAAAGAAAAGCGGCAGTACCATGAATAATGCGGTAAAAAACAGGAAGGGAAGAATTCGGGAAAAAAACCGGCGCTTTAAATAATCCCTGAAGCCTAATTCAGAATCACTCTCCCGGGTCACATATCCCGCCAGGACAAAAAAAAGCATCATATGAAAGGAATATATAAATTTATACTGTGTTGCGGCCGCCGGATTTTTAAGAAGCATGAGCCGCTCGATGAAATGGCCGTAGAAGACCAGGAAGATGCCGTAAAACCTGGCCATGTCGATAAACCAAATTCTCTGCGCATCAGTTGCAAGCTCCATTGATCGGTCCTCCTTTCCAGTTTTACATTATTATGAAAAAAATTTTCATTCATAACTTATATCTCCGCTCCATCAGTATGAAGTATACAGCCGAATCCGTTTCCCTACGCGAATCGGCAATATCGCGATATTAAAAAAAAAGGGCTAAATTAACGATTGATTTAGCCCCTCTATACTTTTAAACCCCGGTATATGCTCCTGTAAAAATCTGTATATACTGTACCTCCCTCAATCTTGCAGAAAATAATGGCCGGAGCGCATACCAGATGCCTGTCATCAGGCTGCTATTTGATGCGGCCCTGCTTCCAGGCCCGAAGGAGCTTGTCATAATCAACCGTCTCTCCTCTTGGCTTCTCATTGGCGAGCTTCGGCTTGGGCGAGCCGGGCCTTGCAAGCCAAATTTTGGGATCGATGCATTTGTTCAGCTTCGGACCGCGGTTACCCTGCACGCCAGAGCGCTCGATCCTTTCCATGACCGCGTCCTGCTCCTTGGCGAGGTTATCCATGGCCTGATCCACGCTGATCGCGCCTGAAGAAGCTTCGCCGATGTTCTGCCACCAGAGCTGTGCCATCTTCGGATAATCGGGAACGTTGGTGCCGGTCGGCGTCCACGCAACACGAGCCGGGCTGCGGTAGAACTCGACCAGACCGCCGAGCTTAGGCGCACGTTCGGTGTAGGACTTGTCACGGATATCGCTGTCGCGAATGAAGGTGAGGCCCACGTGGGATTTTTTAAGCGATGTGGTCTTGGCCACGCAAAACTGTCCATAAAGCCACGCGGCTTTCCGGCGTTTCAGCGGCGTGCTCTTGAAGAGCGTCCACGATCCGCAATCCTGATAGCCAAGCTTCATCCCCTTCTGCCAGTACGGGCCGTGAGGGGACGGGGCCATGCGCCATTTCGGGGTCCCGTCCGGGTTGACCGTTGGGCCGGGGGCTACCATGTCGGGCACGAAAGCCGTGTACCAGAAAATCTGCTGGGCCACGTTTCCCTTCGCCAGGTAGGGCAGGTAGGTATAGAAATCCATGCCCCTGGCGCCCGGAGGAGCGTACTTGTCGAGCCATTCGATATACTTGCGCAGCGCGTACTTCGCGGCCGGGCCGTTGACCGCGCCGCCGCGGCAGACGCTTGAGCCAACGGGCCGGTCATTTTTATCCACGCGGATTCCCCACTCGTCAACCGGCTTGCCGTTCGGGAGCCCCTTGTCTCCGGCGCCAGCCATGGACAGCCAGGCGTCGGTGAAGCGCCATCCGAGGTCGGGCGCCTTTTTGCCGTAGTCATTGTGGCCGTATACCTTCACACCGTCGATTTCCTTCACGTACTTGGTGAAGAATTCGGCGATGTCTTCATACGCGGACCAGTTGACCGGCACGCCCAGCTCGTAGCCGTATCTTTTCTTGAACTGCTTTTTAAAATCGGGCCGTTTGAACCAGTCGTAGCGGAACCAGTAGAGGTTCGCGAACTGCTGGTCCGGAAGCTGGTAGAACTTGCCGTCAGGGCCTGTGGTGAATGATATGCCGATGAAATCCTTGACGTCAAGGGTCGGCAGAGTAACGTCCTTGCCCTCGCCTTTCATGAAATCCTCCAGGACCACAACGTACGGGTAACGCCAGTGAGTGCCTATGAGATCGGAGTCGTTTATATAGGCGTCATAGATGCTCTTCCCCGACTGCCATTGTGTCTGCAGCTTTTCGATCACGTCCCCTTCCTGGATCAGATCGTGGGTGACTTCTATTCCCGTAATCTCATAGAAAGCTTTTGCCAAAACCTTCGATTCATAATCATGAGTCGGGATTGTCTCCGATACGATCTTGATCTTCATACCCTTGTACGGCTCTGCCGCCTTGATGAACCATTCCATCTCCTTCATTTGCTGCTCCTTGGTCAGCGTGGAAGGCTGGAATTCGGTATCAATCCACTTCTTTGCCGCCTCCTTGGGCGGCAGCGCCTTTTTACAGGCGGTGGGAAGTGCGAACGCGACAGCCAATGCACAACAAAACAATAAACTGTTTCTTACTCGAAAAACAATCATAGTCTGTCCCTCCTACTTTATATTTATAAGCTTGTTTGATTTATGAAACACGCCTTTCCGATTAAAATACTGTTGCTTCCTCATCTATTGAGTTTCATTCCGCCCGTGAAATATGCCGGACCGGCTAACCGAAACGCATAACGATGACGATCCAAACAAAAGAAATCGGCAAGGCGAACCAGAGACTCAAGTTGGTCAAACCAACCCATGCTATATTGATATAGGCGCTGCCGAGCAGCCCTATGAAAAAGCGATCGCCCCGGGTGGTGGCTATAGGCAGAAATCCCCGGCGTTCTACCGAGGGGTCCAGGGCCTCCCACACGGTCATCCCTGCGACCATGAGCCCGATCACGATAAAAAATCCCGCGGTAATCGGCGTCCAATACATCCATCCAAAATTCATAGTGTATCCTCTCTATACCCTGCCCAGGGCGAAGCCCTTGGCCATATAATTGCGCACGAACCAGATCACCAGCGCGCCTGGTACGATGGTCAGCACTCCGGCAGCCGCCATGAGTCCCCAGTCGAGGCCGGTGGCGCTGATCGTACGCGTCATGACCGCCCCGATCGGCTTCGCGCTCGTTACAGTCAACGTACGGGCGAAAAGCAGCTCTACCCAGCTGAACATGAAGCAGAAAAACGCCGTAACCCCCACGCCCGCCCGTATGA
>CAZHAD010000045.1:9790-26692 GCA_964529965.1 uncultured Leptospirales bacterium | reverse complement strand
TGGATGAAGTCAAAAGAGGGGATGGCACGGGTTTATCTGAGAATCGGCAGATACGACGAAGCCATTGATATTTTCAATGAATTGCTCTCTTTTGAAGATGCCGAAAGCAGCAGGGCGCTGGTCCTTGGCGACCTGTCAGCGGCTTACCGTAAAAAGGGAGACTGGGCAAACAGCGAAAAATACGCGAAGATCGGCATAGAAATGCTGAAGGGAACGCTGCCGATCAAGAGAGGCGCGGTTATCGCATCTTTGATCAAAGAATTATTTGTTCATTGCGTGCATCTCTTATTACCGGGTATTTTTGTCACCAAACGGCCGAAGCCAAAGGCCGGGAATAAGATGGAGCAGAGAATATTTTACGAATCGTTGATCTATACCTATGTATTGAGCGATCGTTTGAAATTTGTCCGGGCTGTTTTAAGAATCTTGAATCAGGTTGAGAGATACTTCGGGGAGGGGAAGGCTTTTGCACGAGCTCTCAATGTTTATGGAACCCTTCTGATGTCGCTCACCAGATTTAAAGACGCATTAAAGTATTTTTATAAATCCCTTGCAATTGCAACCGAAATAAACGACCATCATTGCATCGGACGAAGTTACCAGCTTATCGGCCTGTGCCATGAATGGCAGGGGATATACGCCCAGGCGATTGAAAATTATCATAAGGCGATCGATGTATTTACCATGATCGGCGACATCAATGAAATAGGAATCACCCTGAACGGATTGAGCAATATCTATTTCTTTCTCGCCGATTTTGATAAATTAAAAACTATATATGAAAGTTATCTTGCGATCGCGTATAAATCCATGGATAATTACCAAATAAGCAATGCCCTTATTTGTAAAACATTATACTACTTAGGAACCGGCAGACTCGATGAGGCGGAGGCTCATGGTTTGGAGGCTTATACTCTTAGCTATAACCATAAAATTTGGATGCCTCACTGTATTGTAAATATCGTCTTGGGAATGACCTATCACTACGCCGATAATGTTGAAAAGTCGATTAAACACCTCAAGAAAGCAAAAAGGTTATACAAAAAATATAAATTTTTGAAATATTATGCCGTGTATCTCTATCCTTATATTGCGGATGTCTCTATCGCAGAGTTTTTACAAAAAAAGGACATGACGAATAAACAGAGAAATTTGCACTTAAAGAAAATTGAAAAATATTGCAGATTGTCTTTAAAAAAAACGAAAAGATTGATATCCTATTACCCTCTATCCTTAACAGTTAATGCAAAATATTGCGCATTGATTAAGAAAAATAAAAAGGCAAAGAGGCTCTTTTTGCAAGCCACCGGCCTGTGTACAAAGCTCGGCCTGAAACTTGAATTAGCAAATAATTTATATGAATACGGCCAATTTTTAGCGCATGTCGGTGATAACAACGAATCGCGAATAATCTGGGAGTCGGCATATCAGATTGTTAAGGATATCGGTTCAGGTTTCTATTTAGAACGATTGCGCAGGGTGCTGGGGATTGGGGATGAAACAGAAGCCGCGAACCTGATGCAGGGACTTATCTACAACAAGAGGCTTCTATCAATAGACGAAATAAGTGCTCAAATAAACCAGATAATAGATTTTGACGAGCTTTTGAACGCGGTTATAACAAATGCGGTAGAGATTACCTGCGCTCAAAAGGGATATCTTTTTATTTCAAATAACTACAATGAGCTCGAGTTAAAGGCTTTCACAAACATTCTTGAGTCTGAAGGATATCCATACTCTCCGGAAATTGTTGAAAAGGTATTTACGGATGATGCTGAAATTATTACACTATTGGAGCCGGCAAATAAGAAAATGTTCGATCCGAGCTTTAAATCTTCCGACATAAAATCGATTCTCGCTGTTCCGGTAAAGATAAAAGATAGGATTTTGGGCGTCTGTTATCTGGAAAATTCGTCATCGAACAGGCAATTTACCGGGGAGGATGTGAATCTTCTTAGAGCATTTATTAGCAGGGTTTCCAAATCCATAAATTATGCATATCTCTATCACCAACCGAAGGTTGTTAAAAATGAAGGCCAGTGGATCATAACACCATTTGTGGAAAAAAAGATGAAAGAGGCCATATCTTATTTAAAAGAAAATTATCGGTTTACCATATCACGGGAAGGGCTGGCGAACATGCTGAATATAAATTCGGATAATCTGGGACGGTATTTTAAAATGTTTACGGGAGAAAAAATCGGCGACTTCATAAACAGGCTGCGCATACAGGAGGCCGCAAAAAAACTGAAAAAAACAGAAGAAAACGTGATTCATATAGCATTTTCAGTTGGATTTGAAAATATCAGCACCTTCAACAAGGCATTTGTTAAATTTATGAAAACAACGCCGACCGATTACAGAAAATTCATATCTGACCGGTAAATGTAATAATTCGTTATGGGAAAATCTTGATATTATCAATAATTCATTAGATTATATAATAAAAAGAGGGTTAACTCGTGACCATTCAGCAAATTTATATAAGAGAAAATATTTTTAAAATTACCATTAACCAGGCCTTCAACGCCGGGTGAGTGCATCAGCGGTATTTTGAAAATGTAGTAATCATATAATTTGCTGAATATTTGTAGTTAAGATATGCGTTTATCATCAATTTTATGATTATGGAGGAATGTGTATGAAGAGGATTTTTATGGCTTGCATTACAGCCGGTTTTCTGGTTGCCGCATGGGTAATGCCCGCATCCGCCGCCGATACCACATGCAAAACCAAGTACCCGATTATTCTCGTACATGGCATGGGTTTTACGCCGACCGCACAGTATCCGAATAGCTTTCCGGGCATATATGAAGCCCTTAAGGCCAGAGGAGCCGAGGTTTATTACACGACGGTGCCGTCAATCGCATCGACACGTGTGAAGGCGGAGGCGTTTAAGACGCAGTTTGCGCAAATCCAAGCACTGTACCCTGTGGGTACTAAATTCAATCTCATCGGACATTCGCATGGAGGCATATATACCCGTGACGCCATTACGAACCTTGGGTTGGCGCCCTATGTGGTGAGCCTAACCACCGCGGACAGCCCGCATAGAGGTTCAATGATTGATCAAATAATGTTGGATATCGTCAGGATATTTCCAATGTTTGAATCTTTGATAACGGGCTTTATGCCTTTCCAGGGCGATCCGGCAGCGCTGAAACAGAATAACATTGATCTGTCGATTGATTATATGACGCGCGTTTTTAATCCCAATACTCCGAATGTGAAGGGCATCTACTATCAGAGCTTTACGTGCGCATATAGACATTACAGTTTGATTCTGACCCTCTATCACGGAATATCAATGATAAGTCGAACACTGCAAGGATCGGGCGTCGCAACTACCCCAGACGATCCGGTTGCACTTGCCAAGGCACTCTACGACGTTTTTCCTGATCTGGCGACCGTATGCCGTTTCCTGTGGGGCGGGTTAGGCGACGGGCTCGTTCAGGAGAGCTCGGCAAAATGGGGCACTTTTCTCGGCACTCAACTGGGTCCCTGGTACAGCAAGGGCTTAAACCACCTGGATGCAGTTAACATTCAAGTTTACGGCCAGGTATGGGACGCTGTCGGCTACTGGGTAAATATGGTCAAAAATTTAAAGGCAAGGGGTTACTGATTATCCTTTGTTTCAATAGTATATTAGTATAATTATAATTGGGGATACTAAGAATTAGTTAGTGTCCCCAATTTTTTGAATCTATTCGATTTACTCTTCCAGCTGCGAGAACAAATGAAAAAGCATCTCCCATGCCCGTGGCAATTACCATAAAATATACAATAAACGTTGCCAGAAGCTCGATGGAATTATAGGAATAAGATATGACCAAAAAGAAGATTTTTATTATTTGTGTTATAGGCGTTTTCTCTGCCCTGCTTGCCTATAGGCTGATATATGTCATCAGCGAAAAAATCGATGTACGATATATCGAAAAACATTACATCTTTGATAAAAGCTTTCATGCGGATCAAAAAAATCGGGATTTTTTTGCAGACAAATATATTCCGAATGGGAAGATCACTTCAGACACGCTCAAATTTTTCAGATTTCTTGAGCAGAGACTTGCGGTGCAATCCCTCGATCAGCTCAACGAGCATCTTATCAAGGTTAAAGAATATCTTGGTTCCCGGTTTAAAGAATCCGAATCCCGCAGGCTTTTCGAATTATATAAAAAACATCTGGAGTGCCAGATAGAACTCGTTAACGACAAGAAATACCGGGCAGGGAATCAGGCTCCCCGTTATATTCTTATTTTACTCAACAAGATTCAAAACCTCAGAAGAGCAAGACTTGGTAAGGAAACCGCTGATGCGCTTTACGGCAGTGAGGTAAAGGAAAGGGAATATATATTAAGAAAGGCGATTATAATTAGCGATAGAACCATGTACGGGAAGGAAAAAGAAACGCGGTTGCTGATGCTGAAAAGAGATATGTGGGATGACAGGGATGCTCCCATTGATACGGAGGGGAATCCCTTCAATCGATATCAACTCAAAATCCAATTATATGAAAAAGACATCTCCGAAATGGACGAGAAAGCCCGCGATCGTATGATACAAGAATTCAGGGAAAAATTTTTTTCCCGAGAGCAGATAAAGAGATTGAATGAGGTTGACGAGAAGATCGCCCGGGAAAAAAAGAAGATGGATCAATATCGCGCTGCAGAGCGGAAAATACTGGAATCGACCGTAATAACCCAACAGGAAAAAAAGAAAAGGATTGAATCGCTTCAGCAAGATTTTTTCGGAAAGGATGTAGGGGCTTTTCGTCGAAGTGAGGCGATGCGTATCAGGGCCGATGGAGGGTTGAACAAGACAGCTCATTGAAGCCGGGTTTTGAGGAATAATACCATGAAAAGAAACATTCCAATGCATAGAACAAAAATTATCATCGCAGCAGCGGCTCTGTTTGCAGTTCTGATTATAATCATCCTTGGTTATTCCGGTCAAAAAGACAAGGGGCAGGAGTACATTCTTGACAAGAATAACAAGATCAAGCTGAGCGATGTTCAAACGTATTATGAGTACAGGGACTTCGACGAGGAAGACGTAAGATATTATTTTAAAGATGATATCGTTAACAAATATACGCTGAAATTTTTCATGCATATGGATGAGTTGTTTAACAATTCCACCGGCCTTGAAGATAATCTTGAAAAGGCCCGCCAATATCTCGACTCGATCATGCCCCCCCGTCTGGCTGACAGGATGCTTGATCTGTACAAGACATACCTTAATTATCAGATAGGTTTTCAAAAAAAGATGAAAGAGTGGGAATTGCCCAGGACTCCGGAAGAAGCTTTAGCGAGACTGCATAGATTGCAGAACTACCGGCGTTCAATATTCGGAGGAGAAGATGCGGACATCATTTTCGGCGCAGGGGTGAAATCAGAGGAATATTCAATCAGACGCAGCGCGATCGTCAACGACAAGGAGATGTACGGCGAAGAAAAGGAGAGGAAACTGTACACTCTGGACAATAATATGTGGGGAGACGAGGCGGATTCGATGAAAGACCGGATCATGCCCTATATGCGCTACCAGGAGAAACTGCGGCTTTACCAGAAGGATTTATCGGAGATGAAATCCGATGAGGAGAGACAGGCCAAGATGATGCAATTGCGCAGGGATGTATTCAATCCTGATCAAATTAAGCAGCTCGACGACGTCGATCGAAAATTGGCCGAAGAAAAAAACATCCGCGATCAATACTTTGCACGGGAAAGGGAGATACAGGGCGATTCCTCCCTCGGCCAGGAAGAAAAGGAAAAAATGATATACGACCTTCAGAATGCGACCTTCGGCGATGGGGCGGATGCGTTCAGGAGGGGCCAGGCCATCGAGAAAGGGATGAAGCAATATATAAAATAATGATGGCCAGTCTGACGACATCTGCTCTTGGCCGGGCCTCTGAAACGTCATAACCGTGGAATTACGGTGCATTTCGAGGTGCATCGGTGTTATATAATACAGTTGACAGAATCGTAATTGAAATACAGGATACTCAACGCAAACAGAAATCACCGCATCTCAATTGACGTATATAAATTTTACTGTGTTTAAGACAATTGCCGGATGGTTCTTGATAAATACCGTTCCGGGAACCATAATCGCCGCATTTATTTCTGCTGCAATGGGACGCTCCTTCGCCGATAGCTTATTGACGTCGCAGGTGACGACCCACATCGTCTCCTCATTTTCAGTTTTTACCGCCGGAAGAATCCGCCATAAAACACCAATTAACAGGAGCCAAAAATATGGAAAAATCTCAAAAGCTCAGATCTCTTTTCTTTACCGCCGCTCCATTTGTCATTTTCGGCGTGTACACCTATTTTCATTCACGGTTTTACATGCGTGATCAGGCATCTACGGTGCAGATCGCGCTCGTGTTTCTCATCCTGTCAGGAATCATTGTCGCGGTTCAGATTGTCATAAGGGACCGGCACTATTTCCCGCCTGCGGTATTTTTCCTTTTTGTCTGCATCACCGCCGCGCTGTACCTCACACCTGAAGAAAGCATTAGGGGAAATACCTTCCTTCAGGCCGTGTATGCACGGCCCGGCTTCGCATTATACGCGGTATTATTTTTGGTTGCGGCTGCGCCACCCCTCATTGGCGTGGAACCGTTCACTTACTACTTCGCGAAGCAGACCACACCGAGCCAATTCTGGGGAACCAGGCTCTTCAAGGCGGTAAATCTTTACATAAATTATTTCTGGGCGGTAATCTTTGCCGTTTCTTTCGCGCTGCAATTCCTCCCCAATGCAGCACTTCAGACCGCGGTTCCGCTCCTGTTACAGTTCGGGATAGGCCTTCCGGCGACCGGATATCTGCAGCCCTTCTTACAGAACAGGCTCGCATATCTTATGCAGGGAGAGCCGCTGGATTTTATAAAATCGGCTCGTGAGGCTATATCCTTCATGCCGCATGCGTTCAATAAAAAAAATGCGAAAGGCCTGGATATCGTATATCAGTTCAAAATCATCGGTAATGAGAATTTCGATGGATATCTCGAAATTGCGGACGGCTCCTGCACCTACCATGACGGAACACACCGGTCACCCGTCATAACGATACAATCGCCCGCGGACGTGTGGCTGAAGATCGCGCGAAGGGAGATCTCCGGGCAGGAGGCCTTTCTGAAAGGCCTGTTCACCGTAGAGGGGGATGTGGGCTATATCATGAAAATTCAGCAGCTATTCGGCTCGGAAAACCGGAAACCGGCGCCTATTAACGAAACGGACACGGTGGAACTGAATTTCCCGAAAAGATACTACACCATGAAACCCGGCCAGATCAAGAAGGTATATGCGATTCTAAGCAGCCCGCGGAGGTCAGGCGCCAGCAAATCAGAAATCCTCACGCGGGCCTTTCTCGAAGGGTGCAGAAGCGCGGGCGCGGAAGTCGAAGCGGTCAATCTCCGCGATAAAAAATTAAACCACTGCATCGGATGCTATACCTGCTGGACAAAAACACCGGGCGTGTGCATCCATAAGGACGACGTGGCCGAAATCATGAAAAAATCGAATGAAGCGGACCTCGTCGTGTATGCATCGCCTCTCTACCACTTCGGCATGTATTCGCTGCTCAAAAAGTATATCGAGAGGACGCTGCCGAAGCTTCAGCCCTTCCTTGTACCCGGTCACGATGGCAAGACCAGACATCCCGTACGGGAAGGCTACAAGGAAATTATGTACGTCGTCATAATCGGCGTATGCGGATTCCCTGAAGCGGGCCATTTCGGGGCGTTTTCGGCCAATTTTCATTTTATGGCGAACACGCAGGGCGATAAAGGAATGAATATCGTCGCGGAGATATACCGGCCCGCATCCGAATCGCTCAACAACCCCGCCTATCAGGCGGAAAGCGACCGGGTTCTGGCGGCGGCTAGAAAAGCGGGGGAGCAGGTGGTGCGAACCGGTACAATAGACAAAAAAATAATTGATGAAATCGCCAGGGTCGGTATCGATAAGCATGAATTCATGGACACCGCCAATATGGTGTGGGATATCTGCATAAAAGAGGGTAAGACGCTGGGCCAGCTGCTCGAGCAGAACAGGCAGCCGGAATAAACCAAGGGCATGTATCACAAACCTTTTGTAACGCATGGTGCGTAGAATACCCCTCCATGATTAACGAGGAGAACTAAAGATGAATATCGGAAGACTTGCCGACGACAACATTGTAAGGTTCGGCGAATATGATTTCGTCACCTTTCAAGGGAAATGGCATACAAACCTGGAAATGAACCGCGCCGCCAACAGGCTTGGCAATGCCCTGAAAAAGCTGGGGGTGGGGAAAGGGGACCGTGTGGGCGTGCAGCTCCTCAACTGCCCGGAGCTCATGCAGTCCTTTTTTGCCGTATTCAAAATCGGCGCCATTCTTGTTCCCATCAACCCGTCCCTGCGCGTGCAAGAGCTTGCCTATCTGTACTCGGATGCAGGCATGGTCGCTTTGTTCAGCAGCCCGGATTATATAGACAATATTCGGACGGCCCGGAAGGACGCGGCGCAGCTCAAGAGCGTGATCATGATAGGCAAAGACATACCGGAAGGTACGTTGTCATTCGAAAACATAATACAGGCTGAAAAGGACACGCTGGCGATTGTGGACACGGACAACGACGATACCGCGGTGATGATCTACACCGCTGGCACCACGGGGAACCCCAAAGGTGTAATGCTCACGCATTACAATTGGTATACCCACGTCACCGGCTATTACGACCTGGTCCTGCTCGATTCCTGGGGGATGACTGCAAAGGGCGAAGCAAAGGGGCGCACACTTGGCGGCGGAAAGGGAGGCGCCGGGGCCGCGGAGGTGTTCGGTGTGAATAAACATCGCGTATCCCTGATCACACTGCCCCTGTTTCACGGTTACGGCGTGTTCGCACTGAATCTTGAGTTCCTGACTGGAGGAAAGCTTGTCCTTCTGCCTCGCTGGGAACCCGAAGATGCGATGAAGAGCATCGAGCAGTTCAGGGTGACGGAATTTCGAGGCGTGCCGACCATGTATATCCAGGTTCTCAACCATCCGAACGCTAGTAAATACGACCTGAGCTCCCTCAAAACCTGTATATGCGGGTCAGCGCCCATGCCCCTTGAAGTGGCGCGCGTCTGGAAGGAGCGGTACGGCATCGATATCTGGGAAGGGTACGGCCTGAGCGAGGCGACCACGGTCAACTGCGGCAATGTGGCGGGAAGACGGCCCCCCAAGTACGGTTCCATCGGTCTCTGCTACCAGAAGTGCAATACGATCAAAATCTTCGATGAGCATGACCGCCCCCTTCCTTCCGGCCAAACCGGCGAAATCGTGATAAAAGGCCCGGGAGTAATGAAGGGCTACTGGAACAAGCCGAAGGAGACCGCTGAGACGATCCGCGATGGTTGGCTCCATACCGGCGATGTAGGGTATGCGGATGAGGACGGCTACCTTTACATCACCGACAGGAAAAAGGACCTTATCATCCGCGGCGGCGAGAATATTTATCCAAAAGAGATAGAGAACGTCCTCCACGAGCACCCTCATGTCCTGGAGGCGGGAGTGATCGGCGTACCCGATCCGGTGTACGGCGAGGTGGTGAAGGCATTCGTCGTCCTCAAGGTCCCGGGATCGGTCAGCGAGGCCGACCTCATTGAATTCTGCGGGAAACGCCTTCCCACTTTCAAAAGGCCGAAATCGATCCGCCTGATGGACTCTTTACCCAAAAGCGCGGTGGGTAAAATACTGAGAAGGGAGCTTAGAAAGCTCGGGTGACTTCAACGACGATCAGAAAACTCCCCTGTCACCTGCATCCGGTTTGCACCCCCCGGTCTCTTTCACGGGAGGCCGGAAGGCCTCACATGAAAAATGATTGCAATAATGAATTGATCGCGTAGTGTTGAAATCAAAATATATATACAAATTGCCTGTTAAATTGCATCCATCGATGAGAAGTGGCCATGAACAGATCCCTTCGTGATGACAAAATCATCGAACAATTTGTCGGGACCATATTGCTGATCGAGGACGAACCAAGTACCGCGGAATTTATATGCCGTTCTCTTGAGGATGAAGGCTATGACGTAATTACGGTCTCCACCGGCAAAGATGCGGGAAAAATCATCCGATCGGGCTCCCGCGCCATTGACCTCGTGCTCATTGATATTGACATGGAGAAGAAGGGAGACGGCATTCGGACTGCGCGGAACATAAATAAAAAGAGCAGCATACCCGTCGTATTTCTTATCGATCGCAACGATATTGAAATTCTTGAAAAGACGAAAAAAATCACCGCGTACGGATATGTGGTCAAGGACGCCGGCGCCGCAGTTCTGAACGCGACCCTCAAAACGGCCTTCAATCTGCACGTGGCGCATGATGAGTTGCGAAAAAAAGAAAAGGCCCTCGGCCTCAGCGAAATAGAGTACCGCTCGACCCTCAATGCAATGATCGATGCCATTCACGTCGTCGACCGGGGAATGCATATTCTTCTAATGAATGATGCCTTCAAGAAGTGGACACGGAGGCTCGGACTGCCGGAGGGTACGGAACGGAAAACGATATTTGAGCAGTTTCCGTTTCTGTCCGAGGAGATTCGGGTGGAATATGAAAAGGTGTTTGCAACAGGCGAAATACTCATCACCGAGGATACCAACACCGTCGGAGGAAGGGAATATATAACCGAGACGAGGAAGATCCCCGTTTCCGAAGAAGGCGAAATTACGAAGGTGATAACCATAGTCCGCGACATAACCGAGCACAAGCGTGCAGACGAGGCGCTCAAGATCAGCGAGGAGAAATACCGGAATATACTTGAGACCATGGAGGAGGGTTTATATGAAAACGATCTCAGGGGAAATTATACGTTTGTAAACGGCGCCGCGAGCAGGCAGATGGGGTACGATTTTAACGAGATGGTCGGAATGAATTTCAAAAAAGTTGTTTCTCCTGAGACGGCCCGTTACCTTTATACGGAGTATTCCCGGATTTTCGAGACCGGCGAGCCCGCCTTGCTGATGAATTATGAAGTGTACCGGAAGGACGGCTCCGCATGGGTATGCCAGGCGAACGTCTCCCTCATACGGGATCATGAGGGAAAGCCGGTGGGCTTCAGGAACCTGACAAGGGATGTGTCTGAATTAAAAAAGGCGGAGGAGGAAAAAACAAGGCTCGAGCAGCAGCTCCTCCAGGCCCAGAAGCTTGAGTCGATCGGTCGGCTGGCGGGCGGCATTGCGCATGATTTTAACAACATGCTCACCGTGATTCTCGGATATACCGAGCTGATAAAGTCAGGGATGCCGCAGGGTGATCTCTTATCGAAAGACATACTGGAGATTGAAAAGGCCGCCACGCGTTCCCGCGACATCACCGGCCAGCTTCTCGGTTTTTCGAGAAAGCAGATAATCGCCCCTATGCCGATTGACCTTAACCTTCTTATTACAGGCACGAAGGAAACGCTGGCGCGTCTAATCGGCGAGGACATAGATCTGCGATTTATTCCGGGCGACGATCTGTGGAACATCAGATTCGACCGCTCCCAGATGGAGCAGATCCTCATCAATCTGGCCGTTAATGCACGCGACGCAATGCCCGCCGGAGGAACGTTGAGCGTAGAAACGGAAAACGTGCAGCTGGCCGAGGTTTATTGCAAGGCGCATGCCGGGTTCATTCCCGGCAGCTACGTCCGGTTGGCGGTGAGTGACGACGGTGAGGGGATGGACCAGGAAACGCTGCAATACGTATTTGAGCCTTTTTTCACCACAAAGAAGACGGGCAAGGGGACGGGGCTCGGTCTTGCCACCGTATACGGCATCGTCAAGCAGAACAACGGATTTATCAATGTATACAGTGAAACGGGCGGGGGTGCCACGTTCAAAATATACATACCGCGAAGCATTGAAGAAGAGGAGCCGGCGGGAACAATTGCGGATGAGTCCATGCCGACCGCCGGAACCGGGACCGTGCTTCTGGTTGAGGACGACGACATGGTGCGTGGAATGACAACCAATATGCTCGAGACCATAGGCTACGAAACGCGGTCCACGGCAAACCCGCATGAGGCCCTGTCGATAGTCGAAAACTTCCCTGAACGAATTGACCTCGTAATCACCGATGTGGTCATGCCCGGACTGAGCGGCAAGGAGCTGTGGGAGCGCATGAAGGCCACAAGGCCGGGGATAAAATTCTTATTTATATCGGGATACACCTCAGACGTCATTCTTCATCGCGGGATACTGGAAGAAGGCATGCATTTTCTACAAAAGCCGTTCGGCATGAACGAACTTGCCCGAAAGATCAGAAACGCGATCGAAGATACCAAGCCCTTGTAAAACGCCCTGTAATCTCTGCGGACAGCACCGCCCATTTTTATTCCATATTCATGAAATTTTATTCCTTTTTATAGCAAAAACTTGATCGTTTCCGATTTTTGCATTACCTTGCGGTAAGTTTAATTGAAGTTTTATCCCGATTGCGTTCCATGCGCATAACAATATTTTAAAAGGAGGATGTCACAATGTATAGATTACATCGGTTATCTATTTTGGCCTTCGCCCTGGCCATTGCGGGCGCGGGATGGTTGAGCTGCTCCAAGGCACCGGGGGGATCTGAGTCAAAAGAGCAATCTTTTAAAGCCACGCTTTCCGGAGATCAGGAGGTTCCTTCGGTAAAAACCAAGGCAACCGGCGATGCCGTTTTCAAGGTGGAAAAAAACGGATCGGAACTGCATTACACGCTGAACGTTAAGGACATCAAGGGAGTGATGATGGCGCACATCCACCTGGGAGAAAAAGGCAAAAACGGACCCGTGGTCGTATGGCTGTATCCCTCAACGGCTAAACCAAAGCTTATTCCCTCTGAACTTAACGGTGTGCTCGCAGAGGGGACCATTACTGAAAGCTGGCTCAAGGGCCCGCTCAAGGGCAAACTTCTTTCCGATCTGATCGAAGATATGAGCGAAGGCAAGGCGTTCGTCATGGTGCACACGAAAAAGCACATGTCTGGAGAAATCAGGGGCCAGATCAAATAGGGTGCTTTCATACATTCACATCCAGGCGTGTATAACCCTATTGGAAACCGGTTCCTTGCTTCTCAAGCGAATACGTAAAATTTTTTGATATCCACATGCGGACAAATATGCGGCAGGCATATTCAAATGCATGCCGCATATTTTGTATTGCGCCTTGATATGTTCATGTATTCATCCGCCGCAAGCGGAAAGGTTGCAGTGCGGAGGATTCGCTTTCGCACCGTCACGCATAAGGGAGCACGAGTTCATGTCAGCTTTTTCTCTTTTTAATACTTGCCATTGAAAGTCCTTGAATTTAATATGAAGATGTTTGAAAAAACAGGCCACGACAGGCCGATAAGAAAGGCTGCGGCTTTTATTGCAAAACGATGAATACATACCCCCGTTCTATCTGAAAAATCCGATGGTTCAAACCATGCTTTCGAGCAGCAGGCTGCGGACGATAGGATACAACCCTGTAGCTGAAAATTGCGAGGAGCATATAATAGAAGCGGGCGGCGGCGCGAGGTTGCTCGGATTCCTGTCACGACAGGACCGAGCCTCAAAAGGGCTCGTGGCCCTGCTTCATGGATGGGAGGGAAGCGCGGACTCGGCGTATATGCTGAGCACCGGCAGGCATCTTTTCAAAAACGGCTTCGATGTATTCAGGCTCAATTTCCGCGATCACGGTGACAGCCATCATCTGAATAGGGGCCTTTTCCTGGGCACGCTGATAGACGAGGCATTTGCCGCAATGCAAAAAATCGCGGCCATGTCCGGGGGTAACCCCTTCCATGTCGCCGGTTTCTCCATGGGAGCGAATTTTGTAATACGGATCGCCCGCATGCACGATACGTCCCCGGTCGCCAGCCTCACACATATGGTCGCCGTAAATCCTCCCCTCGATCCCTTGAAATCAACCGCCAACATCGACCGGAATTTCATCGTGAGAAATTACTTCATCAGGAAATGGAAGCGCTCGCTTGCGAAAAAACAGGCCCTTTTCCCAAAGCTGTATGATTTCAGCGACATACTGTGCATGGACAATTGCATGGATATGACGGAAATTCTCATCAGGCGCTATACGGATTACGCCGGGGCCGAAGATTATTTCAGCCGCTATAACCTGAAAAAAGGCTATCTTGACGCGATAAAATCAAAAATCATTCTGATAATGGCTGAGGACGATCCGATCATATCGATTGAAGATTTTTACGAAACCGATATGAACGGGAACGTCGATTTTATCCTGCACAAATATGGAGGCCATTGCGGATACATAGAGGGACCAGGATTGAGGTCGTGGTATCAGGAAAAACTAGTTGAAATATTCAATGCAAAATAACATATGATTACCATGAACAAATTCAGATTTATAATTGTATCGATATTGATTGTATCCCTGTTCGGCGCTGTTCACGCCGAAGATGCGGTCCCTCACAAGGATTCCGTTTCGGTGCTCTACTTCGATAACACGACCAGGAACGCTGAATACAGCTGGCTTTCCAAAGGAATTGCGGACATGCTCATCTCCGATATAGCGGGCAGGGGAGTCGTAGATGTCGTGGAGCGGTCGAATTTAAAAAAAATTCTTGATGAGCAGGAGCTTTCGCTAACCGGGCTTACCGGCGATAAAAGGGCGGTGGAGATCGGAAAGCTTCTGAGCGCCCAAAAGCTCATTTACGGCTCTTTTATCATACAGGGAAGCACCATCGTCATCAACGGAAAGCTCACGGAGACTGAAAGCGGAAGGATAGCGGCTACATTTTCCGTCAGGGGCCCTGTGGACCGTTTCCTTTCCATTCAAAACGACCTCTCCCTTAAACTTCAGAAGGCGCTGGGCATAGAACCCCCCGGGGCGACGACCACGGCGCCCGAGTATTCACTCAAAGCGGTGAAAACATACTATCAGGGTCTGGATTTGCTCGATAAAGGCGCGGTTGAGGATGCGAGGAAAAAATTCGAGGAATCCAGCAGAATCGATCCCTATTATCTCAAACCCTACCAGGGCATAGAAGAATCCTACAAATATTTGAAGGATTTTATAAAAATGCGCCATCAGCGCGAGATCGCGGCGCTTTACGACAAGATCATACGTATACAGAAGAGGCTTAAAGAAACCCCCTGGCGCACCTTTGCCGATATCGTCATGGACCCATACTATGTAAAATTACGTACGGAGAACGAGCCGCTCTACCAGAAAGAGGTGTATGCGTATCAGCAGGGCGACACGCCGGCCGTGTGCACCTGGAACCTGCAGCATAACCTATCGGAGCTTGCCTCTCTGTATGCGGAATATTTCAATGATACAAGCAAGGCCTCCGCCCTTTACGCGGAGATAATCTCCATTACCGAAAAATCGAGAAAAGCCTTCGCCAAGGATCCCTTTCTCCCGGAAATACTTTATTCAGGTCTTCTTGCAGTGGAAACCCGGGAGAATTGGCCCGAGGTGAAAAAAAGATGTGAAGAGCTCATGAGTAATTATCCGGATTACCGGATGATGTGGGCGGTTGAGGATTTTTATAAAAGGTCGCTTGAAAAGCTTTCAAAAAAAAAATAGGTCGTGAATTTCTGTCCGCAATGAAGTGGTGGATTGTCATATAACTATGTGCTAATACATTTTTTTTCGAGCACCTGGTTTTATCGAATAACGAAGTGTTATACGTGTCAGAAACATTTGCATGCTCCTTAAAATAAGAGATTGGGGGAAATGAAGCACCATGAAGGTTATGCTCAATCGGTACAGAAGCAAGCTTTTTTTAAGCTATTATAAGAAATATTACCTTGTTAAAAAGCGTCTGTCGAAGGTGCATGATGCCTTCCTCGAATGGGGACATGAAAAAATGACGGTTATGCTCATACCCCATAACGAGCGCAAGATATTCAATTTCCAGATTTCCAAGTTGACCGTTTCATTTTTTTTCCTACTCTTCCTGATAGTCCTGGCGACATCATCGTATGCGCTCATCCAGCAGACGGCGGTCAAGAGGGAGGAACAGCGCCTTCTCACGACTTATGAGGCCACCCGGTCGGACCTGCTTCAGTACAAAAATTTGACCGACAGCGTTGCGCAGCTCATGGAAGAAATGAAGCCTGACGTGGACGAGATATACGA
Organism: uncultured Leptospirales bacterium; assembly: GCA_964529965.1. Lineage (GTDB taxonomy): Bacteria > Spirochaetota > UBA4802 > UBA4802 > UBA5550 > RBG-16-49-21. The sequence goes on along the minus strand of CAZHAD010000045.1, from coordinate 10,586 downwards.
GATCACCGCCGGAACAGATCAAATCGACGGAATATGGAACACTGAAGACACAAACCGAAAAGACGCAGGTGAAATCGCAAACCTCAGCCGCATCCTCCCTGATGAAATCTATACCATAAAAAATCTCCAGAATGAAATCATACGAACCACAGACATCCTCAAAACCGTAAAAAATTTCGTAGACGCAAGGGGCAAGGTCGCAGAGGATACCCCCTCAATGGTGCCGAATCCGGGATTCATCACCTCGCTGTTCGGTTGGCGGCGGTCTCCGTTCGGCTACGGGAGGGATTTCCATCCGGGCATCGATATTGCGGCGTCCACTGGGACCCCGATAAGGGCGACCGCGCCTGGAACCGTAATTAACGCAGGCTGGAGCGGCGGATACGGGCTCATGATACGCATCCGGCATAAATACGGGTTTGATTCGATTTACGGGCACTGCTCCAAAATACGCGTATCGGTAGGCCAGAAAATCAAAAGGGGAGAGGTCATCGGATTAGTGGGACAGACGGGCGACGCTACGGGCAGCCACTGCCATTATGAGATCAGGCTGGGCGATATTTCCATCAATCCGTATCCATACATGGGCAGGCTGTGGTGATTGACGTTCACGCCTCACCCAATTCCCCCCCAGCATGAATCGGAATGACATTATAGAACGTGCGTATTTTTTTTACCCTCAGCCAAGCGCATTGACGGGTCCGTCTTCATCCCGAAATGCGATAATCCCCCCGTCTCCGGCCCAAAACCATACGCGTCCGTTATAATCGTGCAATTTTCTTGAAATAAACTCTAT
>CAZHAD010000045.1:0-9690 GCA_964529965.1 uncultured Leptospirales bacterium | reverse complement strand
AAAAGACTGCGGTCACGTTAGAATACTCGTTGACACGACATATCAGTTCTGTCCGTAAATATCAGATCACCCTTGAGCATTTCGTCAAAACAGGGAAGCGGCATGGAGAGATTGAAATACGGGAACCTTTTCCAACCCGAAATTAAGGAGCTCATCGACAATAAAAAATTCGGCGTGCTCAAAGAGGTGTTCGGAGAATGGCAGCCCGCAGATCTGGCTGAGCTCATATCTGATTTGCCCGAAGATCAGCAATCCATCGTGTTCAGGCTGTTGCCGAAATCGCTGCTTGCGGATACGTTCGAATACCTCGATATCACCACTCAGAAAGAGCTTCTCACCAGCCTCGGCAAAAAAGAGATAGCGGAAATTCTGAACGAGATGTCTCCCGACGACCGGACCAAGCTTCTCGAGGAGCTTCCCCCCGGGCTCGTGAAACAGATGCTCGGTTTTCTTTCGGCAGAAGAGATGAAGGTGGCGCAGAGCCTTCTGGGCTATCCGGAGCAGAGCATCGGCAGGCTGATGACACCCGATTACATCGCCGTGAAAAAGGATATGACCGTCAGCCAGGTGCTCGCCCATATCAGAAGGCACGGCCACGACAGCGAAACCCTGTCAATGATCTATGTGGTGGACGACGCGGGTAAGCTGGTGGACGATATAAAAATTCGCCAGGTGCTTCTCTCGCCTCCGAACCGTCGCATTGCAAAGCTCATGGACTACACATCGGTCAGCCTCCGGCTTGCCGACGACCAGGAGACCGCGGTGTTCACGTTCAAAAAATACGGCTATTATGCGCTTCCGGTCGTCGATCCGGACGGGATTCTCATCGGCATCGTTACCCTCGACGACGTGCTTCGCGTCGCTGAAAAGGAGGTGACCGAGGACATGCACAAGATGGGCGGCATGGAGGCCCTGGAGGACCCGTATCTTCACGTGCCCCTGTTAAGGCTCGCACGAAAGCGGGCCACATGGCTGGTGGCTTTGTTTCTGGGTGAGATGATGACCGCAACGGCGATGGGATATTTCGAGGGAGCAATCGCACGGGCGGTGGTCCTGGCGCTCTTTGTCCCTCTCATCATCTCAAGCGGAGGCAATTCCGGCTCCCAGGCGAGCACGCTCGTAATACGCGCCATGGCGATCGGCGAGATACGGCTCCGGGACTGGTGGCGCGTGCTTCGCCGCGAGATAGGATCCGGGTTCCTCCTCGGAACGGTGCTCGCGGTCATCGGATTCCTGAGAATCGCAATATGGCAGCAGGTGTTCCACCTCTACGGGGCCTATTGGATGTTCGTGGGGGTGACCGTGGCGATCACTCTGATCGGCGTGGTTATGTGGGGGACCCTCATGGGCTCGATGCTCCCGTTTTTATTGAAGCTGCTTAGAGCCGATCCGGCGACCTCATCGGCCCCTTTCGTGGCCACGCTGGTGGACGTATCCGGCATCATCATATATTTCAACGTGGCGTTCTTCGTATTGAAAGGGGTCATTCTCTGATTGTTCCGTGCCGACGCTGCTTGTAACGCTCAGCCCGGATACGATTGGAAGGACGGCAATTCAGAACAGCCTTCTCAGGGCCATGAGCGTGATATCGTCGGATTGCTCTTCATGAAACACGATGACATCCCTGGCGATATTATTCACCACGGCCTCTGTTGGCAATTTCGCGTATTTGTACAAAAGCCGCTCAAGCCTCTCCTGGCCGAACATCTCGCCGTCTTTTCCTCCCGCCTCCGTGACACCATCCGTAAACAAAAGAATCAAATCGTCCTTCTCTATGACGATCGAGGTGTCCTTTAAAAAATCGTGAATCTGATCTGAAAGACCGATCCAGCTCCCCTCTGCGGGAATCCTCTCCACGGTATTCGTCCTCGTGCGGTAGATCAGAATGTCCTGATGGTTCCCGGCGAACGTGAGTATCGATTTATCGAGCCGGATGGCCATCACGGTCATATACCGGTTCGAGCCGAGCCGTCGCAGGTCGTTGCGTATGACATAATTGAGGTATTCAAGAACGGTTGAAGGGCTGTATCCCTGATAAATATTGACCAATGAAAAAAAGCTTATCTGCATCATCATCATGACGAGTCCCGATTCAAGGCCGTGGCCCGACACGTCGCCGATCGCGATCCAGCGCTCGCCCGCCTTGGTTTCAATGATGTCGTAATAATCGCCCCCGACATCTTCGGCCGGCAGCATGACGCAGGCTATCTCGAAATTGTCGATTTTCCGCTGGTCCGGCAGAAGCGAGGTCTGGATTTTTTTCGCAAGCTCCATTTCGGTCCAGAGGGCATCGCGCGCGTCCAGGAGCTGCCACCTGGAATAATATTCCTTTTTTATCAGCCCGTTTCGCACGTGGTTTATGCTCACGGATATGAAGACCGTGGCGATCATGAAAAAAAGGTTGCTGATCAGATCGGACATATTATAGGGATTGCCCGCAATCAGATTCCAGACGACATAGAGAGCAACGATCATGACACCGTTTATTGCTGAATTCACCGTGCCCAGGGGCAGGAGCAGCGTAACCGCGATGATCACTAGGTTGATCCCCGCGTAATAGCGCGAGCTGAACCCGCCGAGATCAGCGGTCATGAGAATTATCACCCCTCCGATAACGAGGGTGAAGAGATAGCCGTGCAGATAGGAAAGCCTCGTCGGTTTCGTGTTCCGAAGAATGATATACTGTATGCCGGCGATCCCGGAGCCAATGCCCCGGTACAGGATGAAACGCGGCAACAAGGCACCCGGAACTGCAAAGTAGTCCAATATCAAGAAGAGCGGGACAAGGATCACACCGAGCAGGGCCATTGTCTGGGCCCATTGATGGATGATCCTCATTTTGTAGTAGCGAAATTCTTGAAAATCAACCTGTGCCACAGGTCCCCTGATCCCGCTTTTCCCGATCATGAGTAAATCACCGTAAAGGCTTCTGCGCCAATAGAAACATCTGGCACTCCGAACCTTCAAACATGATGGATGCGGTTGCGGTCTCGATGTCGCTCACCAGGTCATTCATGTCATCCTCGCTCCTATAGTACAGCACCCAGTCAAGCCAGTATTCCATAAACCAGCGGCTTTTATTCTGAAAATGATAATTACCAATGAACATGAATCCACCCGGTTCGAGGAGGCTGTAAATTTTCCCGATAACCGCCTTGGCGACCGGCTGTGTGAGATAGTCGAAGAGACCCATGGAATAGATGAAATGAAACCTTCCCCATTTCTCATGAAGCTCCGGCGTTCTAAGCATGGTCCTCACCGAATCCCGCAGATACTCGGCCTGAATCGTGCGACCGAACGATTTTTCGATCCTATTTATGTTTTTTACAGCCTCGTTCAAGGCGTCATGGTCCTGATCGAGAAGGGTGCAGTGGAATTTACCACAATCATCGGGGGTGACGAAAAGATCCGAGAGCTCATAGGCCGGCCCGCATGCGACCGACATGATACGCAGCGGCCCCTCGATCCTTTCGGCGAATTCGCCTTGTACCTTGCGGAGAATACCGGGGATCATGATCCTCCTGTTGCGCACCGATTGGGCAGCGGGAACGCCCAGCGAATATTTATTCAGTATCTTTGAAAAGGTTGAATTCCCGGTATATTCATTTTCGTACAGCATCCGCATCATTTCCGAATCGCCCGCATATCCGCGGGGCTTTATGTTGGTGCGGGCCATGAATTCAGAGCACATGATGATATCCCACAGCTGTTTTCGCAGGTAATAGCCGTGCAGCTCATGCTCCTCCTTCGAATATCCGGTGATCAGCCGCTCCAGCTCGTTGAGCCCGTCGTCATAAAAGCCAGCGAACTTCACGCCGAGCGTATCGGCGACCGCCTGGAACACCGAATCACGAACGTCTTCCGGTTCATGCATCAGCTTCATGTCAATTTCATCGAAAAATTGCTTATACGCCTTGATATCGTACGCCAGGTCTGCGATATAATTCTTAAACTGGCCTTTCACCTTGTCTTTTTGCGACAATATGAGCGCGAGATTATTCGTGAGGGTCTCAAGATTTAATATTTTCTTTTCTCGAAAAAAAACGTCGAAGTCGATCAAATCGGCAAAAAATTGGAGTCTGCCCTCATATTCCGCAGAGGATTGTCCGGCCACAAGACGGCACGGGCCGAATTCAAATTCCCTGCCCGAGATTTTTAATGTCAGCCTGCGGTATTCGGCCCCATACGCGGCCCGATTGCCTTCCTTAAATCGCACGAAAACCGTAAAGATGGAAGCATATGCCACCTCGACAGGGATCAGATCTCCGCCGGAGTCCAAAAACCCATCGATTACAATGTCTCTTATTTCCATTACTCGATACCCAAGATCTCGATCCGCCTGTCATGCGTTTCAAAGATACGCAGTGCGGAAAAATTCAGGTCCTGCCACTTTTTTGATTTCAGGTAAATAATTTTTATACGGTTGGATTGCAGCCTCCCCATTTCGAGTATCCTCGACACCGGAGTGATGGTTGATGAGCTCATAAATTCAAGCTCCCGGAAATCCATTACCAGTTCCTTGTCCTGTCTGGTGCAGGCCTCGATACAATCGGAGAGTACAGGGGTGATAAAGTCCGAAGGATCGCGGTCCACGCTTTTTCCCTTAAACGTCACCCGTATTGACGCTTCTTCCTCGTTTACTTCAAGCTCCAGAAGGTTTTTGCTGTACTTGTTCTTGCTTGGCATATCCTGCTCCTGAACCGGACAGGAGATTTATTTTATGCGTTCTCCCGTCCAGATTCTTGCGGTTTTTCTATAATTGATATACTGCAGACACGCTGATTTGATTGTCGTCCCGAACGTAAAAATCAATAATCGCCTGTCCCTCATACGCCACGCGAACCAGGCCAAGGCCGCTTTCTTTATCTTCGAGGGACATGACCGAGACCTTTTTGAGCTTTTCGATATACGCCTCAAACGGATTCTGATACCCCCTGATCCACTGGATGGTTTTATCGAGCATTTTAAAGTCCTGGCTTTCATCCACGAAAATCGGGTTGGTCACCTCGATGATTATGTTTTTTCCCCCTATCTTCATTGTGTAGGTTATCGTCGCATCGCTACGCTCATAATTTCCGTATTTGAGTGCATTTTCCAGGAGCTCATGCATGACCATGATGATGGCATCTATCACCTCGTCGGATAATTCATTATCGGTCAAGAATGCATGGCATTCATCCCGTGCCCTATGGATTTCATCCCACTCAGGTTTTATCATACCCCGGATTATTTTATCCATGGTTCCCTCCTTGCGGACAGATCAGAGAGATATGGCACGAGATGCTCCGCTTTGAAGTTTGCAGAGAATGATGACTTCACGTGAAACCGGGAACCGATCCGCCCCTTATGTATGTTCCGATTTATTTAAAAATATGTAAATTTCTTTTTTTAAATGTAAATTAAAATTTTTTTGCTGCGCGTGAATACTACGGAGTTCTGCACCGGGGATGCGAGCATAAAACCTTAATCAATAGCAGACTAAACAGTATACCGTGGAGTCCTGCTATTGATTATAGAAGCATAGGTGATTTCACCTACATATATTCACTATTAATACCTAAATATATAACAATAATACATGGTATAACTATACACATAGTCTTCCCGAAGATTCGATGGGGAAAAAAGCCGTCAAAATGATCGGTAAAATATTTTCGTGCAGTTGGATTTCCGAGTTCAGCAGGATATGCAAACGAAATTTGTGAGATATAACAGTTAACAGCCATGAGGACATGCTGCTGTAATCAAATCGATGCATCAACAGGTGTTTACAAACAATATATATTGTATTATATTTAAAATATATACCGCAACGCATGTGTGAGAGGGGAGTTCTTCAATGAAATTTCTCATAATCGATGATTCCATGGTCATCAGAAATATTCATAAAAACGTGTTGAAAGAAAAAAAATTCTCGGAGGAGAGCATTTTTGAGGCGGATAACGGTGAAACCGCGCTGGAGATCGCCCGGAAGGAGGTTATAGATTTATTTCTGGTCGACTGGAACATGCCCGGTATCAACGGCCTCGAATTCGTAAAGAAGATAAGGGCGATGCCCAACTATTCTGAAACACCGATACTCATGGTGACGTCTGAAGCGGCTAAGTACAACGTAGTGGAAGCGATTGAGGCCGGAGTGACCAATTACATCGTCAAGCCGATACACGGGGACGTTCTATGGAAAAAAATATCGAAATACCTTGAAAAGGAGTAGGGAACGGGAATGAAGGCCGAATACATCAATCCCTTTTTAGCGGCGTCCATCAATCTGTTCAATACGTATCTCAAATTCGATGTAAAGAACTCGCCCCCCTATATCAACCAGGACGCCCAGAACCTGAACGAGGTGTCGGCCATTATAGGCCTGGCCGGTGATATTGCGGGTGCGGTCGTGCTGAGCTTTACCCGCGAGACCGCCATCACTATGGCGTCGAGGTTCAGCGGTCAGAAGCACGTGGGCCTGAGCAAGGAGGTATTGGATGCGATCGGTGAAATGGTGAATATCATATCGGGGAACGCCAAAAAGGATCTTATGGAATTCCGCATCGAGATTTCGCTTCCCGGCGTGATTACCGGAAACAAATACAAGATCAATTGGCCGCAGGGTGTTCCGGTGATCACCATTCCGTTCGAATCCGAGGCCGGCTCGTTTACGGTAAACGTTTCCTTCAGGCAGGCAACGGCATGAAGGGCGCGCGTTGGTCGGGCTGATCGATCGCCTCCGGTTCTGAGCAACGCGGGAAGAGATATGGTACCATTATGAGCAAACTGCATAAAAAGCTTCCCAGGCTTAATTTCAAACATGTACTCTGGAAGTTCCCTGATGAGCTTGAAAAAAATTACTATGAGGATTTTTTCCGCATATCCCTTCCCATTGTCCGCGTAGCCATAATACTGGCCATTGCGCTATACGCCCTTTTCGGAATCCTCGATATCTGGATCGTTCCGGTAAGCAAAAATCTCGTATGGTTTATTCGCTATGCCCTGGTGTGCCCCGTTTTAATCGTCACCCTGATATTCACCTTTTCCGGCTATTTCAAGAAATACATGCAGGCGGTCCTCTCCGTCATAGGCTTCATCCTCGGCTTCGGCATCGTCATGATGATAGGCTTTACCGTTGAAAGCGAGCTGGGGTTTAAGTTCTACTATGCGGGCTTGATGCTCGTGCTCATGTGGGTCTATGCGCTCGCCCGCATCAGGTTTGTGTACGCCACCGCCGTAAGCTGGCTGATTACTTTTTCTTACGAAATCGTGGCGATATTTATAAACAAAATGCTCGGCAGCTCCGACAACTTCATGGTGTTTATCAACAATAACTTCTTTTTCATCTCGGCCAACGTCATCGGCATGTTTGCAAGCTTCACCATCGAGTGGTACATGCGAAAGAACTTCCTCCTGAGAATGGAAATCGAGAAATCGTACTCCTTGAACCAGAAATACATGGACAACATCAAGGAGGGGCTCCTCCTCATCGACGAGAAGTACACCATCCTGAACCAGTATTCCGAGTTTCTCACCCGCATGTTCGAGAACCGCGAGCTCGCGGATATACACTTCGTCGATTTCATCTATCCGGACAAAGCGGAATCCGTACACGACCGCGCCGAGCTGGAAAAATTTCTCGATTTTCTCTTCCATAACAAATCAGCGGACATCGACATGATAATGGATATAAACCCGTTTAAAAATAAAAAGATCCAAATTCGGACGAACGAGTTCATCAGCAAGGAGATAATCATCAATGCGGACTTCATCAGGCTTCTTGACAGGGACACGGTCGAATACCTCATGGTAATTTTTGAGGATATCACCGATATTGTAAAATATGAAAAGCAGCTGCAGGACCAAAAAACCAAATACCTCCAGGAGGTGGAATCGATATCGGCAATTTTGAAATCAGGGCCGGAGATTTTTTCGAATTTCCTGGAGGAATCCGGCTCCACTCTCAATGAGATCAAGTCCGGCATATACAGCCTGTCCGACCCCGAAAAATTAAACCGGGTGTTCCGCCAGGTGCATTCCCTCAAGGGTTCCGCAAAGCACCTGGAGCTCAATTATATGTCGACCGTCTCCCACCAGATCGAGGACATACTGGCAAATGCGCGGGACCACCCCAAACGCATGATCAAAAAATCGACCGAAGAACTTGAAAATCTCATCGCCGAGCTCTTCAATGAATTTCAGAACCTCTCCAAAATGATCGAACGATTTAAAATGTTTTCAAACCTGAGGGACATCGGCATAACGACGGACAAGGCGAGGGGACCGCTGCAAGATTTTTTAAACTCGCTGCCGAACATGGTGGATTTGCTTGCCCACGATTTCGAAAAACACGTGAGACTGGAAATTGAAAACAGCCTTGCCAATATCCCTTTTCTGGCGAAGATCAAAAATCCGATCATACACCTTCTCAGAAACTCCGTGGACCACGGGATAGAAGACCAGTTCGAGAGGCTTTCAAGAAATAAAAACGCCACCGGTAAAATCGTCCTCCGGCTGTCCAACAGCGGTTCTTTCTACCTTATCGAGGTGGAAGACGACGGATCCGGGATCGATTTTGAAAAAATAAGGAAAAAGGCGGTTGAAAAGAAACTGATCGGGGAGGGAAACGCGGCCCCGGCGAAAGAGCGTCTGATCCAGCTTATATTCAAGCCGAGCTTCAGCTCCAGGGACGTCGTCACCGAAATATCCGGCCGCGGGTACGGGCTGGACATCGTCAAGGACGCCGCCGAAACCCTCCAGGGGAAAATACGGGTCCAGACGAAAAAGGGCGAGGGAACAAAAATCACCATGACGATACCCCGGTAGGCATCGAGAATTCTTCCATCGCTTATTTTTTTGCGCTCAATTTTACGTAATAATCGAGCGTTCGGACGTCATCGGGCGATAAATCGATGAATTTTATCGCCACCTTATATGTGCGATCATGGTCTTCTTCGACGCGCACCACTTTGCCCGAGCCTTTGAAGAAATCGATCGTATTCGGCTTCATGAAGATGATATGCAGTGTCGTACCCACGGCAAGCCTTGTATTCGTGTAGATCAGCAGACCGTTCGCGCTCACATTGATGGATTTCGAGGCGTTTATTTCAAGATATTCAGAGCCGGGCGAGGGATCGACCTGGACGACCCTGACGCTCAATTCATTGTTGATCCTGGTGTATTTTCTGAGATTCCCGCTCACGATGATCGCCCGGCAGCCGTATTGATCACTTGTTAAATCATAATCCAACAATTCTTTTTTGAATGCAAGAATTTATTTTTATTGTGACAACCGCATAAAATTATTGAAAAAAAAGGGCTTCCGCGTGTCAAATACGACGAAACTTACCAATGCGGAGAGGTCAACCGGACTAATCCGATAAAATGATCTGAGGAGCCGAGGAATATGACAAAAAAACCGGAATCCTCCGGTAAGCCGCGCAAGAAGAAAAAAACCGCGAGGAAAGACCCCCATTTGACTGAAGCGATTATGTCCCATTTGGGCGTGGGCATATATATCGCGAAAAAAGGGGTTTTCACGCATGCAAACCCGCTGTTTATGGAGCTCACCGGCTATTCAAGGACCACAATTATAGGCCATCACACCCTCGAATACGTTCATCCCGAAGACCGGGAGTTCGTGAGAAAAAAGGCGATAGAGAGCCTTAAGGGAAAAAACAGCGGAAGCATCGAATATAGGTTCGTGAA
>CAZHAD010000044.1:4449-27533 GCA_964529965.1 uncultured Leptospirales bacterium | reverse complement strand
AAAAGCATTCCGCAAAAGGCGGTACTGGTGGCGGTTGAAGCGGTCCTTATCTGCATCTCTTACCTGATCCTGTTTTCAGATCGTTTTCAGGTTTTAGGGTTTGCGATTCCTCACGCGGATATGATCCCCCGTGTGGTGATTTTTTGCTTTAACCTGGTAATTTTCACCAGATTCTTGCTCACATTTTTTGTTTTTCTCAAGAGGCGGATTCCAAACGAAGAAGTGTTCGCGGTTTCCGTGACTTTGGCTTTGTATTATGTCGGATTTTCGATATTATGCATGTATAGTAGCGAATCCAATGCCGCCGTTCTCGGATTAGGCATCCTTCTTTTTATCGCCGGATCATTTTTTAACACCATGTCTGAGGCGCAACGGTACGCGTGGAAGCGGCGCGCGGAGAATAAGGGACGCCTCTACACAAAAGGCCTGTTCCGGTATTCGATGCACATTAATTATTTCGGCGATTTACTCTGGGTGTCGGGATACGCCCTCGTCACCATGAACCCTTATTCGCTGATCATTCCCGCCCTCCTTTTCATATTCTTTTATTTTTACAACATTCCCAAGCTGGACGGGTATTTGAAGGAAAAGTACAGGGATGAATTTATCGGTTATTCAGAGCAGACGAAAAGATTCATCCCGTTTCTGTTGTAGTGTAAATGCTATGTGCAATGACTGTTAATGCTCGCCCTCACCGGGGTTACATTCCCCCGGTTTTTTCCGGGTCATATCAGTGACGCCCGAATAAATCCCCAATAATGATTGACCTGCACCGGCCGCATGAATGATCATATCCGCGAAAGGGAGGAGGTCATGCCTAAAGCATCGCCGTATGCCTCATTTATTAAAAAAGCGGTCGAGCTCGGCGCCGAAGATGCGAAGATCATAGACACAGGCTCGATCGCGACCGCCGCATGGGTGAGGCTTAAATGCCAGTTCGGGTGCGGCGGCTATAACTCAAGCTTCTGCTGCCCTCCTAACACCCCTGCGCCCGAGCAGACCAGAAAGGTGATCGACTGCTATTCAAAAGCGATACTGGTCCACACCAAAAGGCTTGGGAGGATCACCAGGATCGTGGTCACGCTCGAGCGCGAGATTTACCTCTCCGGATTTCACAAGGCCCTTGGATTCGGGGCCGGGCCGTGCACCGTGTGCAAAACCTGCGCGGAAGAGGCGTGCATACATCCTGACAGGGCGAGGCCCTCAATGGAGGCGTGCGGCATCGACGTGTACGCGACCGCACGCGCGAACGGCTACCCGGTAAAGGTGGTGAAAGACCGCGACACCGATGCGAATTATTACGGGGTCGTGCTCATTGAGTAACGATCGTCAGCATGGTGTGCGGCGTCCGCGTTTGCAATGGCGCATTTTCCGTTATGGGTCCGTAACATGATAAAACCGAGGATAATCGAGGCAACCCACATCATCATGGACGGCCGGGAGGCGCGTGATTATGACGCGATGATGCGCAGGTTCCGGGATTTAGGATGGCTGGTCACTGGAAGGATAATTCAATCAGGTATACGCTCCGGCCTGGCGCTTGAAATCGGTCCCGGCCCCGGATACCTCGGGCTGGAATGGCTCGCAAATACCCGCGGCACCCGCGTGTGCGGCGTTGATATAAGCCCGGGCATGATCGCGTTCGCAGAGAAAAACGCCTTGGAATACCAGATGAAGGGAAGGACCCGGTACGTGCGGGGGGATGCGGAGAAGCTCCCCTTTGAGGACTCCGTGTTCGACGCCCTGTTCTCCAACTATTCGCTGCATGAGTGGTCCGCGCCTGCGTTGATCTTCAAGGAAATACGGAGGGTGCTTAAAAAAGGAGGGAGGTTTTATATCAGCGACTTTCGCAGGGACATCGATCCCTTCTCAATGTCGTTCATGTATCAATCCACCCTGCCTGAATCGATGCGCCCCGGGCTAATTGAATCCATAAACGCGTCATACACGGCCGAAGAGATGCGGGGAATGCTCGCAACCGCGAAATTCACCGCGTGCTCAGTCGAGGCAAACCCCCTGGGAATGGAGATCACCGGCGAGATATAGGCGTGCCGGGCCCGGATGCGGCGGCCTCGGGCATAAAAAAACTTGACACGGTGTGCGTCGCCGCGGTAGGTTTCTTTTTATAGAAACAATACCCTCTTTCTCATGAACAAGCTAAGGGAAATATCCTGGGTCCTCGCCGACACCGACGATGAGCGCCTCATCGAGGAGTTCCTGGAGAGCCTTCTCACCAGGTACGAGATCGACGAGATCTCGTCCCGCTGGGAGCTCGTGAAGCTCCTTCACGGCGGCATGACCCAGAGGAGCATAGCCAGGCGCCTCGGCCTGAGCCTCTGCAAGATAACGAGGGGATCGCGCGAATTGAAAAAGGCGAATTCGCCGTTTAAGATAATGATCGATCGGTACTGGAAGAACCTGAAAGAACATCCCGCAAACGTAAAAAAGGGAAAAAAATCATAGGAGAAGATTATGCAGACAAAAGTATTTCTTGATGAAAGCGAGATCCCGAAAAAGTGGTACAACCTCGCCGCGGACCTGCCGAGTCCGCTGCAGCCGCCCCTGGGGCCGGACGGAAAGCCGGTGTCGCCGGACATGCTCGCCCCGGTGTTCCCCATGAACCTCATCGAGCAGGAGGTAAGCCAGGAGCGGTGGATCGACATACCCGATGGCGTGCGCGAGATCCTGTATAGGTGGAGGCCCTCGCCCCTGCACCGGGCCCACTATCTTGAAAAGGCGCTGGGCACTCCGGCACGCATCTACTACAAGAATGAGAGCGTGTCTCCTGCCGGCAGCCACAAGCCGAACACGGCGGTCGCCCAGGCGTGGTACAACAAGCAGTTCGGCATCAAGAAGCTGGCCACGGAGACCGGAGCGGGACAGTGGGGGAGCGCCCTCGCCTTCGCCTGCTCGCTCGTGGGCCTCGAGTGCAGGGTCTTCATGGTGAGGATCAGCTTCGAGCAGAAGCCGATGCGCAAGGTGATGATGCAGGTCTGGGGGGCCACGTGCATCCCGAGCCCCAGCCCGGAGACGAAGGCGGGCCGCGACATCCTCGCGAAGAACCCGGACACGCCGGGAAGCCTGGGCATCGCCATCAGCGAGGCGGTCGAGGCCGCGGTGACCGACCCGTCGGGGCAGACCCGCTACGCGCTGGGGAGCGTGCTGAACCACGTGCTGCTTCACCAGACGGTCATCGGGCTCGAGGCCAAGGAGCAGCTCAAGAAAGCGGGTGAAAAGAAGGTGGACATCGTCATCGGGTGCGCGGGCGGCGGGAGCAATTTCGCCGGGCTTTCGTTCCCCTTCGCCAACGACAAGATTCACGGGGCGAAGATCGACATCATCCCGGTCGAGCCCGCGTCGTGCCCGACGCTCACCAAGGGGCCCTTCATATACGACCACGGCGACACCGCGAAGATGACGCCGCTCCTTCCCATGCATTCGCTTGGACACAGCTTCGTGCCCGATCCGATTCACGCGGGCGGGCTGCGCTACCACGGTATGGCCCCGCTCGTGTCCCAGGGGGTCGTGGAGGGGCTGTTCAAGCCCATGGCGCTGCAGCAGATCGAGTGCTACAAGGCCGCGATACTCTTCGCCAACACCGAAGGGATCATCATCGCGCCGGAGACGAGCCACGCGGTCGCGGCAGTAATCCGCAAGGCCAAGGAGGCCAGGGAAGAGGGAAAGGAAAAGGTGATTCTATTCAACATGAGCGGCCACGGACTCATGGACCTGAACGGCTATGACGCCTACCTGCAGGGCAAGCTCGTCGATCACGAGCTCCATCAGGACGAGGTCGACGCGGCCCTGGCCGAGCTCAAGGGGCTGCCGTTGCCCGCGGTGAACAGGACCGGGAAATGGTGACATGAACCGGTGGGCCATCGCCGCCGCCACGGCGGCGGGCCTTTTCATCGCCCTCGAGGCGGGCGTGCGGATCTGCGGGCTCGTCGATCCCCTGTGCGTAACAATGCCGGACGATACCTACATGCGCTACAGGGGCAAGCCGCACGCGCGTGAATTCAACGGGTTCAGGCTCAATTCCCGCGGATACAAGGACGTTGAATTCGGCTCCGTAAAGAAGCCGGGCGTATTCAGGATCATCGGCCTGGGGGATTCATACACCTACGGCGCGGTCCCCTACCGGTACGGTTACATGACCCTGCTCGAAGACGAGCTCGAGACGGCCGGGTGCGGCTGCGAGGTGCTGAACCTCGGCGTGCCCGCAGCCGGCCCGGTGGATTACCTGTCACTCTTCGTGAATGAGGGGTTGTCCCTCGGTCCGGACATGGTGCTTCTCAACCTCTACCTGGGCGACGATTTTTACCACGGAGGGACGCGCTTCAGGCTGTATTCCTGGTCCGTTGCGGCGACCTGGATCAACAGCCTGATCGCAAACCGGTGGCCCCCGGAGGGAAGGAGCTTCGGCTCGGGAGTGTACAGGGACGACGAGATGCTGCAAAGCGAGGGCTCGTATATCCGGCATCTTGTGCGGATTGAAAGCGGCCCCTTCCTCAGGGACAACCGGGAGTTCAGGAATGATTTTTCGAGCTCGCTCCGGTATCTCAAAGAGATAAAAAAAATCTGCGATCTGAAGGGCATCGGGTTTGCGGTGGTGGTCTGCCCTGCCGAGCTGCAGGTGTACCCGCGGCTTCAAAACAAGGTCGTCCGCGAGATGCATTTAAGGAAGGACAATTTCGATTTTTCACTCCCGAACCGGATGCTTGGGCGCGAGTTTGAAAGGCTCGGAGTGGATTATCTCGATCTCCTTGAGCCCCTCGTACGGGTGTATGCGGTGCGAGGAAGGAGCTTCAACAAGCCGAATGATCCGCACTGGAACATCTACGGGAACAGGGTCGCCGCCCGGCTGGTGGGCCCTTGGTTTTCGGCAAGAATCACGGCATGTAAGAAAGAAAGGGCCTTCAGAACTGGTAATCCCCGCTGATCGGGCCGTGGTAATCGTCCACCTCCACCGATTCGATCCTGCCGTAAAAAGTGAGGCCTCCCGGATTGTGCGTGATTGAGGAGACGTACCTTTGCGTCACCTCCGGATCCTCGGTATCGAGGATGACCCTGACGGTTCCGTCCGACAGGTTGGACGCCGACCCACGTATCCTGAGCATGCGCGCGTACTGGCTGCAGTAGGCGCGGCATAAAACCCCCTGGACCCTGCCGTAAAGTATCAGTCTCTTCGCCATCAGGGTTTCTCCCCGCCGGCTAGCTGGTGATGTCGCGGATCATGGCAAGGTAGGCCCTGTTGTTGATTTTCCATTTCATGTTCGTGTAGCGCGCGTACACTGCGAGGCCGAGGCTGATCCATTTTTTCCGGAAGAACTTTTTGATCATCTCGTATATCGAATAGAATTTTTCGTGGCTGTAGAGCTGCGCCTTCTGAAGGCTGAAGAGGCTGAAGTTGGCGGGCTGGTACACGACGTGGTGCGCGTCATACAGGGACCAGTCGTTGCTGACGATGCGGCTGCGGACCTTGGCGTAAAATTCCGACCCGGGGAAAGGGGTGAGGATGAGAAACTGGGCGGACGACAGCTTCAATTTTTTCGCAAATTTGACGGTGTGCCTGACCGAATCCCAGGTGTCCTTGTCGAACCCGTGCACGAACATGCCGTGGATGTTGATGTCGAATGAGTTGATGACCTTTATCGCGTTGATGATGTCGTCGACCGTCTGGTGCTTCCTCATCTCCTTGAGACTGTCGGGATTCATCGACTCGATCCCGATAAACAGGGTGTGGCACCCGGCCCTCTTCATGAGGCTGATGAGCTCGCGGTCGTTCGCGACATCGGCGCGGACCTGGGTCGACCACCTGAACGACAGGTCCTCGCGCAGCATCGCCTCCAGCAGCTCTTTCGCGCGCGTTCGGTTCGCCCCGAAGTGATCGTCGTAAAAGAACACGAATTTTCCCGAATTCTTATACGACCTGAGCTCCTCCATGATATGCTCCGTGGAGCGGTACCGGTATTTTCTTCCGAACATTCCGGTCACCGAGCAGAAGGAGCAGTCGAAGGGGCACCCCCGCGAGGTCTGGATCGGGATCACCTTCAGCTCACGCCTGTCTTTTATGAGCGAAAAATCGCATAGGGGAAACTGGTCGAGATTGTTCTCGTGGGAAATCATGGGATTATGGACGATCCCGCCGCGTGTGCGGTAAGACAGGTTCGGCACATCGCCCATGCCTGCGTCGCGTTCCCACGCGTCGACAAATCTCATCAGAGGGATCTCGCCCTCCCCGCGGATCACATAATCCGCGTGCTGGAGGGCCTCGTCGCTCATGAAGGTGACGTGGGGCCCCCCCATGATGACCGGGATGCCCCGTTTTCTCACCTTGTCGGCGATCTTATACGCGTTGATGGCGGTTGGGGTTATCGTGGAAATCCCGATCAGGTCCGCGTCCGACAAGTCGTTATAGTCGATGACGTTTATATCCTCGACATATATCTCGACGTTCCACCCGCGGTTTTTCATCATGGTCCCGAGAATGAATATCCCGATCCTCGGCAGGGCGAATCGGCTGAAGATATGCCCTCCGGGCGGCTTCGGCTCTATAAAAACCATCTTTTTCATGTCAGCCCTTTGTTTATAGTATTGATGTTGATGCCGCAATTATGCATGTATGGAATATTTTTAACATGATGCCGCATGAAAAACCATCCCCCCGCACATGCGGGATAGCGGCTCGTTTGAGAAAATAATCCGGATAATATTTAGAACAATAATCTGATACGTTTAATTGTGTTACAACTATAAAATATCGGAATTTTTTTTACTTTTATATGACCGCAAAAAACCGGGGTGGGTTGCATGTTTTTTTATGTTACTCATAATTATGTAAGTCAATCCATGGCCCACCTGCACAAATACCTCATAAATGTTTATATCAGGCTTATGCCTGATTGCCTCTCAATTCGGTTGCCTATTGCTTTTGATAGGATGGCCGCGCGTGAATAGATGACCGCCAGTTTTTTGGCCCTGGTGATACCGGTATATAAAATTTCCCTGGTCAGCAGATTTTCATTCACTCCGTCGGGGATGATGATCAGCACATGTCTGTATTCCGATCCCTGGCTTTTATGCACGGTGATCGCATATGAGAGCTCGAACGGCGGCAGGGTTTCGACGGGCAGGAATATGAATCCCTCCACTCTGCGAAACAGGCCGTAATACCGGCCGTCATTTCCCCTGAGAATCACGCCCGAGTCCCCGTTGTACAGCTCTCGTGCATAATCGTTCCTGGTGATGACGACCGGCGCTCCGGAAAAAAAGCTTCCGGCCCCACCGGGATCAAACGCCTGTTTCATCGCGCCTGCGAGGTACGAGTTGATGCCGGACGCGCCGGATATTCCTGATTTCTGCGGGCACAGGATCCTCGCTTCGTCGAGGCGCGAGAAGATATCCCTCACGCAAGCGGACAGCTCCTCGTCGGACGGGTCCATTGTACGGGCGCCGGCCTTTTCCACCAGGGATCGGAAGGAGCCGGATTCGGTTTTCCCCGTAAGATAAAAATGATCGGCCCAGAAGCGGAGCAGACGATGCAGCTCCTTATGATACGGCTCTCCCGTTGTTCCGGGAGCAATGCGCCAAATCCCGTCCTCGGGAAGCCCCCGGCGCAGGTCCGGCTCCGGGATGGATTCGATCACGTCGCAATTTCCATTATTGATCTCGCGGGCCGCGGCCCGTATGCGCGGCTCCGACCGATAACTATCGCTCAGTAGCACGACCCTGCGCGTCAGCGCCCCCGCCGGGCTTTCCTCATCCGGTATGAGATGGGCGAGCACCGCGCCGGCCTCCACCGAGGGAAGCTGGTTCCGGTCCCCGAGCATCACCACACGCGCATGCCCGCCGACCGCCTCGAAAAGCTTTTCCAGCAGCACCAGGTCGATCATGGATGCCTCGTCGATGATGATCGCGTCCGCGTCGATCCTGTGGTATTTGTTGCGGATGAAGTCGTTGCGCGAGGGGCTGTATTCAAGGAGCCGGTGGATGGTGGTGCCCTGAAGCCCGGCGATCTCCAGATCGAGTGGCTCCCTTTCCGCTATCGACGCGATGCCCTGGAGGATCGCCTCGGTGAGCTTCTGGGCCGCGCGGCCGGTGGGCGCCGCGATTTTGATCTTGCGGACGGGGATTCCCATGCGCACCAGCACGCGCACCAGGTTGAGCACAATGAAGGTCTTTCCCGTGCCGGGCCCGCCCGATATGAGCACGAAATTCCGATCGAGGGGGAGGGTGACGCCGAGCTTCTGAGCTTCATTGAGGAGCGCCGCTCTTCCGTTGATACGCACGGGCTTTTCCTCGAGCACCTCATGGACTATTTTCAAGGCCTTGTCCCGGTCCTCGGCTAGAGGGGCCTCCCGGGCCGTGAGCTCAGACAGATATCGTTTCAAATTCCGTTCCGAAACGTAATATTTCTGAAAATAAAGATACCTCGCGCCGCCTTCCTCAGCCATTATCAGGGGCCGGTACTCGTCGCGCGGGTCGTCGAATAGCCCGGGCGCGTTCAGGTTTTCCACGCGTATCAATTCATCGCCGGCGTTCGCTCGCGAGATGAGGGTGCGCGCCCATGCTTCGGTTTTTGGTCCGGTGATCGGCTCAAGTTTTTTTTTCAGGGATTCTGGAGTCAGTTTCAGGCATACGCTTCCCTCGCTCATGGACGCGAACATTGCGATCAGAAGGAGGTGGAGCGAGGGATCGCTGCGGCCGGAGAGCTTCACCAGGTCCCTGATGGTGCAGTAGTCGATGCTGAGCAGGCCGAGGTGCTCGACCGCAGCCGCGTACATGGACCGGAGCTCCGCAGATGCGCGTTCTGGAACCACCTCCAAATCCTGGAGGAGCTGTACTGAAAGGTCGAGCATGTTGATTTCCAGGTATTATGAAACCGAAATCCGTTTGCTGTCCGGGTCTGTCCATGTTAAGATACTATGAGGAAAGCGATCCGGTCAACCAATTAACGCGTTTCTGCTGATTTTGCAGCGTCCCCTCCTGCTATAATTCATAGCATGATGATTGGTTTTTAATTAAAATTTTTCTTGCATAATTCAATGCGTATGTATCAGGTTAATGCCAGGCGGTTTTATGAAAACAATCGGGATAATCGGCGCGGGGATCATGGGAACTGATATAGCATTTGCGTCCGCAGGCGCGGGTTACCAGATATTGATATACGACGTCGACGGCGAGAAAGCGAAATCGGCTCTCGACCGCATCCATACCAGACTGAAGCGATATGCGGACGAGGGCAGAATCGAAAAGTCGAAAATCGCAGACACCATGGGACGCATCAGCATATGCGGCGACTTCAACGATCTGAAAAATATCGAGCTGATCAATGAATGCGTATATGAGGACATCGACCTGAAAAAAGAGATTTTCGCGCGCCTTGACGGAATCTGCAGGCCCGACGCAATTCTGGCGTCAAGCACCTCGAGCATATCGATAACGGAGATCGCCTCAGCCACGAAGCGTCCGCAATCGGTGATCGGCATCCACTTCATGAATCCCGCCCACGTGATGAAGCTCGTTGAAATAATACCCGGCATCGCGACCACGCGGGAGACCGTTGAAACCGCAAAAACCTTCGTGAAGAAGCTCGGCAAGTCACATGTCGAGTCAAGGGATTATCCCGGTTTTCTACTAAACAGAATGCTGGTCCCCATGATCAATGAAGCCGTTTACCTCTTGTACGAGAACGCAGGCACTCCCGAATCGATAGACAAGGTCATGAAGCTCGGACTTAACCTGCCCATGGGCCCTCTCGCACTCGCGGACATGATCGGCCTGGACGTCCTCCTGGCGGTTGCGGAAGAGATGTACAGGGGCTATTCGGACGCAAAGTACCGTCCCTGCCCGCTCCTCAAAAAGTATGTTGCCGCGGGATATCTCGGTGAAAAGTCTGGCAGGGGTTTTTATATTTATAACAAATAACCGCTAATGCGGCATGGAATCCATCATTTCATCCGGGAGGTGATTGATGCGAAAAAGGGTCATTTATCTGGCATTTGTGATCGCTTTTGTTTCAGGATATCCGGGTTTCAGGGACGCACATTCAAAAAACATGGGAAGGAACATTATGGCGATAACGGTGACAAGCACGGCGTTTACGGAAAACGGAATGATCCCCAAAAAATACACCTGCGACGACCGGGACGTTTCACCCGAGCTTTCGTGGAGCAACGTTCCGCAGAACGCAAAGAGCATCGCACTCATATGTGACGACCCGGACGCGCCCGTGGGCACTTGGGTGCACTGGGTTGTATTTAACATGCCCGCAACCGCGAATGGGCTGCCTGAAGGGACCACCGGGGTGAAGGGGCTCCCGGCGGGGGCGAGGCAGGGCATCAACGATTTCCGCAAGAGGGATTACGGCGGCCCGTGTCCGCCGAGCGGCATTCACCGCTACTTTTTCAAGGTTTACGCGCTTGATACCATGCTCGATCTCAAGGAGGGGGCGTCCAAGGCCGATCTCCTCAATGCGATGGAGGGGCATATTCTGGGCCAGGGTCGGCTCATGGGCAGATACTCGCGGTCGTGACCGCTGATGCCGTAAGCACAGCGATGAACTCCCGCGCATGCGGAGAGTTTTAATTGCATTATTCCTGCGGACGCATCGTGGGGAAGAAAAGCACGTCCCTGATCGAGGCTTCCCCCGTGAGGAGCATCACGAGCCGGTCGATCCCGATTCCAAGACCGCCGGCCGGAGGCATGCCGGCCTCGATCGCCTGGACGAAATTCTCATCCATCGGAGGCGTCTCGTCTCCCAGGTCGCGCCGTATAGACTGCTCGTACAATGTTTTTCTCTGGAGGACCGGATCGTTCGATTCGCTGTAGGCGTTGGCGATCTCGGTCCCGTTGATGAAAAGCTCGAATCTCTGGAGAAACCGCTCGTCGCCGTAATCCGGCTTGCACAGGGGCGTGGTCTCCGCCGGATAGTGCGTGATGAATATCGGCTGGATAAGCTTTTCCTCCACCAGGAGCTTGAACAGCTCGTTGATTGCGATCCCGCGGCTGAAATCACCCGCTGTCTGGACTCCGCGCCTCTCGAGCTCGGCCTTGAGCTCCCGGTCGTCCATTGCTTCGACGTCGAGTCCCGCGTATTCCGCAAGGGCATCCAGCACCTTGAGCCTTCTCCACGGGGGTGCAAGCTCGATGTCCTTTCCCTCGTATCTGATTTTCGTGCCTCCGTTCACCGCGCGCGCCGTGTCCGAGACGATCTCCTCGGTGAGCGACATCATGTCCATGAAGTCGGCGTACGCCTGGTAGAGCTCGAGCATCGTGAATTCGGGGTTGTGCGAGCGGTCGATCCCCTCGTTCCTGAAGCACTTGCCCATCTCATACACGCGGTCGAATCCGCCCACGATGAGGCGCTTGAGATACGGCTCGAGCGATATTCTTAAATAGAGCCTGATATCGAGCGCGTTGTGGTGCGTGGTGAAAGGGGACGCGGCCGCTCCGCCGTATACCGGCTGCAGAATCGGCGTCTCCACTTCGTAAAAATTTCTGTCGTCCAGCATTTTTTTTATATGCCTGATTATGGCGATCCGCTTGATGAAGGTCTCCTTCACGCCGGGGCTGACGATCAGGTCGATGTGCCTGTTGCGGTACCGGAGCTCCTTGTCGGCGAATGCGTCGAAGACCTCGCCGTCCTTTGCCTTGACCACGGGCAGGGGGCGGATGCTTTTCGCGAGCAGGACCAGCTCCGTGGCATATATCGTGATCTCACCGACCCTCGTCTTTCGTACCGTTCCCTTTACCCCGATGATGTCTCCGATATCGAGCTTGTTGAAGAGAAGATAGTCCGCCTCTCCGATGTTTTTTTCCGCCACGTACACCTGGATCCTCCCCTCGGCGTCCTGTATGGTGCAGAAGCTCGCCTTTCCCATTACGCGCAGGGCCATGATGCGGCCGGCGGCGCTCACGGTTTTTCCGGACGAGGAATATTCCTCGAAGTCGCGGATTATGCGGGCCGAATGGCCGGTGACCTCATAGTGGTAAGGGAATGGGTTGATCTTCAACTCCTCCCTGATTTCCCTGAGCTTTTCCTTCCTGATGGTTATCAAACCGCTTTCGTCTTCCATGGCGTCTCCTCACGTGGGTTGATGGATCATTTTTCATGAAGACGGAAGTGTCAAATTGTTTTTTCGGCACATGATCTCTTCAACCATGGAGTAATTTGTTATTCGAGAAATATTTAAGTACTCGTTTTTTATCACAGCGCGCCCGTTCTTTCCGGTTGCCGAGCTTGTCGAGGCACTGTGTTCATCGGCGGTTCCGTTATCACGGATAGAGAAGAATTTCAAGAAATGTAATTCACACCCATAGTGATCGGGCGCATGAAGGCCTATGATGTGAGCCGGAAGGGGCTTGTGAGAACGGATTTTTTTTCATCCCATGCGTGTTAGAGTCTACATCTCGAACGCCTTCACATAGTCGCGGAGCGATTTCGCCAGCGTTGCAAGCTCTTCCGCTTTAGCGGTGACCTCTTCCGTGCCGGAGGCGGTTGACTGGGACGCTTCGTTTATCCCGGTTATTGCGCCGACGATCTCGGTGACCGCGTTCTTCTGCTCGCGTGTGCTGAAGCGTATTTCCTCCGCATGGCTCATGACATCCTTGGACTCCTTGGAGATGACGGCGTTCATCTCCGCCTGCTTCTGAAGGAAGGAAGACAGGTTCGACATTTTCTGGCTGATGCCGGTGACTCCTTCGATGATTTTTTTAAATGTCGATACCGCGCCGGTCACCTTGCTCATTCCGGTCTTGATCTCGTCGTTGTTGATCTTGATCAGGGAGTCGATGTCCTTGATGCTCGCGGACGTCCTGTCCGCGAGCTTGGATACCTCGTCCGCGACCACGGCGAAGCCGCGGCCCGCGTTGCCCGCCCGCGCCGCCTCGATGGCCGCGTTCAGGCTGAGCAGGTTGATCATCTCCGATATGTCGTTGATGATCCCGATGATGCTGAGCATCTCGTCGGAGCTCTCCGTGATCTTCGTCATGCTGTTGGTCATTTCGAGGAGCGTAGATTCGCCTGATTTCACGTCGCTCGAAATAGAGTTCGTCAGCCTCGCGATTTCGGTCATGTCCGTCCGTATCTTTTCGGTCGCGGAGGAGAGCTCGTCCACGGTTTTGATGAGTTCGCTGAACAATTTGTATTGGCTCTCCGCAAGGTTGGATACGTTTTCCACGCCGGCGGATATTTCTTCGATGGTCGCGCTCACCTCCTCGGTGGAGGTCGCCTGGCTCTGCGTATTTTCGGAGAAGAGGCTCATGGTGTTCGCAAAAATCGTCGAAGACTCATCCACGTCCCTGATCGTCTCATACATTCTATGTATCAAATCCTTCATCGAGTTGATGGCGATGTTGATGCTGTCGGCTATTTCCGCCATCTCGCTGTTGGTAATGATCGGCGCAGTGACGTTTAGCTTCCCGTTTTTAAAATCGTTCATGACCTCGATGTTTTTTTTCACCGATACCTTGATCAGGCGCGAGGCGCTGTAGCACTCGTATATGATGGCCAGCGTGAGGCCCCCTATTATCACCGATACGTGCAGGACGATGTTGGTGTATTCCCTTATCTTGAGGCTCGAGATGACGAGAAAGCTGCCGAACACGCAGGTTGGGATCGATGCCACGGCAAATACGAGGAACAATATCCTCTGCGGCAGGGAAAGCTCCCTGTATGATTTCCTGTCGACGCTGGTGCTGATCAGCCTCGGGTCCTCCAGTACCTTTGCCACAAAATTTTCCCCCATGGAGAAGTAATGGACCATCGCGATCGGAATGATGATGAGGATCGAGGCAACGACATCAACGGTGCGGAGAGCTTTCATGCCGAACACCATGACGTTGATGGTGTAGATGGTGGCATCGGCTATTAAGAAACGAAGGCCTATGATGAGCGCCTCGCTGAAGGGATAGCTTAAGAGCTTGCTTTTTATCCTTTTCAGCTCATCCGCGGAGAGGGGCCGATCCTCCCGGGTCAGGGCCTTGAGTTTGGGCCTGAGTATCGCCCTCCTGATTAAGACATGTATGATCAGGTTGACGACGACAAAAAATAGTCCCACCAGGTTGATAACGGTGCCGGCTGCTTTTTCCTCAGCGGAGTAAACGGTCAGCATCTGAGCATAGTAAATCGAAAGCGGCACCAGGATAAAGTTGGTAAACCATTCAACATTCCATGTCAGCTTACCGATTGAGGGGTATTTTGACTTCATGTTATAGTTCCTCGATGTATGCAAACATTTGTGGTTATTTATATTTCCCGAAATGAATAAATTCAGAAAATCCACATAAAAATATAAGGAAACTTCTAAAAACCTTTTATGGATGTTTCCTTTTGGGCACATTCAAGGATAAAACTGCTTTTTTTTCGTTGTTTTAATATTGAAAAAAGCAGTTTTTAGAGGTACCCATAAATAATTACATGCCCATAATTTATATTATGGTTTAGAGAATCAATATTAATTATACTTATATTAATAAAAAATCAATTATTTTTTGTTCTGTATTATCGCTTTTTACGGACTGAATGTTTATAGCATCAGGGACTATTGTTATATTATGTCTTATAAATCGGTTAATGGATTTTAAATCAAGTGGCAGTACGCGAATCTTCATGCAGCCGGTAAAAAGGGGGAATTCATGATACATCATCCGGATTACGAAGACCTTATCCGTAAGGTGTATGAGCACCACCAGGAGCACATGTTCGAGTACTGGGGTGAGCTTAATGACGCGGAAAAGAGGCATCTTCTCGATGATCTTTCTGAAATTGATTTCGGCCTGATCGAGAGGCTTTATTCATTACAAGAAGGGGTCCCTGATGCGGATTTTGCTCCCGCGCCCTATATTCCGATACCCGTATCTCAAAAAGAGAAAGACGAGCTCCGGCGCGCACAAGATGCGGGAATGGACCATATCCGTGAGGGAAGGGTAGCCGCTTTTGTGGTCGCGGGGGGGCAGGGCTCGCGGCTCGGATTCGAGGGCCCCAAAGGGATGTTCCCCATAGGGCCGGTGTCTGACAAAACGCTTTTCCAGATACACGCCGAAAAAATTCTAAAGACTTCCCGAAAGTATAATACCGCGATTCCTTTTCTTATAATGACCTCCCGGGCCAACCATGAAGATACGACCCGCTATTTCAGGGAGCATAAATTTTTCGGCCTGCCGTCCGGCGATGTCTACATATTTCCACAGAACATGATTCCGTCGCTCGATGAAGAGGGAAGGCTCATCCTGGCGACCAGGAGCAGCGTGTTTAAAAATCCTGACGGCCACGGCGGGAGCCTCACCGCGCTTGAAACCTCGGGGGTTTTGGCGGAGATGAAAAAGCGCGGGGTTGAGACGATCTCGTATTTTCAGGTGGACAATCCCCTGGTGAGGGTTATCGATCCCGCGTTCATAGGCTTCCATGCGGCGGCTCGGGCGGAGGTATCGAGCAAGGCGGTGAAAAAGGCCTCTCCCGAGGAAAAGGTCGGGGTGTTCGTCCGGTTCGGCGGCGGGAAGATCGGGGTCATCGAGTATTCCGACCTTCCCCCGGACAAGGCCGGTGAAAGGGACGAGGGCGGGCGCCTGCGCTACTCATCCGGGAACATCGCCATACACCTGTTCGACAGGGATTTCGTCGGGCGGGTCGCGTCGGAAACCGGGATATCGCTTCCCTATCACAGGGCGCAAAAAAAGATCGAGGCCTTGCGGGGAGGCGCGATGAGGGAGATCGAGGGGATCAAATTCGAAAAGTTCGTGTTTGACGCCATTCCCCTGGCTGAGAAGAGCCTCGTGCTCGAGGTGGCGCGGGAGGACGAATTCGCGCCGGTCAAAAACGCCTCGGGCGCCGATTCCGTGGAATCGGCGCGGAAGCTTATGGCGGACCAGCACCGCAAGTGGCTTACACGCAGGGGCATACGGATACCCGAAAGGACAAGGGTTATTGAGATTTCTCCGCTCGCGGCGATCGAGCCTGAGGATATCAATGCCGATCTGGTCGTGCCTGACAAGGAGAGGGTGTATATATCATGAAATCTATCATTGGTTCAAAATGTATTTATTCACAAGAAACTCGGTCTGATTCGGATTAAGATCGAACTTCTGGCTCGCCTCGTCGATCAATTTGGACTTTTTCGCGGCCGGATTTGCCTTGAGCTCCTCGCTTATGAACCTGATCGCGTCTTCCATTGATTTGTCCATTGCGAACCTTCCCGGTCTTGATTATTATTATCTATAATGCGCGTAAATATTCGGGCTTCAGAAGCCTCTCGTCCTTCAGCCTCAGGACCTCGTCGAGCAGGGCCAGCGTCCTTTCTTTTTCATCCGGCAGATATGCGCGCAGGGGCAGATAGTTCGACGCGTGGTTCGAGGTGAACAGGCACCGGCTCCGGACATGCATGTTCTCGATCATTGTCCTGAGCTCCTGGAGCAGGCCGAATTTGTCCGGCAGGTTGAATTTCCCGGCCCTCCAGTCCCGGTAGAGCTCGGTGTTTGGAAGGAGCATCACCGTGAGCGCGGAGGCGAAATCCGGGGACATCCTGCCGAGCAGCCTTCCCGTGTCCTCGGCATGAACCCTGCTTGACTCCACCCCGCCGATTCCCAGGAGCACGGTCTGGGAAAGAAGTATTCCCGCTGCCTTGACCTTTTCGGCCGATTCGGCCATCCTGTCAGGAAACGCACCCTTCTTGATTTTTCGCAGGATCTCCTTGTTTCCGCTCTCTATGCCCTGATACACGATGCCCAGGCCGGCCTCCCTGAGCTCCCTCAGCTCATCAACGGTTTTTCTTATTATCGATTTGGTGTTCGCATATACGCCCACCCTTTCCAGGCTCGGGTTTTTCTTGTACGCGTACTCGATGATCTCGCGCAGCGTGTGGTTGGGCAGGATCAGGACATCGCCGTCCGCCAGAAAGGCGCGGGTATGGCCCCGACGGGAAGCCTCATCGATGTCCCGCTTAATGGTCGCGATGTCCTTGACTCTGAATTTTTCGTCCTTGTACGTGCCGCAGAAGGTGCACATATTGTGCGAGCATCCCACCGTGACCTGAACGATCATGCTGTATGCCTCACTCGGCGGCCGTATGATGTTTCCTATGTAATCCATTTAAATGCCTGCCGGAATCATGTCATAAAAAAGCGGTTTATTTTTCAATTAAAAATTTTTTGTCATTCAGCTATAACCTTCTCAGAAATGCATTCATCGTAAAGGGTAAATAGTACTTGGGTGACTTTTGAAAAGCCCCCCAACCCCCCGGAGGGGGGCTGGCCCCCACCTTCCTATGGGTACAGGGACGTCCGAAGAAAGGGTGTTCATAAGTCCCCCTTTGGGGGATTTGGGGGGTTATTAAACAGCCATTCAATAAGAGAGTACTCAGATTAAAAATAATCTCAGCGTATCCACGTCTCTATGAGATATAACAGCGAGATCTTATCTCCCCTGCTGGTCCTGTCCCCAGATAATCGTATGCAGCTGGAGATTCAGCCGGACCGGCAGGTGGTCCGCCAGGATTTTCTCCGCCAATACCGCGAATGGGATCGTATCGTGGGCCGGGGAAAAATTGACGGTGCTTCCCTTTTTCAGGTATTTATGAATGAAATCTTTTGAATACTCATAATCCTCGTCGGTTGCAATGACGAATTTTATCTCGTCCCCCGCTGCCAGATATTTGAGGTTGCGCATTTCAAACGAGTCTGCCTCTCCGCTCGACGGTGTTTTTACGTCTATTATCTTTCTCGCCTTCTCGGGCACATCTTTCAGAAGAATGCTCCCGTTTGTTTCGATCTGAAGCCTCCATCCTCTGTCTATAATGTCCCGTGCAAGGACCAGGGTATTGTTCTGGAGAAGCGGCTCTCCTCCGGTAATGGTGACGTGGTCCGCGCACGGGTATCGTTCTATCGCGCTGATTATAGCGTCCGTTTCCATGGCGGTTCCTTCTGATCTGGCGCGCCGTGAGTCGCAGTAGGTGCAGTTCAGGTTGCATCCGGTGAGCCTCACGAACACCGAAGGCAAGCCCGCGGTCGTGGTTTCACCCTGTATCGAGTAAAATATCTCGTTTACAATCAGAGCCATGATGACGTTATACAAATGAGCGGACGTATCTGCAATCAATTATCGGTGATTTTGAAGAGTCCGGGCGCCCGTTCCTTGACCTTATTCAAACTTGATAATAATTTTCTCATGCTGGCCACATACCAGGCATCCCGATACTTTAACAGAATCATGTCGCGATACGTTCCCGCCAGCTCATAGCGGAACGGTATAACGGTCTTTTTCCCGCCGTATTCCGAGGCATACAAACCATCCTTGCATGCATACATATAGCCTTCAGGCGCAAGCCCGATGTCCATGAGGTCATTGAATGAATCGATTGTTTTTTTCTTTTTCTGTCCCAGGGAATATTCGACCAGCTCCCAGCTTCCTGTTTTACCGGTAATGTAATACATGTACATGCCGTTCATCTGAATCCTCGACGAGGAGAGGGACATGTTGTCCACCAGGACGGCCTCGTTGGCAAGGTCGATTATGCTGAAATTATACGATCCCGCCATGCCGGCGTTCACCCCGAGCAGCTTGCCGGCCTTATAGAGGGTCACCGTAAAGTATTTATCATAAGGCGGCGGGAAGGTGTCCTTGATGAACTGTTGGCTTGTTTTCAGCACCATATTGTAGGTGTATAATTTTTTGTCTCTGTAATAAACGACATTGTCTCCCAATATGATTATCGCCCGTATCGGATGTACATTGTCCCCTATGGCGTTGTCTATGATATGGCCGCCGCCCGCGTCGAATATGCTGAGCTGCGTATTGCCGGCAATGGCGCAGTATTCTCCGGTGAGATACGCCATTTTGACTTCATCGCCCTCAAGCAGTGACAGGGTAAGCCTGGAGGGATACAGAATATTGATGCGGTTTCCCTTAAGTGTATACAGGACATTCCCGTTCGTCTGCACGCCCGGTATCTCGACAGAATCAACCGAAACGTTCTTGATGAACTCGCGTTCCAAAACCTGCAAGCCTCCGGTATTGTCTGAGAGGTATTGCTCGATCGCCTCGTTCAATTTCTTGTCCGGGCCGGCCGCGCACCTGCTTAAAAACAGAGCGCATAGCAGAATGATGATTTTTTTTGAAGCACGTTGATTCATGGCCGCAGTTTTTTTCGTCTCCGGCGTTATTTTTTCCGCAGTTATTTTGCCCTTCTTCTCGATTTGATTTTTTCCACTAATTTTATTATGAAATCGGAGTCGTACAGCTCGATCATTTTCGTCTGGGCAGTGGATTTCGCCCGTATGCTGAAGCGGGACGTCGCGATGTATATGCCGGATTTGCATTTTTCCTGTCCGATGTTTTTCATGAAATCGTTAATATTGTTTTCCGTAACTTCACGCGTTGTGCGGAGGAAATAGATAAGGATCGGCGGATCGCTTATCCGTTTGATATTATAGGCTTTATACTGATACTCGTTCGGGCCCAGCCTTTCCTTGGTGATTATATTGTAATTGAGGCTTGAAATCATCTCGACGATGGTCGGCTGCAGGGCCTCCAGGGACGAGGAAAACATGATACTTAGGCTTTCGTTGTTGAGAATTTCCTTGTACGACTCCAGTTTGATTCTGGTGCCCCGGAATCCGGGGTTGTCCTCCGAGATTTTCTGCCAGTGGTGTATCGCCTCCTTTATCATGTTCTGATGCTCGTAGCACTCGGCGAGAAGATATCGATATTCATGTGACTCTTCGTTTGTTTCCTTCAGGCTGTTCAGCCCCGACTCCATCGCTTCAATGGCGTTTTCATATTCCTCGTCCTGGAAGTATATCTCGCCGATCTTATACAGGCTTTTCAGGTAATATTTTTGGTTTCGCTTGGCGTTTTGCAGCATGGTGATCGCGCTTTTATGGTCCTTCTTCATCTGATATATAGACCCCAGGTAAAATTCGGCTTCGCTGTTGTCGCCCGCGATTTTTAACGATTTAGTGAGGCATTCTTCCGCTTTTTCGTACTCCGAGAGATTGTAGCAGGATATGCCGAGGGGGAGCAAAATGTCGGTGAGGCCCGGGTCTATGGTGATCGCCCTGAGAAGGTGCTCTTTCGCCCGTTTGTAATCCTCTTTTTTGTACAGGGCGTGTCCGATCCTGTGGTTTGCCACGAGGTCGTCAGGGTTAAAGGTGAGTATTATCCGGTACTCTTCTATCTCCTTGCGGAAATTCTGGGTCATATTATACAGCCGGGCAAGATGGTAGTGGACGTCGATCTCGTTGATAAACGAGCCGATGTTCGGAAGGCTCAACACGTTGTTCAGTTCCGATACCGCCAGGAGGAATTGGTTCTGCCTCATCAGGATGAGCGCCCTGAGATACCGCGCGGGAACGTAATCCCTTTTTTTGTCGAGGATTTTTTTTACAATTTCACTGGCGCTGTTGATCGAGCCTTCTTCAAGGTATTCCTCCGCTTTTCTGAGCCTCGCGGGAAAAGAGGTTGATTTTAATATGAAGAATACGATTATGATGACTGCGATGCCGGCTGCAATGACGACGTAATTTAGCATTCGATTCTTTTTTACAACGTTTAAAGATATTGGATTGTAGAATTTGCCGACGTTAATCAATTAGTCAAGTATATTATAGGTGTATTTATAAAACCATCCATCTATCTTTTTTATCCTCATATTTCCATATTGCATGGAGATGTGAATAAAAGAATGTGAATAAAAGTCAGGAAATGAGGAAAGAGAAAGGGATTCGTGTGAGACTAAAAACAAGGGGCAAGTCATGCTTGAAGTCGGAATAATACTGGGGAGCGAATCGGACCTGCCGAAGGTGAAAAGGTGCCTTGAGTTATTCGAGCTTTTCGATATCGGCTTTGAGATCGTCATTTCTTCGGCGCACCGGAGCCCTGACGCGACATCGGGATGGGCGGCCGCGGCATCCGAGAGGGGGATCAAGGTGATCATCGCGGTGGCCGGGGGCGCGGCCCATCTCCCCGGCGTGGTCGCGTCTCATACGACCCTCCCGGTGATAGGCGTGCCGGTTGAAACGAACATCGCCGGGGGGCTTGACTCACTCCTCTCTATGGTGCAGATGCCGGAAGGGGTTCCGGTTGCCGCCATGGCGGTGGGTAAGGCGGGCGGGGGCAATGCCGCCCTCTACGCCGTCAGCATCCTGGCGCTTTCGAACAGCGTGCATGCGGAAAGGCTTGTGGAATACAGAAAGGAAATGGCGAATTCGGTCAGGAGGAAAAACGAGAATTTGAACAAGACGGGGTATAAAAAGTACATCAGGAAATTAGAGGGGTGACGAATGGTGGAACACTCTTCCCATATCCCGAAGGAGAGGGTGGTGATCCTGGATTTCGGCTCTCAATACACCCAGCTCATAGCA
The DNA here is from genome assembly GCA_964529965.1 of uncultured Leptospirales bacterium. GTDB lineage: Bacteria > Spirochaetota > UBA4802 > UBA4802 > UBA5550 > RBG-16-49-21. Next base: position 6,179 of record CAZHAD010000044.1, on the reverse strand, counting down.
CGGCGGATCAGGGAGCTTCATGTGTATGCTGAGATACTGCCCTATTACTATTCTATCGATGAAATGATAAAGGAGCAGCCGTCCGCCATCATTTTATCGGGCGGCCCTTCGTCCACGTACGAAAAAAACGCGCCGCGCTCGTCCCCTGAAATTTTCCGCCTTGGCGTTCCCGTTCTGGGAATCTGCTACGGTCTCTACCAGATAATCGAGGCCTTTCACGGAAAAACGGTGAGCGCACAATCCAAGGAATATGGCAGGTCCTTCATCGAGATACGGAAGGATTCACCCTTGTTCAAGGGATTGTCCGGCAGGGAGCAGGTATGGATGAGCCACGGGGACATGGTGGTGGAGACGCCTCCTGAATTCACGGTGACCGCCTCGTCGGACAATGCGGAGGTCGCCGCCATCGAGTCCAGGGAGAAGAAAATCTTCGGGGTGCAGTTTCATCCCGAGGTGCACCATACCCTGCAGGGCACAAGGATTCTTGAAAATTTTTTGTTCGAGGTGTGCGGGGTGAGCCCCACCTGGCGCATGGAATCTTTTATTGAATCATCGATTGAATCCGTCAGGGCGCAGGTGGGGGACGGTACCGTCCTTCTCGGTCTCTCCGGCGGTGTGGATTCATCCGTGACCGCGGTTCTCCTCCAGCGCGCCGTCGGCAACCGGCTCCACTGCGTGTTCGTCAACAACGGGGTGCTTCGGAAAAACGAACATATACAGATAATGGAGCGCTTCACGAAGCACATGAATCTCAGCCTCGTATATGCGGACGCGGCAGAGCGTTTTTTGAAAAAGCTCAAGGGGGTCGAAGATCCCGAGAAGAAGAGGCGGATCATAGGACGGGAGTTCATTCGGGTGTTTCTGGAAGAAGCGAAGAAAATTGGAAGGTTCGATTTCCTCGCGCAGGGGACGCTCTATCCGGATGTGATCGAATCGGTCTCGACCAGGGGGCCTTCCGATACCATCAAAAGCCACCATAACAGGGTGCCGGAGGTGCTGAAGCTTATTAAATCCGGCAGGGTCATCGAGCCGTTAAAAGAGCTTTTCAAGGACGAGGTCAGGGAACTCGGGAGGGCGATGGGCATGCCCGATGAGATCGTGGAGCGGCACCCCTTCCCCGGACCCGGGCTTGCGGTCAGAATCATCGGTGAGGTGACCCCCGAGCGCATCCGCATATTACAGGAGGCCGACGACATCGTGGTCAGAGAGATAAAAGAAGCGGGGCTCTACCGGAGCCTGTGGCAGATCTTCGCCGTGTATCTTCCCGTGAAATCGGTCGGCGTCATGGGGGACAACAGAACCTATGAGAACGTGATCGCCGTGCGTGGGGTGACCTCGGTGGACGCCATGACGGCGGATTGGGCCTATCTGCCGGAAGACCTTCTCAGGAAAATATCAAACAGAATAATCAACGAGGTCAAGGGGATCAACCGGGTGGTGTACGATATATCGTCGAAGCCTCCCAGCACCATAGAATGGGAATGACGGTTAGTCCCGCCGTTCGAGCAGATGCAGCTTAAGCGCGGTGTTTATCGTCCAGTGAAGATCGATGCCCTTGACCGGCTTCAGCAGATAACCGTACGATTTGGTTTTTTCTTTCGCTCTCTGGATCACGCTGAAATGAGTATTTGCGGTGAGGTATATGATCGGAATGTCATATTTCCGGTTGATGTGCATGGCGGTATCTATGCCGTCGATTTCACCGGCAAGTGTGATGTCCAGGATGATGA
>CAZHAD010000044.1:0-4349 GCA_964529965.1 uncultured Leptospirales bacterium | reverse complement strand
TTAATCACGCGATGGCAGGGGATGATGATCGGGAAGGCGTTTTTCGCCATGGCATTGCCTACAAAGCGGGCCCCTTGGGGTATTCCCGCCCGTTTCGACAGCGCGTTATACGATATGGTCCGTCCCGAAGGGATTTTCATCAGCTCCAGATATACCCTGATCTCCTTTTGGCTGAATTCAGAAAGGTCCAATTGAAACACATGCGTGCCGCACCTGACCCGGATAATCGAATTTTTTATCGCAGCGCGCCCGCTCTTTCCGAAGGAAAGCCTATGAACCCCGGAGCTTTGCTCCGGGGTTGGGGCGCGCAAAACATTATGCGAAAAAATACCCCGTCCCGACTCGTCGGGACTGCGTGGGTATTTTACATATTCCGCTGCAGTGGATATAGCTACCTTGCCTTGTTTTGCATCAAAATACCGGTTGAGAAACATCGCCGCTGCTTTGATTTCAGAGGTCCCTCTCTTCGGGAAAATCGTTTCGATGCTGTAATCAACCGTTTTACTGTTTTTGAATATGAGCGCTTTCAGGCTCGAGTCGTCTCCGAGTATGTAGATCGGGCCGACCGGGGACGGATACAGCGAATACCCGACCCCTTCCTCGATTGTCAAATACCGTATAAATTTGCTATAAATCATTTTCTTTTCCGAAAACCTTCAGGGCTTCGATCCGATCACGTTTGATCTGATCGATGAGAAGCTCTTTTGAATCGAATGAGATTTCTCCCCTCAGCCTTTCATGAAAAACCACGGTTATGGGCGCATCGTAGATGGTGCCGTTAAAGTCGAGGATATGGACCTCGATGGTCCTGGCGTCGTTATGAAATGTCGGATTTTTTCCGATGTTGAGAATTCCGTCCTTTACCAGGTCTTTCTCAAGCTCGACCCGGACCGCGTACACCCCGTCGCCGGGCACCACTTTGTCGGGATGAAGGGGGACGATATTCGCGGTAGGAAATCCGAGGCTCCTGCCGCGGCCTTTTCCCTTTATCACGCTGCCTGAAATGGAATAGCGCCATCCCAGAAGGAGGTTGGCCTTGGCGATGTTGCCGCTCAGTATCTCCCTTTTGATCCATGACGACGACACCGGATCGGAATCGAGGTTTTCCTCCGCGACCCTGATGATTTCAACGCCCGTTTTTGCGGTCAGGGTGGTGAGAAAATCGTAGTTCCCCGCACGGTCCTTGCCGAAGGCGTGGTCATACCCGATGACCAGGGTCTTGGCGTCGAGCTTGCTGATCAAGACTTCGTTGTAAAAATCGATGGCGCTCATTCCCGCCATCCTTTTGGTGAAGTTAAGGACGATGATGTTGGGTATGCCGAACTCGTAGATCGCGTTTATCTTTTCCTCGGTGGTGGTGATGATCTTGACGTCGAGTCCCGGCCTGAGGACCTTGCGGGGATGCGACGAAAAGGTGATGACCACCGGATCGCGCGATTCCCGCGAGGATATCTTTAGGAGAGCGGACAGGATTCTACGGTGCCCCCTGTGCACGCCGTCAAAGGTGCCGATGGTGATGATGGGATTTACAAAGATATTTTTATTATCGGGCAGATGATGGTATATTTTCATGGATGATTACTGCAAATATCTCTTTTATCGCTTCATCCCCGTTTCTTACACATTAGAGGGATGAAGAAACACAGACACCGAGAGCGTCTGTTTTTACGTGTATTTTTTCCTCATTTCCTGGTATGCGACGTTCAGAATGAACTGGTCGAGAAGGACGATGGCGGTGAAGGCCTCCGCGACCGGCCACACGCGCGAAACGATCGTCGGGTCCCGCCGGGTCACCGCGGCGAGCTCCGCGTCGACACGCGATACCTTGTCGATGGTTTTCTGCGGCTTCGCGATCGTCGGGGTCGGCTTTACGGCGAGCCGCACGACGATGTCCTGTCCGGTGGTGAGTCCCCCGGTCATGCCGCCGCTGTTGTTTCCGGTGAACGTGACGTTCCCGCTCTTCATGAACATCTGGTCGTTGCAGGCGCTTCCGGTCATGTCCTTGACCCCGACGCCCGCTCCGATTTCCACCGCCTTGACCGCGCCGATGCTCATCAGTCTTCCGAGCTCGCCGTCGAGCTTGGAAAAAACCGGCTCACCGATTCCTGCGGGAACGCCGCGTGCGACGACTTCTACCAGACCGCCGCTCGAATCGCCCTCGTCCCTGACCGACAGGATCCTGTCATACATGGCCCCGGCGCTCTCGAGGTGGGGGCAGTTCAGGACCGGGTGCAGGCCTCTTTCCGCGAGCGCGGCGATCTCTTTCCCGGTAAGAGGCGTACGCCGTATGTCGGGGACCATCTTTTCTATCTCGGCCAGGACCGCGATTTTTTCCACAAACCGCATCCCTTTCTTTATGCGGCCCTCTTTATATACAAGTTTGTATATAGGGTCCATGTCCCTCCTGACCTGCTTGAACTCTTTAACCTTGTCGCGTATGGTGTCGAAGTCCATGTCGGGCATGGTGACGCCCGCGGCTTCACGCACGTACGAAAAGACCTCGATGCCGTGGTCCGCCAGTATTTTTTTCGCAAGGGCGCCGGCCGCCACGATGGTGGAGGTATACCGGCCGCTGAAGATGCCCGCGCCGATTGCATCGTCCCACTGGCCGTATTTCTGATAGGACGCGTACGATGCGTGGCCCGGTCGCGGCGTCCGGTTGGTGGAGCGATACTGTTCGATGTGCTCGAAGTGCCGGTCCAGGTTGGGGATTAGAATCGTAAGCGGAGTGCCGTTGGTATGTCCCTCATTCGAAAAGCCCTCCATGGTGTCCGCGGCGTTGACCCCCGCGTATATGATCGGGATGTCAGGCTCGCGCCGGGGGGAGGAAAGCTCGCCCTGTCCCGGTTTACGCTGGAGAAGGTCAACGTATATCTCCTCTTCCTCGAGGTAGATCCCGGATGGGACTCCCTGGATGTGCGTGACCAGGCCCTCCTGGTACGATCCTCCCGCGACCGTCACCTGAAAGAAGGTACCGTAGCTGCATCCGATCATGATCGTCTCCTTATAATGACGATAATTAAATTGAGTAAGGCTAATTTTTATTCCCCTCCCTTGATGGGAGGGGTTAGGGGAGGGTGATTTATGCAGAAATTGGATAGTACTGCTAATACACCATCAATATTATTCATTATTTTATTGTTCCAAAATTTTATTTCGGCAAATTCTTTTCACCCCCACCCCAGCCCTCCCCCTTCAAGGGGGAGGGAGCTTCTAATTCGATCTTTGACTAAATCAAATATTAAAAGATACTAAAATTGGCCCGTTTGTTGCATGTCAAGTGTTTAATGGCACGATGACGCACCGGGCGGCTACGATTTTTCCTTCATCGAAAAATAGGATTTTTTGATGATCTCATACGTTGCGGGCCTCGAGATCGCGCGTAACAGCACGGCCTGCAGCTTTCCGGATATGCCCGGCGTGATTCTGCGCTTTCCTTTGAACATGGCGTTGAGGCCGATCTCCGCGCACTTTTCCGGAGAAATCATGGTCGACCTGATGATCGGGGGCACAAACACGCCGTTCGCCTTAAAAAAATTCGTATTGATGCTGCCTGGCGTAAGGCAGGTCACCCTCACGTTATGAGGCTTCCATTCGCAGTGAAGGGCCTCTGACAGGGAGCGTACGTATCTCTTCGTCGGGCCGTAGGTAAGGGAGGCCGGGTCGGGGAATCCCGCGGCGATCGAGGACACGTTAAGGATGTAGCCGAGCTTTTGCTTGATCATGGTTCTTCCGAAGAGAAAACAGAGCTTCGTCAGGGAGACGATATGAAGGTTCAGGATATCGTCGATGCATTCGACCTCCCGCATCTCGCGGTCGATGTTCAAATATATTCCGGCGCAGTTGGCAAGAATGTCCACCCTCAGCCCTCGCCTTCTGCAGAGATCGAAGAGACGGCCGGCCGAGTCCGGCGCAAAGAGATTCATGACCACGCCGGTCACCGAGCAGTGAAAGCCCTTTTTTATTTCTTGCCGAACGCGGTTAAGCTCTTTCGCGTTCTCGCTCACCAGCAAGAGGTCGATCCCGCGGCCTGCGCAATTTTTCGCAATCGATTCGCCCAGCCCGGACGAGGCCCCGGTGATGAGCGCGGTGAGTTTTTGTCCGGATTTTTTTTCTGATTTCATGATGGATCCTTAGTAATTACTACTCCCCTCCCTTGATGGGAGGCCAACGCTTTCGGCACATCCTGTGCCTGCGTTGGCATCAACCTCATCCTGAGAACGGGGATGGGGGAGGGAGGTTGTAAATCAATTTTTTACCGCAAAATCATTCAGAATTCTGCGATACAATACTCTCCGCCAGAATGCAGGCGCAGCGGTAGTCGAAATCGGTGGTAATCTTAAAGTTAA
>CAZHAD010000043.1:0-27601 GCA_964529965.1 uncultured Leptospirales bacterium | reverse complement strand
TTAATCGTAATTCTTCTCGTCGATTTTAACGCCGTTTTTGTCGTAGAAAATCCACACTCCGGTCTTCTTGTCGTCCTTGAAATTTCCGCGCGACTCGATCACACCCTGTTCGGAGAAAAATTCCCATGGACCGTTCTTTTTACCCGCGCGGTACCTGCCGAAGGATTTTTTCCTGCCGTTATGGTAGAACGTAGTGCAAAATCCGTCCCGCAATCCGTTTTGATAATATGCGTTTTCTTTTGTATTGCCGTTGTCGTAATATTCGAATGATTTCCCCCATTTTTTCCCATCTCTATAATATTCTTCCAATTTCCCGAATCCGTTTTTATAGAACATGGTATTGGTTCCGTTCAGAATCCCGTTTTTATAGGTGGTTTTTCGTTTGAGAATTCCGGATGGATAGTATTCTTTCATGGTGCCGTTAATGACGTCATCCTTAAAGGGAATCTCGGCCATGATTTTTTTCCTGATAGTTCCTTTATAATATATTTTCCAGAGGCCGTTTTTTTTATTGGCCCTCACCGGCCCTTCCGCCATCAGTGATTTATCTCCCCAGTATGTATTGTAAAGGCCTGCTTTTACCGGTCCCGTTATTTTTATATCATTTGAAAGGCTGACCGGATCGTTTTTTATTTTTGCATTTACACATGAAAAAAATATGACGGTGCTTGAGGCCAACAGAATAACAGCTAATTTCGGCATTATCATCTACTCCTGGATTTTAATCGTTTCCAATCGGAAATGTATAAAAAATATTATTTGCGCAATAATATTAAAAAGAATGAATGCTGCATCAAATTCATATTAAAATGCTATTTTACTCGTAATTTTTGTCCGAAAATAAAAAGAGAAAACGAATTGGCAATTTTTTTGAAACATTGACTGTTAGTCAATAACTTTTTAAATAACCCCAGGCCTCATCCCGTGGGCTCATCTTTTTCCGGGAGGGATAGTGGGGTTGGACATGAGGTGAAAAGCTATGATGAGATCATTGTGGACTGCGGCTTCGGGTATGGTGGGCCAGCAGTTTAATATTGATACCATATCCAATAATCTTGCGAACGTAAACACGACCGGTTTCAAAAAAATGAGGGGTGAGTTTGAAGACCTTATATACCAGACCCTTCTCATGGCAGGCACTCCTGCGACCGAGTTTTCCGAGGTGCCCACCGGCATACAGGTGGGCCACGGCGTTAAGGTGGCTGCCACCCAGAAGATGTTCACGCAGGGCTCCCTGCAGAGCACCGAGAACAAACTTGACCTGGCTTTGGAGGGTGAGGGTTTTTTCAAGATACAGCTTTATGACGGAACGTTCGCCTACACCAGGGACGGTTCCTTCAAGATCGATTCCAACAGACAGGTGGTCACTTCAAACGGCTATCTGCTCGATCCTCCTCTGGTGCTGCCTGAAAACTTTATCATGGATACCCTTTCAATAAGCCAGGACGGCAGGGTTACCGTGAAGGTTGTGGGACAGGATGATCCGGTGGAGGTCGGCCAGCTTGAGATATACCGTTTCATCAACCCGGCGGGACTTCAGAGCATCGGCGGTAATCTGTATAAAACGACGCCGGCCTCCGGAGAGGAGATCCCCGGGAGGCCGGGCATTGACGGAATGGCGAAGACGCACCAGGGTTTTCTTGAGATGTCAAATGTTAAGATCGTCGAGGAGATGGTCAACATGATTGTGGCCCAGCGGGCATATGAAATAAATTCGAAAGCCATCCAGACATCGGATTCGATGCTGGGAACCGCAATAGCGCTGAAACGGTAATGATAAGGACATTGTATATCCTCGGCATTTTCCTTTTTTGCACGGGAACATGCCTTGCGGACGCCACCCTGTATCTGTATCCCAGGGTTGATGCCGCTCCTGAAATTCCGCTTTCGCAGATCGCAAGCATTGAGGGGGATGCGGAAACCGTGGCGAGGATCAAGGATGTACGCGTCGATGAGCATTTTTTTTCTGACGGATATCTTGACCGGAAGGAACTGACCGAACTGCTTGCCGGGAAAAAGGCGGGGAAGATCCGTATTATCGGCAGCGGCGTGCGGATTGTTAGGGAAGCCAATGATGCTGCCGGCCGCCAGCGCGAGATAACCGTCAAGAAGGGTGATACCGTAAGGTTTCAGGTTGTAAACTCTTCTATAAGAATAGAAATTTTCGGCATTGCGATGCAAAACGGGGTGTCCGGCGATGTCATACCGGTAAAGCTTAAAGGTTCAAAGGTAGTACACGGGAAAGTTTTGAACGAAAGGACGGTCGGACTCGAGCTATGAAGCGTTTGCTTGTCTCTGCGTTTATCATCATGCTGGGCGTACAAGCGGGAGCAAAATCGATATGGCGGGATAAAAACCCTTATACCTCGGAGGGGGACATAAAGGTCGGATCGGTCATACTTATCTCCGTACATGATCTCTCGGACATGCGGTTCACCTTCTCCGTGGCCGACAGGAGCAATTCAAGCGTTTCATCCGATCCGGACGTAACCATAACCGGTTTCCTTCCCAAGGTATCGGCCAGCAAAAGATTCGGGAGCGATGACAGCACCCAGTTCACCGGCAGGGGGAGGATAAGCTTTTCCATCGCCGCAAGGGTAACCGCCAGGGTCGCCGGCGGCGCGCTTCTGGCGGTCACCGGGAGCCGCACTTATAATTTCAGCGGGGCGACGAACATCATCACCGTTGCCGGGCTGGTGGACCCCGCTTTGGTCAAGGGGCGAACGATCGATTCAAACAGCGTTGTGGATTTCACCCTTCAAATCAGGGGGGTGAAGCAGGGAATAAATCTTCAAAGGCCCTCGCTCAAGCAGGGAGAAACAGCGAGTGCCGGCCTCACCGAGGAGGAGAAGCAGCAGATCATTCTTGACTATTTGAGGAAAATGCTCGGGGAGCTTATGCGGTGATAAAATGAGAAGGATAATTGTAAGCATATCCTGCATGGCTGTTGTTGCAATTGGGTCTGTACTTAATGCCGCGGTCACGGTTAAGGTAAAGGACATTTCCTTTATCGACGGGCTGAAGGAAAATCAGATTTTCGGGTATGGCCTCGTAGTCGGCCTCCAGGGAACGGGTGACACGAGAAGATCTCCGCTGGCAAGGGCATCCCTTAAAAATCTGCTGAAAAATCTCGGCATGGAGGGCGAGGAGATGACGACCGCCAATACCGCGGCCGTGCTGTTGACGGCCCGGCTGCCCGCCTTTGTCCGGATCGGAGACCGGATTGATGTGACGGTATCCTCGATCGGAGACGCCAAATCACTCGAGGGCGGAATACTGGTGCAGTCTCCGCTGCGCGGGGCGGATAACGTGATCTATGCGGCCGCGCAGGGCCCCCTCTCGGTGCCGAGGATCGCCGGGAACCGGAGGCAGGTGCTTACGGTAGCAAGAATTTCCGGCGGTGCGCTCGTGGAGCGCGATATCGGCGCGGACATCGTGACCGATAATAACATCAACATCGTGCTCAAGGAGTGGGATTATTCGCTTGCGAACAGCATTATCAAGGCGGTTGCAGGCAAATATCCCGATGCGAAACCTGAGATGACCAACACGGGAAAAATACGGATCCATATTCCCCAAGGAATAAGCCTTCCCGAGTTTGTCTCTTCGATTGAGAATATTGAGGTTACACCCGCATATAAGGCGAGGGTGGTTATTAACGAGCGGGATGGAACGATAGTTACCGGAGGCGATGTCAAAATTTCCGAGGCGATGGTGAGCAGGGAAGGCCTCACGGTCGTGATCAAAGATACGGGAGGGAAGGCATCCGCCTCCTATCTAAAAGATACCGCAACCGTGAAAGAGCTGGTGGACTCCCTGAACGTTATCGGCGCAAGCACCTCGGACATAATTTCCATTCTTAAGGCGCTTGAAGCATCCGGAGCGCTTCATTCCGAACTCGATGTGAGGTGATCATGCACGTAACAGACGTTAAGATTCACAATGAAAACTTCGACGGCATTGATTATGCGTCAAAATTGATCAGGCTTCCCGGTCAGACTGAATCCGGCTCTCCTGGAAGAGGACTGTCATTTAATGATGCCATGAAGAAGGTCCTGGGTAGTGACCATGCAGGCACTCTTTTGGGAAAAGGGAAGGAGGGCAGGGAAGATAAAAAGCTCATGGATGCATGCATGCAAATGGAATCCCTCTTCGTTGCCAGAATGCTCAAGGAGATGCGTAATACCGTTCATAAGACGGGCTGGATTAATGGGGGATTTGCGGAAAATATATTTGAGGATATGCTCTATGACGAATACGCATTGTCATTGTCGAAGAATTCCAACCTTGGTCTTGCAAACATGCTGTATAACCAGATGAAGGGGAAGAGCTGAGATATAAAAATTTATACTATTATTTCCGCCCCGGAAAGATTACACGGCGATAAATTTTTCCGGGCTTGACTTGAATTTATTCAGACATCCCTCACAACAGAAGTAATACGTTTTACCTTTAAAATCGTATTTTAATGATGTCTTAGTTTCATCAACTGACATTTTGCATACCGGATCGACTGCCATAGCATACCTCTCTTTTAATAGAAAAATATACAAAACAAATCAGGGAAAATCAAATTTAAATTGGCATGGCGTATATGGATTCATGTTCTTTTTTGAAGAGGCGCGAACTAACTCACCGACAATTTAAGCTCGATTCTCTCTTCAGAACCGAACATCAGGGCGACCATGAGCGTGAGATACTCGCGTAAATGACGGGTGATGAGAAAATTTTCAAGAACAAACTGATGTGCCTTTTTACCCATGGTTTCCAAGATGTCCCTGTGCTTCAGCAGATATCGAATGCGGAGGGCCGCCCCCTCCGGTGTGTTTATCAGAAAACCATTGTGATGGTTGATGACCTGGAGACGAATTCCACCCGTATCCCCTGCGACAACCGGTTTTCCCTTCCAGAGTCCTTCGGTCACTGTCAGGCCGAAACCCTCGCGTAAAGATTTCTGTATTATGATGTCGGAGCCGCGCTGAAGGGCATTGATCGCCCTGTTTGCGTTTGAAGGCAGCTCCAGGATATGAATATCCGGATCATTTCCCGCGAATGCCTTCACCTCCTTGAGAACCTGCATGCCCTCGGGGTCGTCAGAAGCGCTTCCACCCGCCAGCACCAACTGTACGGGCGCATATTTTTTGATCAGCCGATAACTGACGATCACACCGATTGGGTCTTTAAAACGATCAAAACGCGATACCTGGGTTATAATAGGATTTTTTCTGTCCAAGCCCCACTCATCAAGAAATACGGCGATCTCTTCTTCCGATAGGTCGATGTTTTTTTCGCTCAGCGGATCGATACTGGGTGCGATCAGATACTGGATATGCGGGAGGGGCTGCGCAAAGGGCGCGAGTGACCATATGCTCGCATTGTACCCAGTGATAAATTTTCGGAGATATTTCCAAACCGGGCGGTAAGGATGGCTTACATCAATATGGCAACGCCATATCCATTTACCTTTTCTTGCCGAACAGTAATCCAAAAGAGGGACCGGTTGCGGATCATGTATGAATACGATATCCGCATCTACGAGTTTTGTTTTCAATTCCTCGTAGTTTTGTTTATTGATCCTTTCATATGACCGCAGTAGGGCGTCTGGAATATCGTCGCGGTTTCCCTGAAGTGCATTGTGCATTTTTTTGGTGCACTGATAGAATTTTTTTTCACCGGAGATCACCTCCCAGTTTGCATCTATTCCCAATTCCCTCTTGAGGGGTATGAGCCGATTAAGGATCTCGGCCACTCCACCTCCTTCCCTGGTGGAATTTACATGCACTATCTTCATATCTTTGAGCGGGTTGGCCAACTGCCTGAGGTGCTCGATAACTTCCTCTCCAACGATGCCCGCGTATTGCTCGAGTAGACTTGCCATCAGGCACCTCCGGTAATATAATCGTGAAACACAACATCGATTTCCCGGCGCAGTTCATTTAACGTGGTAAAATACGGATCAATAACGTCCAGGTGCTGACTGAGTGGTTTATATTTTTCTCCTAACCTGTCAAGCCATAGGGAAAAATCGTTTCTCCCTTCCTTACTCCTGCGCCGTGCGTCTATAAAATGATAAAAAATGCTTCCTAAGGGAAGATGGTTGATCAGGCCAACTAATTGTTCTGGATCTTTAACGAGTATGCCTGAATCAAATACCACGATTTGGGAACGGTTGAAATAAAATTGATCTCCGAGCTTTGCCCACGGAACATACTCGCTCTCATACAAATTTTGTTCGATTACTTCAACAATTTCCTGCCTTAAGGCGTCAAGGTTCGGGTAAATGCTCGGGTCTATCAGGGACAGTTGCTCGGCAAGCCGTTTGTCATGAAGGGATCGTGATGCCCAGATTGCAAAATCGTTTTGGTATTCCGGATCGTCAAAACGAGGTCTGAGAAGGCTTCCCCAAAAATGGTAATAGATGCAACCGTGATGAGTTGTTACAAGACGGTCGCGCAGCTCGCGCAGATTCTGTGCTTGTTCGCCTGTTGAAATGGCTATGAGTGCACAATCCATGACCTTGAAATCAGTGTCCATTATGTACCCCCACAAACATAAATCTCAGACGGACTTGATCCGATCTGAGAAATAATGGATTAGCGTTTTGATCATATATAAAAAAATCAACTAAATTATAGAACTAATTTATAAATTTTGTTCCAATATATCTGGAATATTTATTTTACTTTAATCCCCGATTGTTATCGGGGATTAAAGTAAGACTTTTCTCCCAATCGAATATATTGTTATTATAACAAATTGAAAAATAGAGAAATACAAGTTTTTTCCTGCAATTACTGCCTAAAGTGAAAATTCAAACTTTTTTCTTAGAAAATATTTTCTTCCAGTTTGCCCGTTTTGTTTATTAATTTTTGTTGCAGTGCGAGAATTCCCCGAAGCCAACATCGGGGATGCGGTCGATGGGGAGCTTCGTCCCCTTGTGTAAAATATTATGCGAAAAAATAGCATGTAGCTTGCTACGGAGTATTGTCAGTTACTCTTTTCTATGTTGGGCGTGTAACCCCAGATAATCCTCCAGCTAATGATATTGTCAATAATTTCTTTTGTCACCATGTAGTTCATGAAAAAAGGATAGTTATCGGCTATTTGTCTCCTCAGCGGCTTCTTGAGATACTTCTCCACTGCATAAGCACAAATCAGGGACACCGACATTTTGAGAAGCTTCCTCAAGTCCACTATATATTCATACTCATACTCGGAAACCCGTACATGCACGACACGCCACTCTCCTGACCCGCGCCTTTCCTGATACCTCACCATTCTGCCTATGGGGAGGGCATCCGGGACATCCGCCATTACTTTTTTTATGAGGAATATGATCACTGATGATCTGGAAATGCCTTTTGATTTTGCGACGCGGGAGATCATTGCTAAAATGTCGGTACGCATATTAAGTGTGGTTTCCATGGATATCTCCATTTTTTTAATATTTATGCTATATTTACGAAGAGAATTAAATATTTTTTAAAATTTTTTAATGCAGGTTGTATTTATTGGGTTTTTAAAAGTTTCTTTATAAATTTCTGGACATTCTCGTCTTGTACTTAAAATCTATTATATTGTACCTATCCTGATTTTGTATGATTAAAGTAATGACATATCTTTTTAATCAAAATTATGAAATAAACGATATACGGAAATTTCTAAGTAAAACCGCTTTTTTTCTTTGTTTTAATAATGAAAAAAGCAGTTTTTAACGTGCCCATAAGCTATAGTGTCACACAATACTATCTTAACATGGATAATTCTATTGAGAAGACGGATAATTATTGGTATTCATGGTCTGGAAAATAAGCCCCCGAAGGAAATTCTCACGCAATGGTGGAAATTTTCCATAAGAGAGGGGCTTAATAATATAGGGAAAAAAACATTGTTCAATTTTGATATGGTATACTGGGCGGACATACTGCATGAATTTCCGCAGGATCCGAAAGTAACTGACAAGAAAAGTGAATTATATCTGGAAGATCCATATATACCCGGGAAGAGTGACAGCTACGATAATTTCACTCCCAACCAGCTCAAGAAAAAACTCTTGGATAAATTTGAAAAGGGAATCGATGCAATTTTTTTCCACGAGAACAGTATCATTAACTATGAAAAAATAGCCGACATGGTTATACGAAATCTCTTTAAGGATCTGGATTCGTATTACTATAGGATGTGCATTGTTCCAAAGTTTAAAGGCTTACGCACCAGGGATGTGATCCGTATGCGGCTGGCGGATGTGCTCAGAAAATACCGGTATCGTGAAATACTTCTGCTGGCGCATTCAATGGGAACGATTATAGCCTACGATGTATTGACTCAAACGGTGCCGGACATCCATATCAATACTCTTGTTACCATGGGTTCCCCGCTTGGATTTCCGGTGATACTGAAAAAAATAATTCATGAGCAAGGCAGGGATTTTCAAAAAGGAAAAATGACCGCTTCACCTGAAAACATTAAAATTAAATGGTATAATTTTTCTGATCTTGACGATCCAATCGCATTAAACTATAATCTTTCCGATGATTTTCAGAAAAATTCCAGAGGAATCGGACCGGAGGACGTGTTAATTTATAATAATTACGAATATAAAGGGAAAAGAGATCCACACAACATGTATGGATATCTTCGTGCACCAGAGGTTGCAAGGGTAATCAATGAATTTTGCACCTCAGGAAAAATATTGAATAAGATAAAGAAAAGGATTGTGCGGTTTATAGGTAAACAGCTGTACGAGACTTAGTCCTTTAGATGAGCATGCGAGTAATTCTACTACCGCTTAACAGTGTATTGGATTACCGGCACATAGCCGAAATGTTTTTCTTGATATATAATCATATCATAATGCAAATAATTCTTCTTGGGAAATATTAATCTCATCACTGACATTGAAGTCAATGAGATCAACTTTTAATTTTAAACAAATTAAGGAAAGTTTTCATTTATGAAAAAATGTATCTTAATGATCTGGATTTTTTTGGTAATGCTTTCAGCGGGTTGTGATAAACGGAGCAGGCGTTTCGCATTACTTGCCGGTGATCCATCCATTAAAGGATTTGTTACCATTGAGCCTGATTCAGTCACCATGTTTGCATCCCCGGAAGACAAAAAGGCCGGTAGAGTAGAGTGCAGGATATATAAAAATGAATATGAGGTGTTTATAAAAATGTTCAGTGTTCTTGATCAAGCATCTCTTAAGAATACATATTTAGGTAAGGGTTCATCCCGGTTTTCTGAGGATTTTATTAATAAGATCAATGTAAAGATACAGACCAGGGGTTTACTTCACACGCGACCAAATACATCAAAGCTTCTGGATGGAGTCCGGATTGCAGTGGATCCCGGACATATTGCGGGCACGTTTAATGAGGCGATCCGGGAGGGTAAATTCATGTGGCTCATGAGCCCCCGGGGCAATTCGATTAAATTTTATGAGGCGGCGCTTAATTTGACGACCGCCCGTGTTTTGAAAGATATGCTTGAAAGGGACGGGGCAACCGTTATGCTTACCAGGAATTCAGGCAGGCAGGTCTACCCGCTCTCCTTTGATGTCTGGGTTTTGAGGTATTTCCGCTGGGCTGTAAATGAAAAATTGCGGGAAAAACATATCACCAGGGAGGCTGCAGAGAGGCTTCTGAACAGTACAAAAGAAGATGAGAAATTGAAGTTTTTCAACAGCGAGATTGAAATGCCGTACAGGGCCAGGCTCATCAACGATTTTCACCCGGACATTACGGTTCTCGTTCACTATGATGCAATGGATGACAATCCTGCCTTCCGCAGCAAATATATCCGAATCAAGAACATTCTTTCCCGCAATACTGTCACGTGCGGGCGAAAGATTAAAGAAATCGAAGATGTGGTGAAATCGATATCCGAAACCGACAGGGATTTTTGTACAGTTTATGTGCCCGGCAGCTTCCTTCGGGGCGAGCTTGATTCCGTTGAATCGAGGATTGAATTCCTCAGGTTGATCATCTCACCGGATATCGATCATTCGATATTATTCTCGAAATATGTTCTTGAGAATTTTGAAAAATTTTTGGGGGTGCCTCCAGCGCACGAACAAATAGCGAATGCCTTGTTAGTCAGCGTTTGTCGGCATGGATTGTATGCCCGGAATTTCAAAATGACCCGTCTGGTTCGGGGCACTCTTTGTCTTGGCGAGCCGCTCCAACAGAACAACATGAAAGAGGCGATTGAGCTTTCATCGATCAATAACGGCAAGGTCCCGGAGAGGGTGAAGCAGGTTGCTCGTGCGTATTATGAGGCTGTGTTAAAATACGTAAAAAGACATATTAGGGGAGCCAAGTAAAAAAATCGGGCTTCCCCAAACTTTTGTTCTGCAGCTTGTGAGCAATTATCTGCAATTATGAAGAGAACACTCGGGCTTGCGAATATGTTCACTTTCAATCTGTTCCATCTGGCCTAGATGCCGACGGATATGCTTAATCAGAAAATAGATATACTGATACACATCCAGCCTGCCGAGGGAATTGACAGACAACCGGATTTTATGCAATACGCCTTCTCCATTTTTAAGCATCAACAGGTTTTCAAGAATTAAACTCTGTTGTGCATGAAGTTCCTGTTTTATTTCAAATGAAGATTTATCATTTTTAGGAATCATATGCCTTGGGCTTTCCCATTCGAATGAATTGTTGATTCCTATCTGCTCCAGCCTGGGGTTCGAAATCTCATAATTCGTTAGTTCTATTTTTACATCGCGCTCATGTGCCTTCTGCAGAGCCTTTTTTGTCCCTTTCTGTATTAAAATCAGCAGATATCTGTTGGCGAGATATATGTGTTCGATTATCTGATCGATGTTCCAAAACTCTCCGTTAGATCGGAACCTTCGCAGTTTTGTATCTTTGGAAAGCCAGACAAATACTTGATTAAAGGTATTTTCGATCTGCGTACGGAGTGTATTGATGATTTCTTCGGGTCTCATAAAAATAACCTGCTGCCACATGATTTCTGAGACGTTCATCATTATTACCCTGTTTCAATGTTTTTTGCAACATTTATTTGTCGGGGAGATTAGTCGCTATGAATGATATCAAAAATTTAGAAAATCTAATTTTTAGAAGAGTCTATAAAATGTATTGACTCATATATGGACAGATGCTCTCTTTTGAAAAAAAGCTCATTGCTCCATCATCTGAAAATGTGGATAAAACGATTAAATCGGCTTCAACTTGAAATGATTTTTTGAAAGGCCGAAGCCTTAAAAATATTGTGAACGCCAAGATTTACCTGATTCGGGAAATTTTTAGTTCATGGAGAATGAGGAAGCCGACCAGGAATATTTATGACAGAGTTGAAACATCGATTTGTTGAAACAAATGGGATATCGATGCATGTCGCGGAGCAGGGGAGGGGGAGGCTTGTAGTCCTTTGCCACGGATTTCCGGAGCTGTGGTATTCATGGCGACACCAACTCACCGCTCTGGCTGACGCGGGTTTTCACGCCGTGGCTCCTGACCAGCGCGGGTACGGTCAAACCGACCGCCCGATCCCAATTCACTCCTACAACATCTTTCAGCTGACGGGCGATATGGTGGGTCTGGTCCAAGCCCTGGGAGAAGAGGAGGCGGTCGTTATCGGTCACGACTGGGGCTCGGTCGTGGCAAGCCATTGCGCGCTTTTACGTCCGGACGTGTTTACTGCGGTCGGGCTTATGAGCGTACCGTATTTAATGCGCCGCTGGGGAGGTGTGCCGCCTACCGAACTTATGAAGCGGCTCGAAGGCGGGGATCAGGACATGGTTTTTTACCAGCGCTACTTCCAGGAGCCCGGCGTTGCGGAGTCAGAGCTGGAAGCTGATGTTGGCTCCTTCATGATGAGGCTCATGTATGCACTGTCGGGCGATGCGCCTGAATCGCAGCGTTGGCGCCATATATTTAAAAAATCAGGGAAGATGCACGGTTCATTGCCTGAATCGGCTCCTCTGCCATCATGGTTACGCGATGAGGATATCGAATACTTTATCCATGAGTTCACCCGTACCGGTTTTACCGGGGGGTTGAACTGGTACCGCAATATTGATTACAATTGGGACCAGACTCCTTTCTTGTCAAATGCCAGGATTCCGCAGCCGGCAATTATGATATACGGCGATGCCGACCCGACCTTGTCCTTTTTCGCCGGTGCCTTTAAACATGCGGAATTTACAATGCCGAATTTAAAAAATAAAGTCTTGATGCCTGGAACGGGCCATTGGATACAGCAGGAGCGGCCGGATGAAATTAACAAGCTGCTCATCGATTTCCTAAAGGAATTGTGAGCCGGTTTATATGTATATATCCGTCTTTTATGGCGGTTGCGAAATATGATGTCATAAATTCAGGAGGAATGTTCGATGTTTGATCTTTCAAGATTTTCTTTACAGGGGAAAATTGCGGTGGTTACGGGCGGTAGCCGCGGCATAGGAAAGGCGATAGCCCAGGGTTTCGCTAAAGCGGGCGCTCGCGTGGTGGTAACCAGCCGTAAAATCGATGATCTTAAATCTGTCGCTTCGGAAATAAAGTCATTCGGCGGCGATGCGGTGCCGATCCAGTCGCATCTGGGCAAGATCGAGGAGATACAGAAGATGGTCGATACGGTAATGGATAAATTCGGCAGGATTGATATCCTGGCCAACAATGCAGGCGCCAGCCCCGCCATGGCGTCGGTGCTCGATGCCGAAGAGAGGCTCTGGGAAACCATCATGAACCTGAACCTGAAAGGGGTCTATTTTACCAGCCAGGCTGTTGCCCGCATCATGAAAAAACAGGGAGGGGGCAAGATAATCAACATCGCTTCGATCGACGGCTTCAAACCGGAGATGGGGGTGAGTGTCTACTCCATTTCAAAGGCCGGCGTCCGCATGATCACCCGTGCTTTTGCATCCGAGTTGGCCCCGTACAATATTCAGGTAAACACGATCGCTCCAGGGCCGATCGATACCAAAATGATGAACTCGCACTGGTTCAATCTCACGCCTGAGGAAGCCAAAAAAGCGAAGGATGAAACCGGGAAGATGGTACCCGCAGGCCGCATAGGCGATCCGGATGACATCGCGGGAGCGGCGATTTACCTGGCATCGGATGCCTCCAATTATACCACCGGTAGCGAAATAATCATAGACGGGGGCGTGCTTCTTGCCTCAATGCTGGTTGCAGAGAAGATCTGATCGGCATCAGGACCGCGATTAAAACCGTTGTTTGGAGGAGCCGCTATGGGTAATGTTTTGATGGGATCCGAGCACCTTGTCAAATCTGCCGTTGCGTCAGGAGTCGAAGTATGCTTTTCAAATCCGGGAACCACCGAGCTTCCGCTGGTTGCAGCCCTGGATACCGTTCCGGGCATGCGCGCCTATCTCGGTCTGTTTGAAGGGGTGTGCACCGGAGCGGCTGACGGGTACGGTCGCATGCTCGGCAAGCCAGCAATGACGCTCCTTCACCTCGGTCCCGGGCTTGCAAACGGAATTTCAAATCTGCACAATGCCCGGAGAGCCGGTACTCCCATATTCAACGTCATCGGAGAACATGCAACCTGGCACCTCCCTTCCGATCCACCTCTTGCGATGGATATAGAATCTTTGGCTAAATCCGTATCAGGCTGGCATCATACCAGCAGCTCCGTCGAGGAGCTTGGCGGGGATGCGGCAGATGCAGTGGCCGCATCCCTTAAGGGGCAGATCGCGACGCTGATTGTTCCCCAGGATCATCAATGGAACGAATGCGCCGATTCCGGTATTGAGCGGGGAAAACCGGAGGCCTTTGATGAGGAGCCTATTCCTTTCGAACGCGCCACGAGTCTTCTCGGGAGCGGAGGAAAGGCCGTCCTCATCCTCGGCGGTACGGGACTGCAAAAAGAGGGGCTGCTTCATGCGGCGCGGATCAAAACGCTCACAGGATGCGATCTCATGGCCGAACCGTTCCCCGCACATATGCACAGGGGAGCGGGTCTGCCGAACCTGCGGCGTCTTCCGTACTTCCCGGAAACGGCAATCAAGGTGCTCGGGGCGTATCAAGTCGTTATCCTGGCAGGAACGCCGGAACCGGTGGCGTTTTTCGGTTATAAGGGAATGTCGAGCTCCCTCATCGGCGATGGTCAGGAATGCCTCCATCTGGCCGGCGGCCGAGGCGTTCAAATGGCATTGAGAAACCTTGCGGACGCTCTCGGTGCGCCCGCTTCACCCGACCCGGGTATTCTTGCTCAATTGGAACGCCCCGCATTGCCCGAGGGGCCTCTTGCGGTTGCACATATCGGCGCGGTTCTTGCGTCCCTCCAGCCGGAGGGCGCGGTTGTTGTGGATGAATCGAACACGAGCGGCGCTCAGTACTTCAAGCTGAGCGGCGGCGCCCCGCAGTTCAGTCTCCTGACGCTCACGGGAGGATCGCTCGGACTGGGCCCACCCTGTGCGGTCGGCGCAGCGGTGGCGTGCCCCGACCGTCCGGTGATCAATCTTCAGGCGGACGGAAGCGCAATGTATACGCTTCAGGCCTTGTGGACTCAGGCACGGGAGGGACTCGATGTCACGACGCTGATCTGCGCAAATCACGGTTATAACATTCTCAAGGTCGAGCTGGCCCGTGCCGGGTTGTCGGCCGATGGGGGGAATACCGCGGCTCTCGTTGATCTGTCAGGCATCGACTGGGTCAGCATCGGCCGGGGTTTGGGAGTCCCGTCCGAAAGCGTGCGCACCGTACGGGAGCTTGCCGCTTCATTGAAAAAGGCGCTTTCTGAAGATGGGCCTCATCTTATTGAGATGCTTATATGAGCGTGTAAAGCGTATCGCATACCGGATCCCCGGCAGCCCTTGTTTTGAAAATCTGTAGTGTTATCTTTCCCGGGACGGCCGCATTAAAATACTCGCGGTCGATGGCCATAACCGCTTCACATAGTTTTCGTGACGTGTTTTCCAGGCCGAATGGGCATTTTGTGCCTTGAATGTGAAATTGCTCGTCAGTCCGTTTGATGATATTCACATCTGCGGGATCGAAATTTCGGGCAAAAGCCTGGGCCACAGTCGAGAGCCTGTCATCCGGCAACTTGTTTTTAATATTTAGACCAAGGGCGCGGCCCTGTAAGCCTAACACCTCCTCCACGATGGGCAGTATCTCATCTCCGAATCTGTTGTACAATGCCTTGATCAACAGTCCCTGCGCATCGGTGGAATTTTTCGGTAATTGATTGTTATTTTCTCTTTTCATTCCTGTTAAAAAGTCCTATTTCGCGAGCATTCCGCCGTCGACCGGTATAACCACGCCGGTAATATAATCCGATGCCTTTGAAGCGAGAAACACCGCCAGGCCCTTAATGTCGTCCTCTTCGCCGATTTTGGGTATGGGTATGGACATGGTCATAAGATCCTTCATCTGCTTCATCTCGGGTTTATCAAGGTAGCCCATCATATCGGTATGGAAAAAACCGGGTGCTATCGCGTTCACATAAATTTTATAGCGCGCCAGCTTGATGGCGAGGTTCATGGTTAGCAGGTTGATGGCTGCCTTGGATGAATTGTAGGGTACGGCCGGGTGGGCTTCCTCGGGTGACCCCCTGAATCCCATGATGGACGATATATTGATGATCTTACCGCCTCCCTTTTCCTTCATGATTTTGGCGACGGCCTGGCTTATGATCCATACCCCCTTCACGTTGACGTCGAATATCTTTTCCCACTTGTCCAGGGGGAAATCGAGCGTCGGCGCGCCCCAGGTGACCCCCGCGTTGTTTACGAGGATATCGATCGTGCCGAATTCTGCCCTCGCGGCGTCAACCAGCTTGCGTATATCATCCGCATTCGCCATGTCGCACTGCACGGGCATACATTTGACGCCGAGTTTTTGCAGCTGCTGTGCGGTCTTTTGTAGATTTTCCATCTTGCGCGAGGCTATGATGACATCCGCCCCTGCTTCCGCAAGCCCGGTCGCTATGAATTTACCTATGCCCCTGCCTCCTCCCGTTACCAGCGCAACTCTTTTTTTTAAGCTGAAGAGATCGTTGAGATGCATGGTTTCCTCCTTAAATAACTCATATATTGCTAACCTGCCGTCAGGTTTTTTTATCATCGAATGGTTGTCCAGTATTATCTTAACCCCAAAATTTTTATTTGGGAATTTAATATGGTTTTGATTATCTTCTCCGACAGATCTGACTGACAATTCGATTATTTATTGATGCTGAATTTTGAGTAACCAATCAAGCCCTGCGGCAAATTCTTATAATCGAGGTGTGGGCTGTCCACAATAATTTTTAATCAGGTGTGAAGAACTGGGACATCGGCCCGGGACAAATCCAGGACATTGATATCGGCAGGATTTTTGCTCTTAATCTGATATTACATGCAGGTGTGGAGATAAAGAGGCGCAGATGACCTGCGCCTCTTTATGAATGAAAGCGGTTGTTTTTCAGATGGAATAGAGTTCCACCGCACAATATGGCTTTAATGATGGCAGGTGCTTCCCGCGCACTGTGGCTTAGTTTTTAGAGTAGCGAATTTCGGCTGCCCCGGCAAATAGCCCAATTTTTTTTTGGGAATTTTAGCGGTCACGTGGCAATAGTTGCATGAATTGACCTTCTGGCCGTTCCGCATCACATTATGCACTTTTTTACCGCCTTTAGTAAAATTCATGATTTTTACATTGGCAAGCAAGATGCTTACAGAAAATACAAATACGACAGATAAGAGAAGTGCCAATTTTTTCTTCATAAACCCTCCGCTAGGTAAAGTGTTAAAAAATATATTCACTATTGAATAGTGAATTTTCAGAAACAACTTTTATACTGAACCAATTTAAAAGCCGGTAATATTCATAATGTCCCCTGCTGCTGTGTACAGAGGGAATCAGTGAGTTCCTTATATTTGTTTACCCCGCTTTAATCGTCAACACTTTGGCCATTGCCGGTTTGTGTGGAGGGATAAATTACTGAATAAAATTTATCCTCTAAACCTGGTGCATACCATATCATTGCATACTTTTATGGTCAATACAAAATTTTCATATATCCGTAAAAATGAACTTATCGAGCGCGTCCGCACTTTCCGATAGGAAAGCCTCAAAAGCCCGTTCCGAGCTCTGGGGATGAGGCGCGCAAAACATTACAAGTGCATCAAAAACCGTTTTTTCATTTCAGTTTTTCTATAGGAATAATGTTTCGTTTAATACCGAGGAGCCTTTCGGGCAGGCCCATACTAATACCGAGGAGTTGGGAATATAGGATTGCTGGCATGGTACCAGGAATATTCTGTGCACTTGCTTGAGAGCCCTGGATCTGGTCGAATTGAAGCTGACAATAGGTGCAGGCCGTGCAGATGCAGTCTGCGCCTGATTCGGATGCGTCCATTACCTTAGTGCGCATCAACGACAGCGAGATGGCGTTATTCTTGCCCCAGAGCGGATTTCCGCAGCAGTCAAGCCGTCTCGGCCAATCGACCGTTTTCGCCCCTGTCGCCGCTATGAGGTCCTCGAATATGGATGGAGCCAAGGGGTCGTCGAAATGGACGATATTGCTGGGTCTCAGGGCATGGCATCCATAATGAGCGGCGACGGTGAGCTCTCCGAGCGGCTTGACGATGCTTGCATATATTGCAGGCAGGCCGATATCATCGCAGAGTACGGTGAGCAGGTGCTTGACCTTGCTTTTCCCCTTCCACGCGAGCCCCTCTCGTGAGAGCACTGCGTTGATGTCCTTTCGCAGCATCTCGTTTTCATGCAAAAAGTGGGATGCATGCTTCAGGCTGCCGTAGCAGCATTTGCACGGAGTAAGAATATCGAGGTTTTTTTTCTCGGCGAGGGCCATGTTCCTTGCAGCCGAGAGGATGAAAGATTCAAAATGCAAGTCCCTGTTCGGATATCCGCAGCAGTTAAAATTGAGCTCGATAAGTCGGACCCCGAAGGTTTTAAGCACCGCCCTGGTGGACGTCCCATATTGTTCGAGGTAGTAGGGTATCTTGCATCCTTTAAAGAAAGCGTATTTCATAAGCCCTGCAAATCGATTTCCAAAGCCGGTTTAGTTTCCCTGCCACGTCAGCAGGGATCCTCCTTGACCGCCGCAGAGCGGTCGATTTTCTTAAAATGCGCGTATGCCTTGTTCTTCAGCTCATATATTATATCCGTGACCCTTATGCCCTGAGGGCAGTTTTCCTGGCACTGATAACAGGTCACGCAGTCCCATACCATCCGCGATCCCAGGGTGAGATCGTGAAGCCCCAGCCTGAGAAGGTTCATTATCTTGTGCGGCGTGATGTCGACCGCATCCCGCGGGTCCGTTCTGGCCGCCACGACAGAGCAGACGTTGGTGCATGTCTGGCACTGTATGCATAACGCGAATACGTTCGAATCGCCGGTAAGATTATTGTAGCGAACAATACCCTCATCGGCTTCATTCTGCGTTGATTCATTCTCGCGCATACGGTCGGACCATTCGGAGGCGTTGAATTTTTTGAGCCACACGTGCGGAAGGGGATGCCCCATTTCAGAGAGAAGCTCCCTTGAAGAGAGCCATTGGTCTTGCAGATTGATTCCCGCAGGGCAGACCTCGGTGCATTTGAAACAGGTCGTGCAGATGAATGCACCTTCGGAGATCGTCATCATTTGTGCGTTGCCGATTTTTTTTCCGGATGAGAGTCTCTTCAGGGTCAGAATCTTGTGCATCGGAAGTATTTCTGTATTGTGCAGCATGGTAAATACGGGTGAGACCGAGCAGTATCTGCTGCACGTGCCGCATTCGGTGCACGCATCGAGCTCCATCGCCCTTCGCGTCAATGCAGTGGAGGGATCGACGTTCCTTGGATCCGATACTCCGTTCACTGCAATAGTGAGCGGATCGGCGATGAGGTGAAAAAATTTGCTGAAGGGAAGATACGCAAGTCCGATGAAACATGCCAGCACGTGGAGGTAATACAGCAAGATGTCGGCCCGGGTTTTATTCAAGGTTACGGCGAAGGGCTTTATCAATCTGGACGCGGGGTATGAGATAAAGGCGGTTTTAGCAGGTGCGTGACAAGACGCGCACGCCTGTTTGTTGAGCATTTCCCCCTTGGCGAGCAGCTTCGGGGATGTGTTGAATTTTGCAGATGAAAATACCGTTCCGTACTGCTTCGAGGAGAATGCTTTTAATGCATCCACATCTTCTGGATCATCGGGGTACAGGTATGTGTTGACCATCCTGTTGAAGGCGTTTTCGGATATCATTTTTACGCCTTCCTCCAGAAATCCGGATACGATTATTACCGCCAGTATAACCAGGGCATAACGATCTGCGTACCTGGTTGCCAAAAACGAACCGCGGCTCCGTATGCGCCGATACACCGCAATCCCCACTCCGAAGATGACCATGAGACCGAACAGATTTCTTAAAAACTGGAATGGATCAATCGTCGGGAAGTAATCGGTGAATACGTTTTTCGTAATGATTTTATCTAAGGCGTGCATTAAAAGGAGCATCGTAAAACCGAAAAATATGCAAAAGTGCATTATCCAGCGGATGAAGTCCTTTGTCAGTATCCTTGACTGGAGGAGAACTTCAAAAATAAAGACCTTGAACATTTTAAGTATTTTAAGGCTGAACACGAACGATGCCATACCTTTCAACACGGAGGCAGCTCTTTTTTTAACCGGAATTAATCCGGCCTCCGGACCTGTATCGACGACAAACCATCGGGTGATCCTGAAAATAATACCCGCCAGGGATATGCCGATCGAAATATACAGTAATGCATAAAGAAATGGGGAGCCAAGCAGCGTTTTTTCCATTATGCGGTTACCCTGCCCGAGGAATTCACGAAATTGTTGATAAAGGCGTTGACCGCCGCATACGCGGTGGCGAATGCAAGACCGGAGCCGCACTTCATTCTGATCCAATCCTGGTGGGCGAGTATTGAGCCTGCGATAAAAAGATTATCATATATGACTTTTCCCGTGCCGTCGACTGCACGGAATGAATCATCCACCTCGATGCCGGCGCTGTTGATGGGGTGACCGGAAGGATCCAGAAACCTCTCGCGGTGCCATGAAACCCGGTTCGCGGGCTGCCACACGGGGATTCGGAAAAGAGGCTCGAAGATTTCCTTTCTGTCCGAC
Source organism: uncultured Leptospirales bacterium (assembly GCA_964529965.1). Taxonomy (GTDB): domain Bacteria; phylum Spirochaetota; class UBA4802; order UBA4802; family UBA5550; genus RBG-16-49-21. The sequence goes on along the minus strand of CAZHAD010000043.1, from coordinate 7,520 downwards.
ATAAGCCCTTTTCCCAAGAACCTGCCGGTTGCAAGGATTACCCCCCTTGCCTGAATGAATTGGTCCTGGTGCGGGCCCCCGATATTCAATATAAAATTTCCGTTGTCCAACCGGGTCACGGATTCCACCCGTTTGTCGATGAGCCTGAGGAGGCCTTTTGGGGGGAGTGAGGAATCAAAAACCTCTTTCAGCCTGAAACCCGGCACGGACGCGGGCATCATGGGAATTTCAAAAACCGGGACCCCGAGCAGCTTTTCCAGATGCGCACAGATGGCCGGGGTTTTCTTTATTCCCAGGACCGCGGGAAAACCTGCATAACGTACATTCCTTATTTCTGGAAGGATGCGGGCCGCCAGCGACTCGCGGACAGGCGATAGTTCCAGGGCTTGCGCGAGGTGAACCGGGTGGACCTCATTGAGCCCTTCGGTGCCCGGGAAGGAGACGCGCAATGAGCGCAACAGGGGCCATTCATTCTGGAGCGTGGACGAGATCTGGCGTCCGCTGAACTCCCTGAGCCCGTTGAAATCGATGATGAGGCACGGAGCCTTTTCCTCGTGCGCCTTGATGCAGTGCCACATCGATTCAGGCACGCAGTAGGTGTGCTTTATGGTGCCCATTGATGTTATCAGCCGGACATTGCGGCTTTTTTCAAACCTGTAGTTCATCCCGACGGAATTCAAAAATGAAACCATCTCCTCAAATGCGCGGTGTATGTCCTCATCGCTGATACGCGCGTATGGATGGAGCGGGGCCTGATCGCGCAGGGCGGCGATCGCCTCCCATGGGTTGGACCAGACCTTTTTTTCTTCTATTGGATGTATCGCCATTAAGTCCAGCACTCCGCTTGTGAAAAGGGTGCCGCCGGCGCTGCCCGCCTGTACCGTAGAGAGTTTTCGGTTTATCGAAAAGAGAGAGGCGGCCATCCCCGCTATTCCGGATCCGATGACCATGATGTCAAAAACGTGCTTCGGATCGTAGTTGTGTGATTTTGGGAGTGCCATGGTGGTTTAATCCGTAATTTTTTCCAGCGATGAATACAACTCCTCATCGAAGAGTCCGCAATGAATCGATTCCGTCAGCTCGGCCTGGATTAGCTGGTCCCCCCAGAGTATGGACCGTATTCCTTTCCAGCGCTCCTGGAAAAAATTCCCTATATCGGCCAGACCTTCCCGGGCGGTATGCTCGCCGCGCTCGAACAGATAGGCGAGCGCCCTGGTGCCGCAGAAGGCCCCCTGGCAGGCGCCTCTGCCGATACGTGTTCTCATGCATATGTCTGTCAGGCTTGTTTTTTCATTGATATTTCTGAGTGATACTATCGTTTCATCTATTGCGGTTTTGGTGACCATCTCGCATTCGCATATCATAATATCGTCGGTATTATGCGACCTCATCCATTTTTTCGGTGAAAGCCCGGGCTCGGTCCACTGGCATTCTTCGGTTGAGGGAAGCGGTTCTGTCCTTGTGCGGCAAAGCCGGGCTACTCCCATTTTACCACAGACCATGTCAGCTGTTTTTTCTGCCATGAGCCGGAAGGTGGTAAGCTTCCCCCCGGTTACCGTGGTAAAATTTTCGACGCCTTCACGTGCGTGGTCGAGAATCGCAAAGCCGCGGCTTGCCGCCCTTGCGTCCTTGCCCCTTTCTTCCATGCCGCCGAGAAAGAGGGGCCGGACTCCGCAATATGCACGGACGTATCTGGTCCGCTCCAATACAGGCACCATGGCTGCTCCTTCCCGGACTATCATGTCAGTTTCCTCGACCGTGGGATGTATATCATCGGGGTTTTCTATCTGAATTGAGGTGGTTCCGATTATTGATACGGTGCCACCGGGGACAAGTATGTCGGCGTCGGAAGGGCGCCTGAGTCGGTTGATTATCCTGTGGTTGATCCTGTCGTTTGTTACCAGGAGTGTACCTTTTGAATACAGGATTTTTATTTCGATCCCCGCGAGTTCGCATACCTGTTTCGACCAGGCCCCTGAGCAATTTACGACCTGATCAGCCTGTATATACAGTTCCTTGCCGGTATCAACATTCCGCAGTGCCACACGGGCTATTTTTTTATTTTGAATGTCAAAACCGATTACTTTTGTCCTTCGCATCAGCCGGGAGCTGATGGAAACGGCCTGGCTCATATTGAGAAGAGACAGCTTGAACGGGTCAATTGAGGCGTCATCCACCTTATATGCCGCTATAACCGCGTGAGAGAGGTTTGGTTCGAGTTGCCGGGCTTCTCCCGGTGTAATCCGCGTGCAGGGGACTCCGCACGCAGCGCAGTAAGAAGGAAAATCGGTTATGTAACGTTCGTCATCGCCCTGGACCGCGACGAAAAGTCCTCCGGTATTTTCCACGCACTGGGGCATTAATTTTTTTATGATGTCTCCTTCCAGCTTGCATTCCCGCGCCGAGTCCTGATCGTTTGATACATAACGGCCCCCGCTGTGAAGCAGGCCATGATTGCTGCCGGAGGCGCCGGCATTCAGATCATCTTTTTCCGCCAGAATGCTCTGCACACCGCGCAGTGAAAGGTCCCGGGCAAGGGCGGTCCCGGTCGCGCCTCCGCCGATTATGAGCACTTGAGTCTGTAATGTGATTCCCATTGATTTACTTATTGTGACGATTTATGCGGCATTGTTATTGTCAAGAAATATAAAATACTAAAGACGATTTAAAGGCCTTCCATGTCATGATTGTGCAACCGCAATTCGATTCGCGTAATATCGGATATATCCCAAATGTCATATCGAGTTTTAAACATGTGTACATATAATGCTCTTAAACCTGGATGTCAAGCTAAGTTATTGCGGTGTGCGGGTGCTCCGAGGTAGGGAGTCAAATTCCGGGTGAGGGGAGTGGCTCATTGTAAGGTGGGTGCATGTCAATGGACGTGTAAGTATATGTACGCCATGTAGCCCGAAACGAGCACTGTGATAAGAATAATTAAAATATATAATGAACGGCGGCTCTTTTGGATCGCTCGAGGGGAACCGGCGATTTCGGCATTTTCTCGCGTGTGCAATTCGCCTGTCTTCAGGTTGGTGAGGCAGTTCCAGCAGTAATCAAACAAACCACAATTTTTTTTGCCACAATGGGGGCACATAACCTGTTCGTATGAGGACAAATCGATCGATGATTTTTCAACCAGGAGATCGGTCGCCTGCTTGTATTTATCGGACGGAACCCAGAGATCGGTCATGGCGTCCTTTGCCGATACAATCCCGAAAAAGAAATTAATGTCATCGTTGTCTATTACGGTTTCTATCCCGTTATTCTCGAACAGGAACTTGACGATATAGGCTTCTGTCACATTGAGAGTGGAATATATCTTAATAAAGTTATCTTTCATGATCCTGATCTCTGCACGTTCTTCCTATTAAAAAATAGCATTTTTAGGAATCAAAATCAAGCTGCCTGAACGTTGAACGGAGCATTTCCTACAAGGATTTACCCGAGAATTCTGGATTTGCGATTATGAAGACGCTGCCCTTTGTCTTAGGCCGTTTTCAAGCATGAGCTCAACTCTGATTTTTTCATAAAATGAATACGAGGAGTAGTACCTGAAATACTTGTGCTGCAGGTTTGAGAAATTTGTGCCGGTTATTATGGGCCGGTAATCTTTTGATCCATGCATAAGGGGGATTATTTTCCTGATGAATTCGCTGATATTCCTTTTTGAGAATTTTTCAGAGTGCCTACCGTCAGGGAGGGTTATCTGGTAATTGATTTCCTTGTTATGTATGGATACGGACAACTCGCAGGGTATTATCTTACTTTGTACGTCCTCGATTCTTATTGAATGCTCCGGGTCGATTTTATGTACGGAACAATTCTGATACTGGTCTTTTTTTATCTGGAACATTTCGATGAGCTTTTCGGGACGGGTATAGGCAAGGGGGGATTCCGGATATTGCCTGATCACCTCTGAGGAGACATTCCGTGCGAATATATACAACCTGGTGAGGTAATCGATAAGAATTTCCGCAGGCTTTCTGTAATAGAACAGGGATCCGCTTTCATCGATTACGTAAAAGTAGCTGTATTTTTTATCGCTCTCGAAGTATATCTGTATGCAGTTTGGCTCTACGTTGTCGAGTATTGTTTTCATAAGGTTCATCTCTTTGATCGTCTGGTCGGCTCTGATCGTGCTGTTCAACCCATAGTTGAATGACAGGCTGTAGAGCATTTTCGCCTCGGATTCACAGAAGATGGTGCTTATGGTGGTCGTTCCTTCCGATTTTTTCGTATAGAGGATCAGGTACTGATTCCCCATCATGGTGATATAATTTTTTTTCGAATCTTGATTGTTGTTTGTGAAGAAGGTGAAAAGGTCCTTGATGGAAGATTTCAATCTGATGAACTCCTTGGTCGAATTGAAAGGGGAAGAGGATATGATGTTCACCGCGCTGTCGAAATCAGATTTGGTAATGAGGCTTCCATTCAGGATCCTTACCAGAATTTTAACGAGGTCCATCTCGCTGTTATAATAATCGAACTGCGTCGACCCCCAGCTGTCGTGATAGAGGAAGAAGATATCGTCGATCTTTCTTGAATACTTGGAATAGAGATTGAAGATTATGAAGCTCATGACCGGATAGGGATCCTTGAGATACTCCTCATGGAAGGCGTTGATCTTTTTGAACATGAAGTTGGACGAAATATCGGTGATGAGCTCCCTTAGGAAACTGGTTTCCAGATTGTGCAGGCCCGCATCGATTTCAAGCCTGGTATAGTCCTTCTTGAAAAGGCCGTTCAGGCTGATCCAAACCGACAGACCGAGCAACGTCCTGTCCTTGTGTATGATCACCTTGTTCGGGCGATTGTCGATTATGAGCCGTTTTGACAGAAGCCAGGTTTCATTTCCCTTCTGGTCCCTTAAGTACTCGATCTTGAGAAGCTTTTCTGGAGGGTAATTTTTGAACGAAAGGGTATTGTCTATTTTATTATCGGTGATAAGGAAATGCGAGTAGATTTTTCTGCTTATACCCTTGATTTCCTCGTCGGTGAACCTGTGCTTGATTTTGTGCGTCTCGATGTTGCTCAGTATTCTCCTGTATTCCTGGAGCACGAATTTTTTAGCGTTATTCAAAAGCTTGCTGACCGGTTCGATGCTCCAGTTGTGGAAATTGTCAAGCTCCTGTATCTTTTTTCCCGTCCAGTTCCATTTTTTCACGTATTCAATCATTATTCTTCCCTTTTCGGGGTCGTATCCCTCATCCGACTTTTTCGCGAGGAACCTTGACAGCTGCGGCTCGACCTTCAGGTAAAATGAGGTTTTCAGCACCTCAAGGGCGTCCATGTCTTTTACTATTGTGCTGTAGTAGTCATATACGTAATCGAACATGATGATGTACGCGTCGATTTCATTATAATCGAGCCTGTCATTGTGAATGTTTTTTTTAATGACATTGCAGATAAAAGGGTTGTCCATGAATTTGTTGATATAACGCACAAGCAGGCCGAGCTTGATGATGGATTTAAATGGATTGCCCAGGGACTTGAGTATCTGGAACAGTCCGGCGGCGAGAAAATCTTCCGGATTGATGCTGTAAATGTTTCCCAGGTCTATAAATTGATCTGCCTGTACGGATGCCTGTATCGCGGCAAGCCACTTGTCGTATGTCTGATTGTCAGAGCCGGATGGGGTTATCCACCAGAAGGGTATTTTACCGTTTACTATAATCGAGCTTCTGAGAAATTCTTCTTTAAGGAGCTCTCCGATGGATGACCCGGAAAGCTGCTCTTCGTCGTCGGCGAACACATTGTTTCTCACCTTACTGATCTCGTTCAGGTAGAAATGAATCTCCATGTTGAACTTATCATATATCCAGCTTTCGATGTTACGCAGTTTTGCCTTAAACTGCGTAATGGCTGTCCTGTCATACCCGCTTTCCTGATAGCAGATCCAGTAATCGAAGTCGGATTGTTTTGTATATGCAATCGTCCCGCAGCTGCCTATCAGTGCCATCATCTGGATAAAGGGATTTTTCATCTTTCCCCGGACGATCTCGGCGTCGGGGAAGCGCTTTGATATAAAATCCATGATTTTCTGGGACGGAGTATAATCGTACACGCCGTGAGGAATATTATCAGATTGCATGTAGCCGGGCAGTTGAGGGACGTTTGCGTTCAGCAAGTAGGGAATGAAATCCGCCAAGGTAATGATCTGTTGATCGGATAAAACCCTGAACAGATTTTTCAGCCTTAGCTCGTTATATTTTTTAAACTTTTCCTGAAATTTTTGAATATTGCTCAGGATATCAGGATTTGCTTCCATATATAAACTGGTATTCCGACAGATGGTCTCAGCAATGTTTCCAAAAATTATAACTTGGTCATTATTAGTCAATGATAATATCTCAAACAACAACATAATTACACAATTCTATAATGCCTTCAATAAAAATATGGTATTTGAGGTGGTTTCTTTTGGATGTCATGTGAAAATTATAACTTCAATTTTTGTTAAGATTTTCGATTCCGGACGTTCGGAATGTTTGATGGATCTGGGAAAATAGTGGCATAGGCCTGTAACAAATGAAAAACAAGTTCAGTCACTCAGGTATTTTTTTAAATGAGGTTATCTGAACAATTCATAAATTACTAAGGTTGGGATCGGCCCTGTACCGATTATACTAGTGGATAAATAAAACATGCGGGAGAAAAATCATGGAAGTATTATTGAATGAATCGATTCTTGATATAGTAAATGACGGTAAGCTGAGCATGAAGAGAATACACGATCTTATATACATTAAAAGTTTTATCGACAGGGTGGCTTCCAAACATTTTATTGACAAAGAGACGGTTGAGGAGCTTGAGAAGAAATACGGGGTGTGCCCGAATATAATCACGTGGGGAGATTATTTCCAGACCGAGATGGCAGCCTCTTTATTTGAGCTGTCCGATAACGGATTTGACCGCGCAGTGGATACTTTGAAATTTGACATTATTGCAAGCTACACAATTTTTAATGAAAAGGACAGGTCATTTTTTGAGTGGGTGGATCTGATGTATATGGCCATCATGGATTATACAGAGTCCGATTTCACCCAGGAGGAGAAGGAAATACTACACCTTAAGATTCTGATGGATTATTATGAAAATGTGGGCATAATCGACGGGTTTACGGAATCCGAGAAGTACTGGTTTGATGGATTTCAGGAGGCCAAGGCGCAATAATTTTTTTCGGATGGATAAAAATTCACCGCCGTATGACTTAATAACTTGACAGTCTGCCGTTATAATACATTTTGAAAACCATTCATCAGCCAGCATACCTCAGTTGGTAGAGGAGTCGATTCGTAATCGACCTGTCGCCGGTTCGATTCCGGCTGCTGGCTTATGCAGTTCTGACTTTTAACGGCTTGAATAATAAAAAACCTCCCCTTGCCTGATTCGGGAGGTTTCTGAATTTTTTTATTAAATTTAATAATAAAATTTTACTGCTAAAAAATTAGCCCTTGATGCCCCGCAGTTCTGCTGCCGGGAGCATTCATTGTGTTATTTGCTTATTATATCGCGCA
>CAZHAD010000042.1:18831-28158 GCA_964529965.1 uncultured Leptospirales bacterium | reverse complement strand
AAAATATTTCTTGACCGGTCGTCCGCCATCCTCAGAGAATTTTAGTAACAAATACGATTTAACCGGCTACATCTGCACATGAACAATCAATCCCATGTACACGAAGACGACCGGGTCCTTGAGATTCTCGAATGGCCGGCGGTCCGCGAGGAGCTCGCACAAAGGAGCAAAACAGAGGTCGGGAAAAGGATCATAGCCGATCTCTCCCCGCTCGACGCGGACCATGCAAGGGCCAGGCTGAAAAAAATCAGCCATCTCAGGGAAGCGATCGAAAGGGACACGCCGCCTGATTTTACCGGAATCGAGGACATCGAGCCGCTCCTGGCGCGTGCGGAAAAAGACGGGATCCTGAAGCTCGGAGAGATCGTATCGATTAAAAGCTTCACCGCCGCATCGGCCGGGATCAGGCGCTTTCTCAGCACGCACATGGACGAGTATCCCGGCCTTAAGGAGGAGCATGAAAAGCTCGACAGGCTGAGTCTCATTTCAGGCGTGCTCGCGGACTCGATAACCGAAGCCGGGGAGTTGAACGACGCGGCGTATCCGGAGCTGCGGAAAATCAAAAACGAACGGCACGCGCTCGGGCAGGAAATCGAAAAAAAAATGGCCGGTATAGTCCGTTCCCGGTCCGCGGCTCAGTCACTTCAGGAAAAAATCTTCACCACGCGCAACGGCAGATACGTGGTCCTCGTCAAGTCGGCCATGAAGGACAGGATCAGGGGCACGGTGCACGACATTTCCTCAAGCGGGGCCACCTACTTCATCGAACCCGCGGAGATCACCCCACTGAACAACCGGGCGATCGTGCTTGAGAAAGAGGAGCTGGTCGAGACGTTCAGGATACTGCGCCTCCTCTCGCGGAGCGTGTCGGAAGACGCGGAGCCGCTCCTGCGCAACCTCCGCGCCATCGCGTATCTCGATTTTTTGACCGCCGCCGCCCTCTACAGCGCGGACATACGCGGTTCGGAGCCGGAGATAACGGATCGGAGCGAGATCAGGCTCATCGATGTACGGCATCCCATACTCTACCTCCTCTCCCCTGACACGGTGGTGGCGAACGACATGGAGGTGGGAACGGACTGCAACTGTCTGATCATCTCCGGGGCGAACACGGGCGGAAAGTCCGTGATCCTAAAAACCGTGGGCCTGTGCGCACTGCTTGCGATGCACGGGCTCCACCTGCCTGCGGGCCCGGACTCACGCATCGGAATTTTTTCAAAGGTGCTCGCGGATATCGGAGACGACCAAAGCCTTTCCCGGTCCCTTTCGACCTTCTCCGGACAAATCGTGGCGATAAACCGCATGCTTGCGGAAGCGGACGAACACACGCTCGTGATCATCGATGAGATCGTCGTGGGCACCGACCCGCGGCAGGGAGCGGCCCTCGCCCGTGCCATACTGGAATCGCTCATTGAGACCGGAAGCAGGATGATCGTCACCACCCACTACTCGGAGCTGAAGCAGCTCGCCGCCGAAGATGCAAGGTTCAAAAACGCCTCGGTATCGTTCGACCCGGACACGCTCACGCCGACCTACCGCCTCATGACCGGGCTTCCTGGGGTGAGCTATACAACGGAGATTGCGAGAAACTACCGTCTTCCCGAGCGCATCATTGCGCGAGCGCATGACCTGCTTGACCGCGCGGAAGTGGGCATGGACACGCTCGTTGAGATGATCCAGAAGCATGAACGGGAAATCGCCGAGGAAAAGCTCAGGCTCGCAAATCTTAACAGGGATCTCGGCCTTGAAAAAAAGGCATATGAAGAACGGATGAAGGCCCTGGCGCGGCGCGCCCTTGAGATCGGCCGGGGGGAGGGAATGAAATTTCTGAGCGAACTTGCACAATACCGCCGTCTCGTGGCCGAGAGGATATCCGGCCTGCAGCAGATGGGCCTCAGGGATGCGGGCTCGGCCCAGGCGACGCTCGGCGAAATTGAAGGCTCTATACGATCGAGGCTTGACGAAGAAAGGAAAAAGCTCCATGCAGGCGAGTATGAACCGGCGGACGCGGAAAACATGGTCCCCGGCTCCAGGGTCTTCATACCCTCAATCGAAAAGGAGGGAACGGTCGAAAGGGTCGACCACGATAAGAAAACCGTTACGGTGTTGCTGGGAGGATATCTTACTTCGACCTTCAGGTTTAAAGACCTGTACCTGGCGGCGTCGCGGGCGGACGCGGTTCCGCAGCGGAAAAAAAGAAAGGCTTCCGCAGCGGAACCGGGCGGAAAAGGCGCAGCTGGCGTGCCCACGGTCATACAGACCAGCTACAATACCGTGGATCTCAGGGGAAAAAGGGTTGAGGAGGGGATAAGGACGATGGAGCAGGACTTCGACCGGATGCTCAGGCAGGGAGTCGAAACCGTGGTGGTCATCCACGGCCACGGCACCGGCGCCATGAAGGAGGCGGTGAGGGAAAACCTCAGGCACAGCCTGTATGCGGCGGAGTTCAGGCCGGGGGGCATGGGCGAAGGAGGCGACGGGGTCACCATCGTGCGGCTCCGGAGCTGAGTCATGTCTGGCTTTTTTTCCAGGCCTCCTCCGCTCGGTCCCCTTAAGCACCCATAAGGGTGCTTAAGAACCCCCTCCCTTCCTCCCCCTTGTTAAGGGGGAGGTGGCCGCAGGCCGGTGGGGGTCAGTTCCCCTTCCGACTCAACTAAAAAATGTAAGCGGTGGGTAGTAAACATCGAAGAGGAGCAATGTACAACACCGACAGGAAAATACACGAATACATGCTGCAATTCGAATCGCACAAAATATTCGATTTTCTCACTTCCAGGGAAAAGCCGATCATGGAGATCGACCTGCTGCGCTTTGCCACCGGCAGGCGCCTGATGCCGGAAAGCAGGGAACGGTTGTTCGAGCTCCACTTTTCCCTTTACCATACCCTGTACCGGATCAAGTTTGAAGCAGGCAGGAGCGGCTATTACCTTAACCTCGATCCGATGAGAATCAGGCTCATACAGGTGCCCGGCCCATCCTCCTGCCATTTTTATTTCGCAGACACCGGATCATTCTGCCTCCGGCATGCGAACGGCAGCGGCTTGTGCGCGCTCCACGCCCGGGATCCGGCCCTCCTAAGGGAGCCGTCGTTCGATCCCCTGTATGAATTCTATAGCAATGAGGAAAATATATCATTCGGCAAAAGCGGCATCCTCGAAAAACTGATGAAAGGAGTCGTCATGTATGCGATCAGGAAAGGGGAGATTCAAAGGGCGCTGGACTTTTTCGGTTTATCGAGGCCGGACCTCAAAACGATTAAAAAAAGGTACCGATCGCTTGCCAGGAGGTACCATCCCGACATGAACGGGGGAAACGAGTCGATGATGAAGGAGCTCAACCAAGCGTACCAGATACTGCTGGAGGTTTTCGTCATATGAAGATTCTGGACTGGCTTTTATCAAACGGGAGCCGGGGTCAGCCGGCGGAGATATCCTCGTTCGATGAATGGAGGGACGTCTTTAAGCGCGCTTCTACGGACTGGAGCGATCCGATGGAACGGGCGATCGCCGGAGGGTTCCTGTCGGACCGCACCGGTTACGCCTTCGCCGCTGGCTATGAATCCGCCCTGCGCAGACTCCTACCCTCACTGCCGGCGGAGCCGATCGTCTCATTATGCGTCACCGAGGAAAAGGGCGCGCGCCCGTCGGATATCGTGTCCTACCTCAGAAAAACGGAGAATGAAGCCGCGTGGGTTCTCAATGGAAGCAAAAAATTCGCGACACTCGCTCCTGATGCGGAGCGCCTCCTCGTGGCCGCGTCCGTCGGAATCACGGCAGACGGGAAAAACATGATACGCATGGTCCTGGTGGACGGCGGCGCGGCAGGGCTTGAAGTGGAGCCCATGCGCGATCTGGGCATTGTCCCGGAGATACGGCATGGGGCGCTGACCTTGAGGAACGTGCGGGTCGATGAGGAGCGGATACTTCACGGAGACGGATACACGGACTACATAAAGCCCTTCCGCACTATAGAGGACCTTCACGTGCAGGCGGCAGTGACCGGTTACATCTTCCGCGCCGCGTGCGCATATAAATGGCCCCGGACCTTCAAAGAGGAGGCGATAAGCCTGCTTGCCTGCATACGTGCACTCGCCGGGGAAGATCCCCTCTCTCCCCGTCTTCATATCGCCATGGGAGGCCTGGGCAGGCAACTCTCCTCCCTGTTTGATGCCGCTGGTCCTTTCTGGGACAAGAGCGATGAAACGGCGCGAAAACGATGGTTCAGGGATATGCCGCTGCTTTCGGTTGCGGGCGGCTCACGGGCCAGACGGCTTGACAACGCCTGGGCGCAGTATTAAAAAGGTATGGACAGGGGGGGACTATTCCTCGGTCCCGTCTTCCGCTTGAGCGGTCCGATATTCCTTAATGGAGTCCTTCTCGTCGATATCGTTTCTGGACACGATATTCCTCAAGTGTATGAATGAATCGAGGTCGAGCTCCATAAACTTGATCGCAATTCCCCTGCCCGTCGTCCTCTTCACCCTCCCCGACATATTCAGGGTCAGGTTAGAGCTCGAACCGTACAGGTATATCGTTATGTCGACATATTCATGCGCCGGTATTTTTGCTGCCGTCTTAAAGAGCATCCCGCCGGTGCTCAGATTCTCCACCTCTCCTTCTATGATGTCATCCCCGTATTTAAGTACGGAACGCACATGAAATAAAACCCTGATGTTGCTTCTTTTTTCCATAACTGACGTTTCTCCCGCCTGACCGGGACAGGGCGGAAATCGTACCGGATAGTACGTTGATCTTCATATTGTCCGGTATTTTATCCTGCATGTCAAATATAAAATACCCCCGCAGCTAAGCTGCGGGGTATTTTTTCAATAGGCCAAAATGTCGTTGAAATAATTGCATTCAATGCCTATATTGGTGCCAGAGCATCGGTCTTGGCGCGATTTCCGTTGATTCGCAATGAGCGACATACGTTTTCCTTGCGCATGATGAACTTCATATTGGGATTCGTTCATTATAAAATACACACCCCGTCCCGACGAGTCGGGACGGGGTATTTTTCCGCAAAATGTTTTGCGCGCCTCATCCCCGGAGCTCGGGACGGGGTTTTGAGGCTTTCCTATCGGAAAGAGCGGGCGCGCTGCGATAAAGTGATACACGAAAGATTATGGCTGAAAGACCGCATATTATGCAGAAAAAACACGACAGCCCCTCTGAAAAAAAATACGGCAAAAAGATCAAAAGCACGATCGTACACAAACATGAAACGGATTACTGGAAAATCCTCGAGGCGATCGAAGACGGGTACTGGGAGGTCGACCTGAAGGGGAACATGACCTTCTGCACGAATACCTTCGCCCGGATACTCGGGTATACGCAAAAAGAATTAATCGGGATGAACTATCTCACCTTCACGGACAACCTCGCCGCCAAGGAAGTGTTCAGGGTATTCAATAGGGTATCCCATTCGGGCAAGCCGTCAAAAACCGGGGCGTACGAGCTTATTCGCAAGGACGGAACAAGGATCGTCGGCGACGTGTCGGTAACGCTGATCCTCGATGATGCGGGAAAGCAGAGGGGCTTCCGCGGCATACTGCGCGATATCACCGAGCGCCGGCACACCCAGGAGCTGCAGGAAAGGTTCAACCTGATGCGCAAAATGCTCGGCCAGACGATCCACGCCCTGTCGATCGCGTTCGAGCTCCGCGATCCGTTCACCGCTGGCCACCACCGCCGGGTCTCGGACCTGTCACGCTCGATCGCCACCCAGTTGAAACTGCCCGGGGACGCGATCGACGGGATCCGGATATCGGGATCGATTCACGATATCGGAAAGATATCGATACCGTCGGAAATCCTGAACAAGCCGGGGAAGCTGACCGAGATCGAATTTAAGATGGTGAAAACTCATCCGGAAATAGGACGCGATATCCTCAAGAACATAGACTTCCCCTGGCCGGTGGCGCAGACCGTGCATCAGCACCATGAGCGCATCAACGGCTCAGGTTATCCGCAGGGGCTGGCCGGAAACGAGATCATCATGGAGGCAAGGATCATGGCGGTCGCGGATGTAGTGGAGGCGATGGCTTCGCACCGGCCTTACCGGAGGGCCATCGGCATCCCCGAGGCGCTGGAGGAGATAGGCGCGAACAAGGGGATACTGTATGACCGCGATGTGGTCGACGCCTGCCTCGAGCTGTTCCGGGCCAGGGGATACAAGCTTAAGGAATAGCGCAACGGGGGCTCCCGAAAGACAGGTCCTGCTTGACGGTCGCCCGGGCCTCATCACCTCGCGCTGACGCTCAGAAGCCCCCACAGATCCCTCGGTCCCTGCCCGATACGCCAGAAGGCGACCTGCCGGACCCCGTAGGATTTGTAAAGCCTCAGCTTGGCCTGGATGGAGCGCACATTCTCGTAAAACACCTTGACCGTGACATTCTGGGTGTATTCGAGGTATGGCCCCTTTTCCCCGAACTTCTTATGGATGATCCCCGGGTTCTTCAGCTTCTCGTTGATCTGGCTGTATTTCATCGCGCGGTTTAGATTCGCAGCCGACCAGGCGCGGCCGTACAGGGGCAGGCCCATCACCAGCTTGCCGGGGGGGACGGTGTCAACAGCATGCTCGGCAACCGAGTCGCACCAGGAAAGCGACGCGACCGGCCCCGGGGCGCTCGTCCTCCAGTGCTCGTCATACGCCATCACCATGATCTTGTCAACGACGCCTGACAGGGAGCCGTAATCATACGCGTCGTTTTCGGATTTCTTCAGGCGCGCCGGAACCGCAACGCTCAAAATCTTTTTCGGTATCCGTGCGCGCAGGTCGGACAGGAAATCCAGGAATGCAAGCCCGTCGTCCGGCCTCAACGATTCAAAATCGATCTGGACCCCGTCAAAACGAGCCGAGCATGAGACGATATCGTCGATAAGCGCCGCCCGTATCGGCTGCTTCTTGCTGAGGCAGAAATGAAGAAACGTGGGATCGGAATGCTTGTACACCACCAGGTGCATGCGCAATTTTGTCGCTGACGAGGGGAGGTCGGGCTTCTCGTACGAGCCGATGATCCTTCCCGCCATGTTCATCGTCACGCCGAAATAAAAAATATCGGTGAGGGGTTCGCGCCCGGTGACCGCCTTTTCCTCCCCCTTCATCAGGTAACCCCAGACCTCATTGAACAACAACCCGTTATAAGAAGCCCCGTTCCGCGTCGAACGCCACGAACAGCTCATGGAAATAAACGGCAGCAGTGCGGCGAGCATCAATGTAATAATTACGTGGTATCTCGTCTTCATAACAGGCGGCTCCAGTTTCAATTATTGCGCACAGGCCCGCGGCTCAGGCATGCATCCACTATTTTTTTATCGGCACCCCTTATGCATACTTGACGTAAAATTCATGCTTGACAATGAGGCGGAAACGATTTCACATTATTTGATAATAGGTAAAACGTCAATCAATTGTGCAAAAAAGGCTTTGTTTTCCTTCGGCCTGTCGAAGCATAAGCATGCGCGGATATGATAATAAAAATTGACCGCCTGAACAAAGCATGTGCAATCCCGATCCCGCCATGGCTTTGAAAGGCTCTGACTCCCGCCTCGTGATCCGTGAATTCATCAATTCGGGGAAAACCCTGGGAATACTCGTGTGCGAAGACGAGCTTATCAACCAGAAATATCTGGAAGCGATGGTCAGAAAGATCGGTTTCCCGTGCGATTGCGCCGGGGACGGAAGGGAAACATTCGAAAGGATGAAGGAGCACCGGTATGATGTCGTGTTGCTTGACATGCAGATGCCGGTAATGAACGGCGAGGAAGTGATCGCGGCACTGAAGCGCGAAAATCTGTTTGGGGACGCCTACATCATCGCGCAGACCGCTTATGCAATGAAAGGTGACGAAAAAAAATATCTTTCGCTCGGCTGCCGCGCCTATATTTCAAAGCCGATCGATCCCAACGCCCTCGAGCATGCAATCGCCGAGGCCATCCTTCGCCAATCATGAAGGATCGACGATCATCCCCCCTTGTTCCCTTCGGCGAACCTGAGCTTTATATGGACCACCTCCGGGATGGTGCCGACCCTCGACGGCGGGCCCCATGTGCCGAACCCGCTTGACACGTACACGTGCGTGCGCCCGATCCGCTTCAGACCCCAGCTCACTTCATAGACCAGGCCGGTGATGACACTTCCGGGCCAGAGCTGGCCGTTATGGGTGTGGCCGGAAAGCTGAAGGTCCACGCCCTGCCCCACCGCATCGGAGAGCCTGAATGGCTGGTGGTCCATAAGGATCAGCGGCAGGCTGCGGTCCACACCCTTCATGATCACGTCAAGCGGCTTCCTGTCCACACCGGTAAACTGCTTCTTGCTCCGGTCTTCCCTGCCGATCAGACAGACCCCGCCGATCGTCAACGCCCTGTCCCTCAGCATCCTCACGCCGTTGGCGGACAGATAGGCGCACGCCTCCTCTACTCCTCCGATATACTCGTGGTTGCCGGTGACCGCATAGGTGCCATAGCGCGATCTCAGGCCGGTGAGGAGGCCTCCCAGGTTGTTCTCGATCACGGGGGCCAGGTCCTCGTCGACGATGTCCCCCGCCAAAAGAACGATGTCGGGCCTGATGACGTTGACCATGTCCACCATCTTCCTGAGGCGAGAATTGCTGATGATCGTGCCCAGATGAATGTCGGTCACGAGCGCGATGTCAAAGCAGGTGCGGCCCGCAGCCTTCTTCGGAATGTCGATCGACAACCTGGTCAGCCTGGGGTAGAGGCTGTTGACGTATCCTCCGAGCACCACGAGCGCCGATGCCGAGGCGATCGCAACCGCCGTGATCTGCTTTATCCGGTCATACCCGGCGGAGGGCACCGGAACCACGTGCGCAATCCAGTTGACCAGGCGCAGCAGGTCGCACGCGACCGCACCAAGAAACAGGTAGAGCATCATGCCGAACCAGATCGATCCGATCCAGATGAGCAGGTCGCTGAAAGCGCATACCGAGTACCGCTCCAGGACCCTTCCCGCGATATACGACAGCGCCACGAAAACAAAAACGGCAAGATATGGTATTCTGATGAAGGAATCCTTCGGAATCGCCTGCCATCCCCGGATGCATATGTAAAAATTCACCGCCCCGAGTATGCTCAGCGCGCCGGTAAGAAATATTATCACGTTTATGATTTTCATGTCAGACCGGATCCTCCGGAAGAACGTTCTTATGCGGTTTGTTCCAAAATGACGAAACCCTGCCCGCCTCCATTTCCGGCAGAATGCCCAATCGCATGTAATAGACGAGCGCGATTAAAACAAGCATTTTTTGCCGCTATACCCCCCCTGTAACGGTGGGTTTAAACCCGCCGTTAAAATCTGCTTTACAAT
>CAZHAD010000042.1:14241-18731 GCA_964529965.1 uncultured Leptospirales bacterium | reverse complement strand
CGGACGCATGGAACGTAACAATCACGATAAATCATCGGAGGGCACACCATGAGCATTACTGTACTGCCGGTAGCGAAACTCAAGGAACGCATCGGCGAGGAAAAAATGAGCGATTGGATCGAGATCACGCAGGAGCGGATCAACCGATTCGCCGACTGCACCGAGGACCATCAGTTCATACACGTCGACCCGGAAAAGGCCAAAGCCGGCCCCTTCGGCAGGACCATTGCCCACGGGTTCCTTACCCTTTCGCTGCTGCCGCGGTTTTCTTCAGTCGGATCCTGGGCGCCGGAGGGGATCAAGGCGGTGATAAACTACGGGCTCAACAAGGTGCGTTTCGTGGATCCCGTGCCCTCGGGCTCGAAGGTCCGCGATACCATGAAGCTGACGGGTGTGGAGGAAAGGGAAAACGGAAGGATCCTGGTCACGGTCACGCACACCGTGAATGTGGAAGGCTCTGAAAAGCCCGCTATGGTCGCGGAATCACTCGCGATGTTTGTCTTATAACTGAGGCCCTAAGGCGGGCGGTTTATTGCGCCTTGTTGCCGGTCCCGGCGCCTTCCATGCCGGTGAGAAGGAATTTCTTCACCGAAGCGAGCTGCTTGGGGGTCGCCTCAAGGGTAAGGGGATTATCACCAACGTAGAACCGGATCATGTAATGCGTGGCGCCGAGAATCGCAGACTGGATCTCGGGTGTCAGCCGTATCTTTGCGATAAGAATCCGCCGGTTCTGGGTCCGTATGATTATGCTTGGATTGTAGTAGAAATAGAAATAGGGGCCCACAAACGGATACGTGTACATGACCGAGGAACGCTTCTCCCCCAGATTTTTGTTTTCGATGAGGTTTACCTTGAAGCTCGTGTTATCGGCCACTATGTACGCCTCCGGATTCAGGCTCTCGCCGTTGTAATTGTAATAATACGGATCGACTGTGGCGACAAAGACAAAGGTCACCACCGGATCGGAAACCACGCCGTTCTTTATATGCTTTTGATACAGCACCCTTATATTGTCAATTCTGCTGTCGATGACCGTGTGCCACATGTCGGCGGTGACCACGGTCTCGCCCTTAAAGGGATCACGGTTGACGACCACCGGAAAGCTGATGCATCCGGTCAAAATCAGGAACGGCAATACGATTGTAATAAGCTTTTTCACGTTTACCCTCTCTTTCTAGCTGGATTATTTTGCGCATCATTTTAATCATAAACGGGGATATTGTTCATGTTGTCTATGAATAGTGATTATAATATAGACACATTGGACGAATTATTGTTAAAAAAACCCGGAGACGCCGAATAATTTTAGAATAAAGGGACGAGTGAGGCGGCTGGGTCCGGGACGCCGCCATCAACAACCGCCCAAGCACGAATTATGGTTGACGCGCCGCACGTTCGCATCTATGTTTCAGTATATGTACATGAACAGACCTGCCGGCGCTGGGGTATGCACCGCCGGAACCAGGGCCGGTGAATCTTCTCGTCGGTATGAAAGGTATCAAAATACGCGTCTCCTGTTATTCCGGCCATAAGGCGTGTGAGCGGCCTCTCAGCTTTGAATTGGGGGACAAGAGCTACCGCATCGTCGAGGTCCTTGACCGCTGGTATGGGCCTATTTATATTTACTTTAAAGTGATCGCCGACGACGGCAACCAGTATGTCCTGAGGTACGATGAGGTGATGGATGATTGGGAGCTGGATTTTTTCCGTAAAAATGCGGGGCCTTCCAATTGACCGGTCTGGGCCTGCGCCCGGTGCACGCATGAGTAAGCACAATGCCGCGTCCGAACCTAGGTCCGCGGCTTGTCGCCGTCCGGGAGGGATGCTCCCGTATCTTTGAAAAACGCCTCCTCAAACTGCGCTCCGCTCATTATTTTGAAAAAATTCCCCAGCTTGGCGGTTTTGAAGACATTAAATATCGTATCGCTGAGATCAAAGATGATCATCTCCGTATTCGTTCTCATGGCGCTGTGAAGAAACTTGACGAGGATCCCGATGGCGGATGAATCGACGAACTTGATATTTTTACAGTTGATCCCGATGACATGAGGGTGCTTCGCCATCTGCTCGTTCCAGACTCCTTCGACATAGTCGATGCTGTCGAGATAAAATTCCCCCGTGATTGATATTACGATCACTCCACCGTGTTCTTCACAAGAAACCGAAACCATACGAATCACTTCTCCACATTTATTTCAGGGCTCATCCCCCCATATCATGGTACGTTGTGATGCCATGTCAAGATAATATTAAGTCCGCCGGTCGAGGAAACGGTGTGATCGCGGCATGCCCCGGGCCGCGACGGCCCGGGCACAGGGACCGCCCTGCCGACACATGAAAAACCGCAGGCTCCCGGCTTATTTGAATTTCGCCTCCTGAATGATGCGCCGGTACTCGACGATCTTCCGGATGATATCGTCCTTTGACTCCTGCACCAGATATTTCCTCTCGTTCGTCAGGGTTATAACGGTATCAGGCGTCTCCTCGATTGTTTCAATATGGTAGTCATTGAGAACGAACGCGCTGCCATTGAGCTTGTGCAACTCGATCATGCCCGTCTCCTTTTCCTTTTTCTTGCGCCTTCAAGCGAATACAGGAAATCGCCGAGCTCTATTTTTGCAACATATTTATCGGAGCAGCCGGGAAAACTCGCGTCATACACCGGTATCCGGCTGCGGACGAACAGCTCCTCGAGCCACATCTTTCCGGCCAGAAACTGACTGGTGGTAAAAAATGTCCGGTCGCCCCTCTGGATCCTGTACTCCATGGCCCGGCGCGAGGTATTGATCTCAAGGGACTCCATGGGGGCGCATCTCGTGGTCCTCATGCTGATGCTCAGGTGGTGCACCGTTCCCCTCGCATAGAACCGGTGGCGGAACCCCATATCATTGCCGACCAGCACCAGATTGCTGATCCGGCAGCCGAGCGCGAACGCAGCCGCCTGGGTCGTGACCAGGCCTCCGGTGCCGACGAACCCGAGATCAAGGCCCGCCTCTTTCCACAGCCGGTCATACGCGTCTCCGCCGATCATCCAGTTGTAAAAGCTCATGTGCCCGCTCCATGTCCGCAGGTTTACGTGGGACATGCATGAGAAGGCCATGAGGCGGATGCGCTCTGTTCGGAGACCGCGGAAAAAATCAACCGGGTTCGTCTCGCATGAGAACACATATCCCGGCCTGACGCCTGATTCCATGAGGGGCCTGAGGGCCATATCCGCGGCGATATACGCGAGCCCCTGCCGCTCCTGAAACCTTCGCAGCAGATCGAGGTGCTTATCGAGTGAGGGGCCGGCGCCGATCACGAGCGCGGTCCTGCCGTCGAATTCGGGAATCACCCTTCTCAATCCCCCATGCGATCCGATCAGGGTCAGGTTTTTTCTCAGATTACGCGCAAACGCGCCCGCCCGCTCCTCCAGGATGCCTTCGTTCAGGTTTGAATATAGTTGTTGTTTGTCCACAGGACGTGTTCAGCCCTTCAGCAGGGACGTCACGAATTTAACGATTTCGATATAGTCCATTTCGGTCGGTTCCGAGGGATCGATCGACTCGACCAGGCCGATGAAGAGGACCACGGTCTGCGCAATTCGGGAAAGGTACTTCGGGGGGAGGTCCGACTTTCTTCTCGATCTCCCCTCCTGTGTCAGCCTGGTAATAATGCCGTCGTAGAAGTTGCGGTGCATGCGGAAATAGTTACCGACGATCTTCATTATTTTTTCCTCTTCAAAGGCGTAGAGGATTATGTTGATGATGATCTTGATGTTGCTCTTGTTCAATATGAAATTTTCGGCTCCCACGAGCGCGGATATGGGCGCCACGTCCTCCGCACCGAGTTCCATCTCGAGTATCGAGCTGTGGGCCCTGACGAATTCGGTGAATATCTCTTCGATCAATTCAAGATAGATGTCCTCTTTGGAGGCGAAGTAGTGGTGCACGCCTCCTTTTGAAAATCCGGATTCCTGGGCGATCTGCTGTACGGTTATGCGGGAATAAACGTCCTTATCGAGCAGCCTCTTCAGCGCATCGATGATGAGCTTCTTCTTTTTCCTGGCCTTTTCTTCCTTGGGGACGGGCATCTCACATCCTGTGCTTCTCTTTATGAAAGGCATTTATATTGGCGCAATAGTCGCAACGCAACAAAAAAATAAAAAAAGTCTGATGCCCGGGAGTTATATTTGTTGCGCTGGTTTTCAAAAAACGTAAGGTATGCCCGGGCATGAAAAAAAAATATATCTCGCGATCCGCAAAGGACACACTCTCCATCGGACAAGGGCTGGGACATAAAGCGGGCCCGGGCGAGGTGTTTGCGCTTTTCGGAGAGCTGGGGAGCGGCAAAACCGTGATCGCAAAGGGAATCGCACGCGGACTCGGGGTGGAGGACGAGGTAACGAGCGCCTCGTTTACGCTGTTTGAGATATACACAGGAAGAGTGCCCCTGTACCATTTCGACCTGTACCGGATCGAAAGCGCGGCCGAGCTCGACCGCCTCTTTTT
>CAZHAD010000042.1:7589-14141 GCA_964529965.1 uncultured Leptospirales bacterium | reverse complement strand
GGACATCGGGCTCATCGGTGTCGGCCTGGGTCCCGGATCCTTCACCGGAATCCGGATCGCGGTTTCCACCGGCCGCATGCTCTCCCAGGTGCTCGGCACCCCTCTCGTGGGAATCAAGACCCATCTTCTGTATGCGGCTTCGATCAACGCAGGGACAGGGGACAATATCCTGATCGCCTTTGATGCGAAAAAGCAGAGGGTGTTCGGAGCGCTCTACCACAAGAGTGAACAGGGCGCGCCGCGCGAGATCGTCCCCCCGGGAGATTACCCGATCCGGAAGCTCATTGAATCGATCGATACCTCGCACGCCTCCCATATGGCGGGAAGCGGAATTGAAAAATACCTGACGGAAATACGCGGGTCAGTTGAGAACATGGCGGTGCTTTACAATTTTATTCCTGACTGCGGTACCATGTGCGGCCTTGTGGCCGGCACGTACCGGGAAGATCCGGCCCGGCACGAAGATTACAACCTCGTGGTACCGTTCTACGCGAGAAAATCGGACGCGGAAGAGGCCCAAGGACGCGGCCGCGGGTGAGCGCGGTCGGACGTCGTTACGGTTGCGAGGCCTCCTTCTGCCGGTTTTTCATTGATTTTAAGAGCTTGGTCTTATAGTCGGCCTCAAGCGGCTTGAGAATGGAATAAAACCGCTTCATTTCGTTTTTGCGCGACGAATTCCCCTCAAAATCGACGCCCACGAACAGGTTGTTTTCGTCATCCATGTAGGAAACCTTAACCTCGCCGAAAATCGTGATGGGGGCCTGGAGCTTGAACACCAGATCGAATATAAATCCCCTGGACTTGAGAATGTACTTCTGCAGATTGGCATCCACAATCTTCAGCCTGGCCCCTCCCCTGCTGATGTCGATGACCTGCTGATGTATCGGCACGAGCAGGGTGTTGGCGTCCCGTATCCGATCGACCAGCTTGAATGAATCATTCTTTAACTCCAGCACGTCGTCGATGGTAAACTGTCTGGTCTTGGAGATAAGCTGTATGTATGCGAAGGGGACGGATTCGGTGGTTTCGGTGATGTATATGAGCGGGACGACGAGGATTGATTTGTAACCGTGCTCCACGTTCTTCTTTATTACCTCGGAAAGCTCCTCCGCGTATATTTCGACCATGTCAAGGAAATCCCCGCTCTCGGCCTTGTACGATCCGGGGTCGGCGGCGTCAGGAACGAACAGGGCCTTCCCCGTCTTCTTCATCTGGTTGATGACGCGGTCCCTGTCATCATGCCTGAATACCTCGACCTTGACCACGTCGCTCATCTTGGAATTCTGGGACTGAAACTGCTCCAGCACGACCTTGATGCTCGTGGGGATGTTCAGCGCCGATATATCGATCGTGTGCTTCGAGACCCTGAAATTCGTGGCTACGACCTCATCGGGGGCGATCTTGAACCTGAGGTCCCTTCTTCCCTGAAGGGCCTTGTGGCATAATTTCACCTTGCATTTAAAATATCCGGGGGCCCTCTCCTCCAGTATTTCGAGGTCGAATTCGATGTATTTGTCCGACAGCCCGTATATGATGAGGGAATTATCCTCATTCTTGTAATCGGGATCCGTGACGAGCATGAGGGTGTTGTCCGGCAGATACTCATTAATGCTGACCCCGGTCTTATCGAGGGCGTACTTGATGTACAATTTTCTGTTTGAAAACTTCGACTTGAGCACATCGAGGATTTCTTCTTCGGACAGTATTTCCTGGAATTCCCTGTGCTTCCTCTGGTTTATTTTTATCAAAGCGATCCCTCTGACAAAAATTATCTACCGCCGGCCGGGCATGAGTAGTCGATAATATTATCGATACATATTAAAAATTAGTAAATAACTTTATTTGCTTCAGCCTATAGTCATCATAAGGCATCTATGGAAGACGTGACCCTTCCCTTACCCTTTCGCAATTGGCTCACTTCTATCAAGAAATAGGTGTAGGAAAAGGGGATAATGGGATTTGAAGGATATGGGGATAAGGCTGGATGCATGTTTCGGGGCTTGAGGGTGTGATACAATTCTTTACATTAATTCCAACCGGAATAATAATGGCAAATCAAATAACAGGGCACAGAGGCCGGATGGGGTGAAACAATGAGCACGCTGCCAATCGTCGCAATCGTTGGAAGGCGCAATGTCGGCAAATCGACATTGTTCAACGCGCTGATCAGGCAGAAAAGGGCGATCGTGGATTCCGTGCCCGGACTTACGAGGGACATCATTTCATACGACGTGGAGCATGCATCCATCGTATTCACGCTCGCCGATTCTCCGGGGCTCGACCTGCCAGACTCCTCGATGCTCTCCGATTCCATTCTTTCGACTGCCAAGGACTACTTGAAAAAAGCCTCGGTGATCATATTGCTTCTTGAAAATCCGGCGCCTGCGGGCTTCGACATGGACATGGCGGGACTTGTCCGCAGGCTCTCGGTTCCGGTAATCGCGGTGGTGAACAAAATGGACGGCGAAAGGCAGCTTGAGAACATGGCCAATTTTTATGAGATTGGATTTCAGGATATCGTGCCAGTCTCGGCTAAAACGCATTTCAACCTGGCGCTCCTCCTCGACAAGATCATCGGACTCCTTCCGGCTAAAAGGACGATCAGGCATGAATCGGACCTCAAGATAACCATCGTGGGTCGGCCGAACAGCGGAAAATCGACCCTGTTGAATTCGTTCATCGGATACAACCGCTCGGTCGTATCCGAGATCCCGGGCACCACACGGGATTCCGTGGACGAAGATTTCATGTACCGCCGAAAACGGATCACGGTCATCGACACCGCGGGGATCAGGAAAAAGAGCCGCATCAGGGAACATATCGAATACTACTCCCTCGACAGGACGCGGCAGGCCATAGAGCGCTGCGATGTGGCGGTTCACCTCATCGACGCTCCCGCGGGCCTGACTGACACGGACAAAAAAATCTCGGATGAAATCATGCGGTTGAAAAAGCCGGCGATCATCGCGATCAACAAGTGGGACATGATCGAGAAGGACCATGCCACCTTCAAATCGTTCACCGACCGGCTGATTTTCCAGTTCTACAAGGCGGCCGATTTCCCCATCATCGCCGTTTCGGCGAAGAATAAATTACGTCTGTTCCGGATCATCGATACGGCCATGAGGCTCAAGGAGACGTCTCACCGCATGACCGAGACATCAACGCTAAACCGCATTATCGCCGGGGCCGCATCACGCCAGGCGCCGCAGAACCGGGGCGCGATAAAAATCTATTACGCGACCCAGGTGGGAGCGGCCCCGCCCCGATTCAGATTTTTCGTCAATAACCCTGCGTATTTCAAAAAGGACTCGGTCAGGTATTTCGAGAAGCTCCTCCAGAGGGAGCTGGGCTATAAGGGAGTACCTATCGTAATCCAGATACAGGGAAAAAAATGATTGCAACATATGCTGTATCCAGGATAAAATAAGCGTACGATGACGGGTTATTTATCGGAGGGACAGTGGTGTTCGGCAAAAAAAACTGGGAAAAGAGAAGGGATCCTCGCGCGGATTGCTTTCAATCTTCGTACTTTGTTGTTGAGAATGAAACGCGGCCGGGAACCAACGAATGCTGGATCAACAATGTATCGGTCGGTGGCATCGGCCTTGAAAGCGACAGAAACGACCTGCAGAACCGCGTCATCAAGACATTGTATAAAATAGGATCCCATCTGCGCCAGGACCATCTGCGGATCAAATACGCGGCCCGGCTTCTCTCAAAATGGAGATACGGCTGCCAATTCATCGCCCCCGATGAGCAGAGAACACAAATAATTACCAGCTATATAGATAAGAATAATTCAACGAAGAAGACCCTCTGAACGCTACCGGTTCATCTTCACCCTGCCCTCAAGGGATTTTAGTATGGTCGCGTTGTCGGCGAACTCGATGTCCGCCCCCACCGGAAGGCCGTGAGCGATTCTCGACACCGTAACGCCGAGGGGGTTCACGATCTGCGCCAGATAGAGTGCGGTGGCGTCTCCCTCGACCGAGGGATTGAGGGCGAGGATCACCTCCCTGACCCCGCCGCCGCACCGTCCCACCAGCGTGCGTATGTTGAGGTTCTCGGGACCGATCCCGTCAAGCGGGGAGATGAGCCCGGCCAATACGTGGTACAGGCCCCGGTATCCGCCGGTGCCCTCGATCGTAAGCACGTCCTTGGCGTCCTCCACCACGCAGATAAGCCCCCGGTCGCGCGCATCATCACGGCAGATCGCGCATTCATCTCCGTCGGCGATCCCCCCGCATACACTGCAGGTGTAGGTGTTTCTTTTGAGGTCGATCATCGCCGCGGCCAGGCTTTCCACCTCAACGGTCTCCATAGAGAGAATATGAAAGGCGAGCCGCGAGGCGCTCTTCGGCCCAATGCCCGGCAGCTTGGAGAATTTCCTGATGAGCACTTCCAGGTATGAAGATAATTTCATGGGGTATAACGCATGATACGAAATCTTATTTCAGCAACCCGTCGAGACCGGGCACCTCTATCCCGCCGGTAAGCCTTTTTATCTCCGATTCGGAAAACTCCTTTATCTTGTCAGCGGCGCTGTTCACTGCCTCGATGATCATCCGTTCGATGTCCCGGACCCCGCAATCTTCCATCGCGTCCGAATCGATCGTGAGCGCCGTGAGCCGGTGCTCCCCGCTCAACGCCGCCCTCACCTTCCCGTTGGAGCTGGAGCCCTCCATGGTCAATCCCGCGATCTTTTTGTGGACCCCCTTGATCTCCTTCTGGAGCCTCATGAGATTACCGAAATCGCCGAGCCCTTTAAGCATTACTTACCTCCCTTCTCGATTATACGGCCGTGGAATGCATTCTTGATTTTTTCAACCGTGGGATCGGGGCGCTCAAACTCCTCAACCGCGGGATTCGGGATCATCTCCGCATCAGGCACGGGAATGTGGTTCTCCTCACCTTGACGGTCGGTGCCTTCCACGCCGGATACGGCCTCCGGCAGACCCGGCCCGGCGGGTTCCTCCGCCCCGCCCCTGATCAGAACCCGGATTGTTCTACCAAGCCGGCGTGAAAGCTCTTTTCTGATGAAATCGAGGCTCCGCTCCTCGAGTATCCTGGAATAATAAGAAAGGTCGCCGCCCCCCGGATAGGTTATGAAAAGCGTGTCATCGCTCATTTCAACCGATGACGGCTTTAAAATAAAATGGAGGTACTGCTTGCTGTCCTTAATCCTGTTGAGAAAGTCCCCCCACTCTTTGGCAATCGACGAACCATGCGAAGGAGGGCTGCCGTCTTCCTTCATCTCCCGGTGCCCCTCCTCGTCGATATCCCGCCCCGGCCCTGGGCCCCGGCCTTGCGGGCCGTCGGCTCCCGGCGATCCCTTTTCAAGCCTGGTGAGAATAGACGCCAGGGACGGCGATCTCTTGGCGGCGATCATGTCGAGCAGGGACATCTCCAGATTGACCCGCTCGTTGTTCGAATACCTCAGATCAGCCTGAAGCTCAACCGCGATCCTGAACATGAGGGACAGCTCCTCGTCGAGGTATGCGTGCGAAGAGTCCGCCGCCAGCCTGATCTCATCCTCCGACAGTCCGAGGAGCTCTCCCACGGAAACGCCGTTGCGCAGGAGCCTGACCGTCCTGAGCATGTCAAGCAGGCCGTCGACGTAGCGGGGTATGTCCACTCCCAGCGCCGAGACCCTGTGCACCTCGTTCATGACCGCGGCCGCGTCGGCGTCCGCAATGCAGCCCAGAAGCTTCGAGTAGCTCTCCAGCGGCACGACCCCGAGAATCGAGAGGGCATCGGCCTCACCGATCTCGACACCGGAACCACCGCCGCCGCGGCGATAATCCGAAAAGGATATGACCTGGTCCAACAGCGACTGGGCGTCGCGCATCGATCCCTGGGCCGCCCTGGCGATCGGATACAGGGCGCGATCGGAAATCCGGTATCCCTCCCGCTCCACCATGTGCTTCAGATGGCCCACGATCGGGTCGACCGGTATTTTTTTGAAGAAATACTTCTGGCACCGCGACAGGATCGTGTCGGGGATTTGGTGTATCTCGGTGGTGGCAAAAATAAAGACCACGTGGGCGGGCGGCTCCTCAAGGGTTTTCAGGAGGGCGTTGAAGGCCGGCGGGGTGAGCATGTGGACCTCGTCGATGATGTAAATCTTGTACTTCGACTTCACCGGCGCGAAGTTGACGTTTTCCCTGAGCCCGCGTATATCGTCGATGCCGCGGTTTGACGCGCCGTCGATCTCGATCACGTCGAAGGACGTGGTGCTGCGGATTTCAAGGCAATTGCTGCACCGGCCGCACGGACTGGGGGTGGGGCCGCTTTCGCAGTTGAGGGCCTTGGCCAGGATCCTCGCCATGGTGGTCTTGCCGACTCCCCGGGGCCCGGAAAAAAGATAGGCATGGGATATCCTCCCTTTGTCGATGCTGTTCTTCAGGGTCTTTGACACGTTGTCCTGGAAGACTACCTCGTCGAATGTCTGGGGACGCCATTTTCTGGCGAGAACCTGGTATGCCATACGTATTATCTATAATCCTATACTTATCTGGAAAACGAACTTCCGATTCAGCTGACTTTTAC
>CAZHAD010000042.1:0-7489 GCA_964529965.1 uncultured Leptospirales bacterium | reverse complement strand
CTCTTCCATCTCCTCATCCCCATTTCCTACACACTTGCGGGAAGAAGTTAGTCTCCTGCGGAGAGGGGGGGATTCGAACCCCCGGTAACTTCCGCTACACACGATTTCCAATCGTGCCCCTTCGGCCTCTCGGGCACCTCTCCAGTTAAATCGATAAAGAGTGACGGGTAACGCGTGATGGGTATCACCCCTCACGCGCTGTCATCGCGAGCGCCGCGAAGCGATCTGCTTTTCGGACTATTCGCAGATTGCTTCGTCGCTGCGCTCCTCGCAATGACAGATGAGTTATATACTCGACTCTCGTCACACGGCACCCGACACTGCTTTTCGTGCGGAGAGAGAGGGATTCGAACCCCCGGTGGGCAAAGCCCACAACGATTTTCGAGACCGTCCCCTTCGGCCAGCTCGGGCATCTCTCCAGATCAGACCGCTCACGCGAGCAATGATAATGTACCGGATACGGATATTCGGTGCATTATCGCAAGCCTTTTACAGTTTCTCATATCTGGCGGCCGTGCCGCTCTTTGTAAAGTATTTTTTACCGGACGTGTGCGCTCACGAACCTGGCGATCTCATCAGCCACCGGTTCAGGGCTGAGCGAGGGCACCGATAGAAACGCGGGATCATGCTTGTAGTAATCGATCAACGGGGCCGATTTCTCCTGATATGTGGCGAGACGCTTCTGTATGGCGTCGGCGGTTTCGTCTACTCTCTGCACCGTGGGGCTGCCGCACCGGTCGCAGACCCCTTCAACCTTCGAGGGTTTGGTATAAATGTTATAGATCGCCTGGCAATCGGGGTTCGCGCACGTTCGGCGGGAGGTGAGCCTTCTGAGGATAAGATCTTCCGGGGCCTCGAGATTCACGACCGCGTCGATTTTCATGGAGAGCCTTTGCATCATCCCTTTCAGCGACTCGGCCTGGGGAAGAGTACGGGGGAACCCGTCAAGGATGAAGCCCTTACGGCAGTCCTTTTCGAGAAAACGGCGTTCCATTATTTTCAGTATGAGTGAATCGGGAACGAGCTCGCCACCCTTCATGTACCCCTCTGCGGCCGCACCGAGCTCTGAATGTTTTGTAACTTCGCTCCGCAGCATGTCCCCGGTCG
This sequence comes from uncultured Leptospirales bacterium, assembly GCA_964529965.1. GTDB lineage: Bacteria > Spirochaetota > UBA4802 > UBA4802 > UBA5550 > RBG-16-49-21. The sequence continues at coordinate 6,382 of CAZHAD010000042.1, read as the reverse complement.
ATATCTGTTTTATCCCATGCCTTTGAGTGAGAAGCTCCGCAACCGTCCCCTTACCCACGCCCGGAGGGCCCAATAATATAATCCTCATATACACGAACCGTCAAACCGATAGAAGCCGTTTACGCCCAGACCCTTTCCATGGTGGTTTCGCAAACGGCTTCCCTTGTCGGATAGATATCGCCGACCACCTCGTCCGGCCTGAACCAGAGCTTGATCTCGCTTTCCGCATCCTCGGTGCTCGATGAGGCGTGCACCACGTTCTCAAAAACCCCGGAGGTGGTGATCCTTCCGTACGCCCCGCGGATCGAGACCGGATCCGCCTTCTCAGGATTAGTGTCTCCCACGATCTCCCTGACCTTGCGTATCGCGTCATCTCCCTGATAGACGAGAGTCATGACGCGGTGGGTGCGGTGGACGTCCCCCATGAGGTAATGGATAAGCTCATCGAAAAAAGGCTTATCCTGCAGGTGCCGGTAGTGCCGCCGGGCGAGCTCTTCGCTTACATGCAGCACCTTGGCCCCGATAATTACCAGCTTTGTTTCGGAGAGCCTTGTCAGAATATTTCCGGTCAATGACTTGACCAGCCCGTCGGGCTTGATGATAATGAGCGTTTGTTCAATAGCCACTGGCGTTCGCCTTCTTTCAGTGCCGATCGTCAAAAAAAATCCCCCCGAGGGGGCGGGATCAGGCGGAGTACGTTCAACTGTGCCCAGGGCGGGATTTGAACCCGCACAGGAAATTCCCACATGGCCCTCAACCATGCGTGTCTACCAAATTCCACCACCTGGGCATTTCATCAATTAAGGTGTAAAAAAAGGAGATATGGTGATTTTGAGGGATTGAGGGATAATAAAAATATTCATCTCCATATCTCTGTTATCCTCATATCCCCTTCTCTTACACATAATTCTTCAAAAGCCTTTCTAACATTCGTAACATGTGAATGTTCTGAGAGAATTGCATAAAATAGGGGAAGCTGTTGTCAAGAATAAAAATACTGATAAATAAAACCGGTAATTAAAGATATCTATATGAATTGACCGCATCGACTTCTGAGTTATAGACCTTGATGAAATTTTCCAGGTTGATCACCTTGAATATGTTCTTAATCTCGCCGGACACGTTCGCCAGTATTATATCCCCCTTATCCTTCCTGACCAGCTTCGCGGCGTTTATCAAAACTCCGATCCCCGAGCTGTCGATATATGCGAGGTTTTTCAGATCGATGAAAATCTTCAGCGCCCCGCCGGATATCAGGGTCTTGAGGAATATCCAGAGGTCCTTCGATTGGTCGATATCGACCCTTTGCGGCAGCTCGATTTTAAAGATGAGGGTATTAAAATCGATTTTGTCACCGGAAGTTTGTGATATCTTTAACAGGTCTACAACGATATTCATTAAAAGGCTCCATATTCCACTGGTGCTTATATAAACCTGCATGAGCACCCGGGCGCACGTTCATTATAATCGAAAAAATTTGATCATTTCATCATGTGAATTGAATATATTGATCAGAAGATCAAACTTAAACGGCTCGAATATTTTCTGTATCCAAAGCGGCACATTGGAAAGGACCAAAATCCCCTGGCTCTGCTTGACCATTTTCGCCGTTTCGAGAAGCGCACTTATACCGGAGCTGTCCACGCTTTCCAATTCCCTCATATCAAGCAATATCTTCCTCGCCCCGCCTGCAATAAGCGTCTTTATCATGAGAAGCATATTCTCCGATTTATGTATGTTCAAGACATCAGCGGCCATCACTTTGAATATGATGGCATCGTAATCGATGTCATCGTCTGCGTTAGCGATGTATATGATACTTGCAACCATTTTTATTGATAATCCTGAATATGATTCAAAAAATCCGCATTCTGCGAGCCGGACAAACGCCGCATAGTATGCGGCGCCTCGCATAATAATTTCAACAACTTTTTACCTGAAAGGTCGTATGAACAGGATTTCGTTCATCTCTCCACTTTCTTATCCCGATACAGGACAGGCCGAAGCCCTGCCCGGCATGCGGGAAACAAAGGCGCCGGAATTCTGTTGATTACCGTCACTGCTTTCGGCAGGGAGGACGTTTACCGAAAATCGACCGCAAGGATGGTAACATCGTCGCGGAGGTTTTTATCCGAGTTCTTCCTGGACCACTCGAAGATCGTCTGCATCATGAGCTCGACGAATTCACCGGCCCCGAGTCCCTGATGCTCTTTGATGAAATCGTGGAAGCGTTGTTCCCCGTACATGACATTGGCGGTGTTCCTCGCCTCCGTGATCCCGTCGGTGTGCATGATGATCCTGTCTCCCGGAAGGATTTCCATCTCTATCGTGTGGTATTCCTCTTCAGGGTTCCAGCCAATGGGGGTTCCGTGTTCCTTGGAGAGGACGATCCTCTGCTCGCTCCTTCTGAAAATGAGAAGGGGCCAGTGCCCCGCGTTCGCCTGCCGGAGCATCTTCCCGTCAAGATCGATGCACGCATAGCAGCCGGTTATAAACTGTCCCCCCATGTAATTGAACATGGTAGATGCGATATTTTTCAGGAGATCGGACGGGTCGTCGGCATTCTGGAGGTGAAAGGAATACGCGACCTTGAGCATTGCGCAGATGAAGGCCGCGGGGATCCCGTGTCCCGAAACATCGGCGAGAAGGATCGCGAGCCTGCGGTCCCCGATCATCTGCACATCGTAAAAATCCCCGCCCAGCTCGGTCATCGGTTCGTATCTGAGACCGATGTCGACCTCATCAATGCGGGGCAACGACTGAGGCAGTATCGAGTTCTGTATCTCGTGGGCGATCTGGATATCGCGCTTGATCAGTGAAAGCTCGTTGTTCAGCTTAACCGATGCCTTGAGGGAAATAAGGCCGCCCACACGCGCGAGCAGCTCCCGCCTGTCCACCGGCTTGGTCAGGTAATCATTCGCCCCCGCCTCAAGGCCCGTGACGATGTCTCCGGGCTTGTTCCGCGCGGTGAGCACCAGCACCGGAAGCTCATACATGGAGTAGCTCTCCCGTATGATACGGCACACCTCATAGCCGGACAGCCGGGGAAGCATGACGTCGAGCACCACGAGATCGAAGTGATCTTCCTCAAGCCTTTTCAGCGCCTCGAACCCGGCCATTGCCGTGGACACCTCGTATCCTTCGAGGCTCAGGTAATTTATCATCACCTGCAGATTAATGGATTCATCGTCAACGACCAGTATGCGCCCCCGGTTCTTTTTTTTTGTTCCGTCCTCTTTAAATGACCGTATGGTCACCTGAGACAGCCTCTCTGAAAGAGCCGCCTCATCGGTGAACAGCCTCGTTTCCCCCCGATCCCCGGGCGCGGGCCCGGCCGATCTTTTCAGGGTGAAGGAAAACCGCGAACCATTCCCGACTCCGGAGTCCGCCCATATCCGTCCTCCGTGAAGCTCCACGAGTTTTTTTACAATCGCGAGGCCGAGCCCGGTCCCTCCGTATACCCGCTCGGTCGAGCCGTCCGCCTGCTCGAAGGTCTCGAATATATGCGCGACCCTTTCGTCCGGAATGCCTATGCCCGTGTCGGAAACGGTGATGACGTACATTCCGTCATCAAGAGGGTCGACGGACGAGGCCACCGTTATGGAGCCCGACTCGGTGAATTTAACGGCGTTTCCTATCAAGTTCAGCATGATCTGCTGAAGGCGGTTTTCATCGCCTTCGACGATGACCGACTCGGGATCGATCTCATTCCTAAATTCCAGCGATTTATTCCGCGCGATCGGGAGCATGATCGCGTTTACTAGTTGCACCAGGGAATACATGTTCACCGGGACCAGGTTGAGTATGATGTCCCTGTGCTTCAATTTCGAGAAATCGAGGATATCATTCACGATTCCGGCGAGGCGCCTTCCGCTTGAAACGATGAGCGAAAGATCATGGCGGATATCCCCTCCCAGCGGACCCGCGGCGCCGGCGATCAGCGACTCGGCGACGCCGATGATACCGGAAAGTGGGGTACGGAGCTCATGGGACATATTGGCGAGAAATTCATCCTTGAGCACGTCCAGCCGCTTCAGCTCCTCATTGGCGGTGACCAGCTCGTTGATTTCCAGCTGCACGACCCGGGCGAGATGGTTGAATGTATTGGCGAGCACGCCGAGCTCATCGTTGGTCTTGACCGGGATCCGGTAATCGAGGTCGCCGCTCCCGATTTTCTCAACGCCTCCGATGAGGCGGGTGAGGGGCCGAGAGATGAAATTGCTGAAAAAAAAGCCGATTACGCTCGTAACACAAATCGCGACCAGGATCGATCCGTATATCAGAAGCCTGATTCTTTTTATAGGCGACAGGACAGCGGATTTCGAGAATACCAGCCTGCCGATGCAGGCCGCGGTTTTTTCCGGAAGCGAGCTGCTCGAGACGAATTCATAACAGATATCGTTCACGCCGGGAAAATGCGCCTCGTGAAAGCCGGAATGCTCCTTGAGCCTCTTTATCTCATCGTCGGTCAGTTTTTCCGTTGTCGAGGGCCGCCTTATCGCGTCTGTGTTGATGAAACGCGCCAGAATCCTGCCGTTATTGGCTTGGAGGGAGGAGACCAGCACGGCATCGGCATACACGAGGCCGTCATCGGTGAGCGGTTTGAGCATGGTGATCATATCCTTGGCATCCACCATCGCGCTTCGGACGTCCCCTCCATTCATCAATAGTATATTGAGCGTGGTGCGCGCCAGTATCCGGCTGTTGGTTTCTCCCTGGTGTTTCAGAAGGTCGATCTTCTGCCTCTCCTGCTGGTTCAGAATAAAAAAGGACAAAGGCAGGGACGCGGCCAGGATAATGAGGATAAATATCAGTATTAGCTTATATCGAATTTTCATCGCCGTGGCTCACATGGCGGTTAATTCGATGAATTATCAATCGAATTTTATAACTATTATATGTTTTTATGTGGATAAAGCATTACTGAAAAACACTATTTATGAGTAAGCAAAAAAGGAGCTGACCGGGCGGTCAGCTTGCCAAGAAATATTACCTTATTAATTGCTGCTCGTGGTTTTTCAGCATAAATGCCGAAATGTAGTGATTAAACACATTTTAGGAGGATTTGCCTAAAACACAGCTTAATAAGGCTGATAATGGCCATAATATAGCGCAAACATAATTAAAAATCTCTTCAGCTTATAAATAAGGAAAAATTATTTATTCCTTATTTATAAACCAGTAACTATGATTTTTTTATCTCCTGCCGGCTTGTCGGCAAAAACCGCGGTAGTTTAGTCACGCTTCATTTGCCTTTTCCGATATCCGGCAGGAGAGAGCCTCGTAGCTTTCCTGAATGCTGCATGGAAGGCTGAATAGGAGTTAAAACCGACGTCAAGGGCGATGGCCAGGGTATTCCTGTTCGGTTCGTCTACGAGCAGCTTTTTGGCCTGTTCTATTCGATAGCCGTTCACAAAATTATTGAAATTCTTATTATAGTGTTGATTCAAGAACTGGGATAGCTGGTGCGAGGTCACCCCCAGGGCCTGGCTCAGCCGCGGCAGGGTAAGCTCTTCGTCGCAGTAGAGCTTTTCCTGATTCATGATGGTTTCGAGCTGTTTGGCCAGACCCTCCAGGTCGAGTCCGTTAAGGTACGATTTCGAATATGATTGACCGCTTACGTGGACGGTCCCGTATTGCAGAAGATACGGGTAGCGCTGTCCGAGGAGATAAAAACAGAGTATAATCACACTGGCGAAAAGATTCAGGATCTTCAAAACAGACAGTGAAAAGGTGATCGTACCGCCGACGCCCACGATGCCGACGATGAGCCAGATGCATAAAAGCACAAACAACAGTATGATTTTGTTTTCCGCCGGGTTCCCCTTTTTCAATTTCAGGGTGATGCGGATCAAAGGGGCCGCGATATAGATGACCGGCAGGAACACGCTTCCGGAAAAAATCGCTCTGAGCAGGATGTGCCTGTTCTCGTTCATCAATTCATACAGAATCTGCCGCTGCATGTTGGGGGTACTCAAAAAATACGGAATCATGTAGAACCCGACAATCATGAGGGGTATGAAATGCATTATGTCGCGCCGTTTCAGGATATCCTTATCGCCGGTAAGGCTCAATACATAAAAATAGAGAAACGGACCCAAGGTCAAATCAACGGGCGCCAAAAAAAAGAAGAGTATGGGAAAATCGAATATTTTCTGGGAATAGAGCAGGTAGAGGGAAAAGGTAAGGAAGCCCATCAATGCCAGGATAATGGCAAGCACCACGTTCCTGAAATAGAGAGGCCGCACAAGCAGGCCCAGCGCCATAACCACGGATAAACCGCTTGCAAATATAATAATCAGGTCAGCGACGGACATTGAATTACGACATTCATATTGATGTTGGGACGTTGTGTATGTGACTCGGTACAATGAAAAAAGTA
>CAZHAD010000041.1:3959-28256 GCA_964529965.1 uncultured Leptospirales bacterium | reverse complement strand
AAGGATTCTTGCAAAATGCACGGAATCAGTTGTTGAAATATTCTGAATGCCAAATTAACTAACCGCCAATACCATGCATATCAAGGAGTTACAGGCCAATAACTTCAGGAATTACAACCGTCTGCATATAACCTTCTCTCCGGGGATTAATTTTATTATAGGAAACAACGGAGCGGGCAAAACAAGCATACTTGAGGCAATATCCATTCTTTCGAACATAAAATCATTCAGGAATATCCATGATTCGGAAATCATACAATGGGGTAATGATTCATATTTTTGCTTGGCGTCCGTCGGCGACAACGCCGATACGATGTTTGAGGTCGGCTGCATGTCAACACCGGACATCTTTACAAAAAGATTGAAAATAGACGGCAAGGCGATAAAAAGCGCAGCTGAATATTATGGGAGATTGTTGACCGTTATTTTTTCCCCCCAGGACATCATTATCATAAACGGAACCCCTGATATCAGGAGAAGATTTTTTGACAGTGTAATATCCAAGATCGACAGGACATATCTGGAAGTGCTCGGTGATTTCAGGAAGGTGCTCTCATCAAGAAACAGGCTTTTGAAGGAAATAAAGAGCAGGGGACGTGATGCGGGCGGATTGGAAGTATGGGACGCTCTGTTCAGCGAAAAATCGGGCTACCTTATCGACAGGCGGATGTCCTTTATTATGAAATTCAGCAGATTGTTTCAACATCATTATTCAACTATAGCCGCGGACGAGGCTCCGGAGATACGCTATCAGTGTAGCGCGGAATCTGCTGACAGCGCGCTCATATACCGAAAATTGGCCGAATTACGCTCGCGGGACGTCCTTCTCGGTTGGACAAGCATCGGGCCCCAGAGGGATGACTATGTGCTGGAAAATAAGAATAAAAACAGATTTATACATTATGCATCGCAAGGCCAGATAAGAACGGCTGCGGTCACATTAAAAGTCGCAGAATGTGGAATAATCGAAGGGGAAAAGAATAAAAAATCAGTTATTTTAATGGATGATATTTTTTCCGAGCTTGACGAAATAAGACGATCCAGGATAATCGACGTATTGCATGGAGGCAATCAGATAATCTTTACCATGGTTCATTTTGACCCGGTTGCATTGTATAAATTCGGAGAGTACAGGGGTTTTCGCGTGGAAGCGCCGGGAAAGGTCAGTGAATTGACGCAATGAGGTTCAGAATACGGGAAAAGAGAAAGAACGGCGTTTTTTCTTTTGATGCAATTCTCCATGATATAATTCATGAATTTGATATTGACAAATCGTTTACCATAGAGGAATTGCTGTCAAAATGGCACGACATTGTGGGTGTTATACTGTCGACGCACAGCAAACCTGACAGGATTTTTAAAAAAGTATTATTTATCGCGGTGGACCATTCCGTTTATGGAAATGAATTGATAATGATGAAAGACGCCGTCATTCAAAGAATCAGCACCGAATTCTCTTATAGGGTGATATGCGACATAAAAGTGGAAATCAAGAGAATTCAATGGTAACGGAGCCTCGATTGTTTGTTCATATTGGCAATAACAAAATCGTATCGGATAAGAAGGCAATTGGAATATTTAACCGTAACTCCCTTCTGTTGTCTGATGATAATTCATGGATCATAATGCAGGTCGACGGAGGCGATCACACCATCGCCCTGGATGAATCAAACAACATCATAGCGAGCAATGTGAGCCCGTTCACCGTGATCAAGCGCGTATCGCTGGTCGAGGGTGTCGTGTGGAGAAGAAGGAATGACAAAAAATTACAGCGCTGACAAGATACAGGTTCTGGAAGGCCTTGAAGCCGTCCGTAAAAGGCCGGCCATGTACATCGGCTCCACCGACGGGTACGGCCTTCACCACCTGGTGTATGAGGTGGTTGACAACTCGATCGACGAGGCCCTCGCCGGCTTCTGCGACACCATCACGGTCGTGATTCATAAAGACAATGCCGTTGAGGTCATCGACAACGGCAGGGGGATTCCGGTCGAGCCGCATCCGGTCCACAAGCTCTCGGCCCTTGAGATCGTCATGACCAAGCTTCATGCCGGAGGCAAATTTGACAATGACGTGTACAAGGTATCGGGCGGGCTGCACGGGGTCGGCGTTTCGGTGGTCAACGCGCTTTCCAAGCAACTGACGGTTGAGGTTTCCAAGGACGGGAAGCGCTACACCCAATCGTACAAACGGGGAATTCCGACCGGCAAGGTGAAGTTGGTCGGCGAATCCAGCAAAAGCGGCACCAGGCTGATTTTTTGGCCTGATGACGAGATTTTTGAAACCAGCGAATTTAATTTCGACACGCTTGCGAAGCGCCTCAGGGAGTTGGCGTTTCTCAATGCAGGCGTCAAGATAACCCTACGCGACGAGAGAAAAAAGGGAAAGGAGCACATGTTCCAGTTTAAAGGCGGCATCGTCTCGTTCGTTCAGTACCTGAATGAGACCAAGTCGCCCATTATCAAGAAACCGATTTATTTTCATTCGGTCCGGGGCAATGTGGACGTGGAGATCGCGCTCGAATACATCGACGGCTATACTGAAACGGTCTTCACGTATGCCAATAATATCAACACGCGCGAGGGAGGCACCCACCTGATCGGCTTCAAATCCGGCCTCACCAGGGTCATCAACGAGTATTTGAAAAAAGAGCTTAAGGCCGACAAGAGCGTGAGCCAGCTCAGCGGCGATGACGTCCGTGAAGGCCTGGTATCGATCGTGAGCGTCAAGCTGCCGAATCCTCAGTACGAGGGGCAGACCAAAATGAAGCTCGGAAACGGCGACGTCAAGGGGATCGTTGAATCGATCGTGAACGAGCAGTTGAGCCTTCATTTTGAGGAAAATCCCCAGGACGCGAAAAAAATAATCGAGAAATGCGTCCAGAGCGCCCGTGCGCGCATAGCGGCGAAAAAGGCCCGAGATCTCACGCGCAGAAAAAGCGCGCTTGAGAATGACACCCTTCCCGGCAAGCTGGCCGATTGCTCGGACCGCGACCCGGCGTCGTGCGAATTATATCTGGTGGAGGGCGATTCCGCAGGAGGTTCCGCCAAACAGGGAAGAGACAGGAACTTTCAGGCGATACTTCCTCTCAAGGGAAAGATCCTCAATGTCGAGAAGTCGAGGCTGGATAAAATACTTTCAAATGACGAGATAAAAACCATCATCACCGCAGTCGGCACCGGCATCGGCTCCGATGAATTCAATATCGACAGGGCCCGGTACCATAAAATAATCATCATGACCGATGCGGATGTGGACGGTTCGCATATCAAGACCCTCCTCCTCACGTTTTTTTTCCGCTACATGCCGGATCTGATTAAACAGGGATATCTATATATCGCCAAGCCCCCTCTCTACAATATAAAAATAGGCAAGGACTCGTTCTACGCATATTCGGATGAAGACCGCGATCGGGTTCTGAAGGGCCATGACAAATCAAAAGCATCGGTGCAGCGCTACAAGGGCCTCGGCGAGATGAACCCGGGACAATTGTGGGAGACGACCATGGACCCTCAGAACCGGACCCTGATGAAGGTCCATATCGATGACGAGATAGAAGCGGAAGAGGCCTTTTCGGTGCTCATGGGTGACGCGGTCGAGCCGCGGCGGAAATTTATTGAAGAAAATGCGAAGAACGTGCAGAACCTTGATCTATAACGGAGAGTGAACAGGTGCCAAAGAAGAAAGCTCAGGACAACGGCAGCGGAGAGATCATCGTCGGCGTCGAAATCGAAGACCAGATGCGGAGCTCCTACCTCGATTACGCCATGAGCGTGATCGTCGGGCGCGCCCTGCCCGATGTCAGGGACGGGCTGAAGCCGGTGCACCGGCGGATTCTCCACGCGATGAACGAAAGGGCATGGCGGAGCGACCGCCCGTACGTGAAATCGGCCAAGATCGTCGGCGAGGTCATCGGCAACTACCACCCGCACGGGGACACCGCAGTGTACGACACCATGGTGCGGATGGCTCAGGATTTTTCCATGCGGCTTCCCATCATCGACGGCCAGGGTAACTTCGGATCGGTCGACGGAGATCCCCCCGCCGCCTACCGCTATACCGAGGCCCGCCTGCACAAGATGGCCGAGGAATTGCTGCGCGACATAGACAAGGACACGGTTGATTTCGTTCCCAACTTTGACGAGACCAGGCAGGAGCCCCAGGTGCTGCCTGCGTCCTTCCCCAACCTGCTCGTGAACGGTTCGGACGGAATCGCGGTCGGCATGGCCACCAAGATACCGCCCCATAACCTCGGGGAGGTCATCGACGCCACCATCGCGATGGTGGACAACTCCGCGATAACCGTCAGGCAGCTCATGAAATATATCCAGGGCCCGGACTTTCCGACCGGCGCCGCCATCATGGGAACCGACGGCATCTACAAGGCGTATTCCACCGGCAGGGGCAGCATCATGGTGCGGGGAAAGCTGGATGTCGAGCAGAACCGGAAGGGAAGGGACGACATCATCATCACCGAGATCCCGTTCCAGGTGAACAAGGCGGTGTTCGTCAGCAGGGTCGCGGAGCTGGTCAACGCGAAAGTCATAGAGGGCATAGCCGAGATCAGGGACGAGTCGGACCGGAGGGGGATGCGCATCGTCATCGGAGTCAAAAGGGACGCAAACACGAGCATCATCATCAATCAGCTCTACAAACACACGTCGCTCCAGACCTCGTTCGGCGTGATCCTCCTGGCCCTGGTGGACAACGTGCCCAGGATACTGGACCTGAAGGGAATCATCGCGCACTATGTGGAGCACCGGAAAGAGGTGGTGATCAGGAGGACGCGTTTCGAGCTGAAGAAGGCCGAGGAGCGCGCCCACATCCTGGAGGGCCTGAAAATAGCCCTGGACAACATCGACGAGGTGATCCGGATCATACGCTCGTCCAAAGACGCGGATGAGGCGGGGAAGCGCCTCATAAAGCGGTTTTCCCTGTCGGAGATACAGTCAAAGGCCATACTCGACATGCGCCTCCAGCGCCTCACGAGCCTGGAAGTTCAGAAGGTGGTTGAAGAGCTCCAAAATCTCCTGAAGCTCATCAAAGAGCTCAAGGCCATATTGAAAAGCGAGGCGCGCATTTTCGAGCTGGTGAAAAAGGAGCTTCTGGAGGTCAAGCAGAAATACGGGGATCCGCGCCGCACCGAAATCGTCAAGGGCGGGGAAACCTCGACCGATTTCGACGTCGAGGACCTGATCGCGGACGAGGACATGGTCATCACCATAACCAACGACGGCTTTATAAGGCGGCTGTCCGTGGATATCTTCAAGAAGCAGAGGCGCGGCGGCAAGGGAGTGAGCTCGATCTCCTCCAAAAGGGAGGACTTTATCAAGATGATGACCGTCGCATCAACCCACGACGTGATCCTCCTTTTTTCAAACAAGGGGAAAATCTTCGCCCTCAAGGCGTATGAAATACCGCTCGCGACAAAAGCGAGCAGGGGAAAGTCCTTAAAGGGAATCATCAACCTGTCGACCGAGGAATATATCACCGCGCTGTGCTCAATCGACAGCTTTGAAAGCGAGAAATATCTCTGCATGGTGACCAGATACGGCATTTTGAAGAAGACCGACCTTCATGAATTCCAGAATACCAAAAAGGGCGGCATCATAGCCCTGAACCTGAAAAAGAACGATGAGCTGGTGGACGTCAAGGTCGTCGACAAGGGGGACGACATCATCATCGCTTCACGGCGCGGCCTCCTCCTTCGCACGAATCTCATGAAGATGCGCTCCATGGGCCGCACGGCCGCCGGGATCATCGGCATGCGGCTTTCGAAGGAAGACATGATCATCGGCATCGACCTGGTGATGAAGGCTTCGTCCCTGTTCGTCATCACGGAAAAGGGGTTCGGCAAGCGGGTGAATTATCAGAATTTTTCAACCAAGGGAAGGGGCGGCAAGGGCATGGCCTATGTCAAAGTCACCGAAAAAAACGGATTCGCCAACGACGTGAAGTCAGTTTTTAACAATGACGAGATCATCATCACCTCAAAGAACGGCATGATGATACGCCTCCTTGCGGAGGACGTGTCCGTGCAGGGCAGGGCCACGGTCGGGGTGAAGCTCCTCGATGTGGGCGATGACGACCGGGTCACCGATTTTGCCGTCATCCGCGAGTAAATTTATCGTTGAACATCTCTTCGTTGAGAATGATGTAGGTGTATCCCTGCTCGGTCAGGAAAAGCTGCCTGTTGTGCGCGAATTTTTCCTCGACGCTGTTCGAGGTGATGATCGTGTAAAAGTAGGCCTTGTTCTCCCCCTTTTTGGGACGGAGTATCCTCCCGAGCCGCTGGGCCTCTTCCTGTCGCGATCCGAACGTGCCGGATATCTGGATCGCCACGTTGGCGTCCGGCAGATCAATGGCGAAATTCGCCACCTTCGAGACCACGAGAATCTTAATCGCCTCATCCTTGAACTTGCGGTACAGCTCTTCCCGCTCGCCTGTTGAGGTGCTGCCGGTGATTATGGGCAGGTTGAATTGGCCGGCGATCTCCTTCAATTGAGCGATATACTGGCCGATGATGAGGATATTGGAATTCTCATGATTTTTGATTATGCGCTTGACGATCGAGATTTTTTCATGGTTCTCTGACGCGATCCTGAATTTTTCCCTGTCTTTGGCGAGGGAGTACCTCATTCTCAGATCCTCCGGAAGCTCGATCCTGACTTCGGTGCAGAGCGCCTTGGCTATCCAGTTTGATTTTTCCAGCGTCTTCCACGGGATGTCGTATTTTTTAGGTCCGATGAGGCTGAATACGTCCGCCTCCATCCCGTCTTCGCGGATCAGGGTCGCGGTCAGGCCGAGGCGCCTCTTGGACTGGATTTCCGAGGTCATCCTGAACACCGGGGCGGGCAGCAGGTGCACCTCGTCGTAGATGATGAGGCCCCAATTCTTCGTATTGAAAAGATCGAAGTGGAGAAACGGCCCCTCCTTATCCTTGCGATAGGTCAGTATGTTGTAGGTGGCGATGGTGATGGGCCGTATCTCCTTTTTGTCCCCGGAGAATTCGCCGATCTGGTCAGGCTGGAGATGCGTCTTGTCAATGAGCTCCTCCTTCCATTGCCTGAGGGCGATGGTGTTGGTCACCAGTATCAGGGTTTCCGTTTGGAGAAGGCTCATGATCACGATCCCCACGATGGTCTTGCCCGCCCCACAGGGGAGCACGACGATCCCGCTGCCTCCCTCAGGCCCGCCCCCCCGGTAAAAGGCGTTGACCGAACTCTGCTGATAGTCCCGCACGCTGAAGGGCTGGATTCTTTTCGTCTCCGGTCTCAGCCTGATCTCGCAGAAATCGCCGTCCTCGTACCCGGCGAGATCTTCGACGGGGAAGCCGATTTTTATGAGCGCCTGCTTGATATGCCCCCGGTAGTTCTTTTTTATTTTAAGCCGGGTATCGTCTATTCTCTGGTCAATGAATTGCTGAATTTTTTTTGTATTGAAGATCTCATTGAGGAGGATCATATCTTTTGAAATTAACAAGAGGTCCCCATCCATGGGAACAAGCTTCAGCAGGCCGTAACGCTGCATCTGCTCCCTGATGGCGGTGCACACGACGTCGGGTATCTCGTAGCGCGAGTATTGCTTGAGAATCCGATAAATATCGTTATACGTCAATCCGGACGCGGCCGCGTTCCATAGGGAGAGGGGCGAGATCTTATAGGTGTGTATGTGCTCGGGGCTTTTGACAAGCTCGGAAAACTGCGCTACGGAATCGCGGGCATTTTCAAATTCCGGATTGTCAACTTCCAGCAATATGGTGTTATCGCTTTGAATGATCGCAGGATTCGACATGGGTTGATCTGGCAGCCTTACAAGGAGGAATCAAATTTAATAAATGAAAACCGCCTAATGCTTCACCTTTTTCGTTTCTGTGATATAATTAAAGAATCAGACCGTAATATAAATCAGGCGGGGTTTGTCAACCTCAAAATGCGAGGGGTGGCTCAAAAAAATTATTGTAATGCACGAATAACACTATATATATAATTTTTTTTGTTATACTGATATTGTTATTGAACAATTATGATAATTATGAATTTTCAATCAATGAGTTATTGATTGGGTGGATCTAAATTTTTTATTACAGGTGAGAAAACGATGAATAAAATTTTATTTGTGCTGGCCTTTGCTTTCATGGTTTCCTGTGCGAGCACAGGGCTGGTCGGGGAGATGAAAAATCATAAAACAGGCTGGGTGGACGAGGACACTTACACCGTGACCGCGGTCGCGGATACGGAGGCGAAGGCCGTAGAGCGGGCGAAATTCCAGATATTTAAGGATATCGTGGGCGTCCGGGTGAAAAATAACAGCAGATACACCGATATTGAAAAGATCCAAAATGAATTTTATCTTCCGCTCAAAAACGGATCGATCATCGGCAAGGAACATGTCCCCGGCGGTGTGAAGATTTATTTTCAAATCAGGGAAAAAGGCCTGAGGGAAAAGTTCCAGAGAAAGTGATCGGATGTTACAACGGCGCGGGAGCTGAGAAGAAACATTCCCGCATCTGCTGCAGTACCGTCTTATTGCCTGATCACGACCCTGCCGTCAACGACGTCCAGCTTCCCGCCGCAGAACTGACTGATCGACTCGGACAGCACCCGGGTTTCCTCATTTAATATTCTCGCCGATAAAGTGGATACGGTATCGGTTCTCAATACCTGCACCGCGGACTGCATGATAATCGGACCGGTATCGATGCCTTCGTCCACGAAATGGGCCGTGCAACCGGTTATCTTTACCCCGTAGCCCAGCGCCTTCTCCTGGCTGTGCATGCCGGGGAATGAGGGAAGAAGGGATGGATGTATGTTGATTATCCTGTTTCTGTATTGTCTGACAAAAGAGGGGGAGAGCAACTTCAAATATCCGGCCGCAACGACCAGATCGGTCTTGAACCGCTTCAGTATGCGCAGCAGCTGTGCATCAAATTTATCCCTGCTTGGATAGGCCCCCGGGTCCACGAAAAATGACCGCATCGAAAGTCCGCGGGCGCGCTCCCGCACCCCGGCGTTGCCGTTGTCGGTTATGACGACGCCGAGCTGTGCATGTATATCGCCGGCTTTGATTCTTCGTGCCACCTCCGAGAAAATCAGCCCCCTGCCGGAGACCAGGAATGAGATGACGACCGCACCCATAACCCGGCTCAGCGTATCCTCATTGACTCGAGATATTCGTCCGTTATCGGGACGAAATGGCCCGGCGAGCGTACGAACTCGCCCTTCTGAAACATCGAAATGGTTTCCGTATCTGAATGAGCCTTCCCGTATCTGCGGAGTATCGATCCTGCAATCTCGATCCCCCGATCATCCAGAACGCCCTTGGCGTATATCGAGGGGGCCTTAAAACCGGGCAGGAAGAAATAATCGGCCTGACGGATGTATTTCCGCAGCTCCCGGTCTTCAAACTCGTTTCTCGTGACAATAAGCTTCGCGGTATCGTTGATTCTGAAGTGGCGGCCTATGGTGAGCAGGTAAAAATCAAGAGTGTCGATATCCTGATGGCGCCCGATTAAATCAAACACCCTTCCGGAGATTGAGGCGTCGGTAAAAAGGCAGCCGCCCGAGGGAGATGAATATTCTGAAAGCCCATATCGCCGCGCCATGTCGAGCTGCGCTTTTCTCGACCTGCCGTTCAGGCCGAGGAGCGCGTTCCGGTTTACTATGTTCGCCTGCTCGGCGAGCGTCGGCTTCAGCAATTTCGCCGAGAGCGGTCTGAGCAGGCGCCCCTTCACGCCCGCCGCCTTCTCGATATGGTTCATCGTGTGCTTCATCTGAGACATCGGCCTCTGGCCAACGACCTCGCCGGTGGCCACGAAGTCCGCGTTCAGCTCCCGCATCAGCTCCGCCGCTTTTTTAATGAAATATATGTGGCAGTCGATGCAGGGATTCGCCCTTTTGCCGTATCCGCGGGACGGATTGCGGATCATATCTATGTACTCCCTGCCGCACCGGTGATAGCGGAGGCTCACCTTAATCCCGGCTGCGATCCTTGCAGGCTTGAGCGTTTCAGGATCTGCGTCGGGAGCGACAAACGGCAGGAGGCAATGCAGGCCGATCACCTCGATATCCTGGTCCATCAGAAGCCTCGCCGCGAGCAGGCTGTCCAGACCGCCTGAAAACAGGAGGACGCCCTTCCCCCCGCTCATATGATTTCCTCATGATTGATCAGCTGTACGATCACAAAGTCGCCTTTTTTATATTCCGCGACATCTTCCGGAATCACGATCAGGCAGTTTGCAAGGGACATGGAGCGCAAAATACCGGATCCCTGGGGCCCCGTTGCCGTGACATGAAACGAGCCGCCGATTATTGAAAAACGGGCCCTGATGAATTCCTTTCTTTCGGAGCTTTTCCGGATATCATGCTCGAGCTTTGCGCGTATCTCGGGCTTGTCGATCACGCGAGCGCCGCCGAGCCTCAATAAAACCGGACGCACGAATTCGATGAAGGACACCATTGTCGACACCGGATTCCCGGGCAGTCCGAAATAGAGGGTCCTACCCCTTACCCCGAAGATCATCGGCTTCCCCGGCTTCATCCTGATCTTTTCGATTTTGACGTCAACCCCTAGCTCCTCGAGCACCTGCTTAACCAGGTCATATTTCCCCATTGAGACCCCGCCGGTCGATATGACCACGTCCGCCTGCAGCGCCTCTTCGAATTTTTCCCTTGTCGTCGTGAGCGTGTCGCGCGCGATGCCGAGATACCGTGGGTCGCCGTTGTATTTTCTGACTTCCGCGATCAGGGTGTAGGCGTTCGTGTTTCTTATCTTGCCGGGGGCCGTCTCTTCGCCGACTTCAACGATCTCGTCCCCCGTTGAGATTATCGCCACCGCGGGTTTCTTATAAACCGGGATTTCCTTTTTGTTCAACGCCGCCAGAAGGCCTATGTCGGCGGACTTCAGCGCATCTCCCCTTTTAAGCACGGTCTGTCCGGCTGTGACATCTTCGCCTGCACATCGTATGTTTTCATGCGTTTTCAGCTCTTTATAGGCAAGCATCCTTCCTTGGTGCCCGTCTTCCACGGTGAACTCGACCGGGATGACTGCATCTGCTCCTTCCGGTACCGGGGCTCCGGTCATGATGCGGATCGCCGTTCCCTTCGCCAGTATACGGTCCTTTAGTCCTCCTCCAGCCTGTATCTCCCCCGCCACCATGAACGGCACCGGCGTGGTCGCCGACGACCACTTCGTGTCAGTGGAACGTACCGCGTATCCGTCCATGGCCGAGTTATCGAACGGCGGTATGTTGATATCGGAGCGTATGTCTTCATAGAGGATGCGTCCAGCCGCCTCGAGCAGGTGAACCCTTTCATGGCCGACGGTCGTGACCGAATCCAGCATGATTTGAAGCGCCGTTTCAACCGAAACGAATGAAGTGTTATTCTGCATTGCGGTTAACTCATATATGAAAGATTGCGCGGCTTCCAATCGGGTCCCGGCCCTAGGTGGCCTGAGAGGCGTCGAAATTGACGAGCTTGCCTTTTGAACCATAACCGAATATATGGCCCTTTTTCCCTTCCTTTGAGCCATACATTGCATGGTCCGCAAATTTGATTAATTCCATATAATCAGCGGCATTATTCGGGTACGGATACGTGGCGATTCCGATGGATACCGAAACCGAGGTCAGGTCATGGGACACGTGATCGGCGCCGATTATGTCCGTTATATCGATCGCCTTCAGCATTTCCCTGATCCTTCGCGCGACAATGAGCGCGTTGGGATGGTCGGTTTCCGGCAGGAAGAGGCAGAACTCGTCTCCCCCGAACCGGGCGGCCAGGTCATACGGCCGCACGATATATCTGTATGATTCGCCCTCGCGTATCGGTCTGTATATGCTCTCATCGACAAAAGAGCCGCTAATTTTTTTTATCACCATGTCACCGATCAGGTGGTCGTATGTATCATTGAACTCCTTGAAATTATCCCCGTCGAGATAAATCAGGGAAAGCGGCGATTCCGGCGCGTTGGACGCGGACACGTCGGCATGTGCCTCTTTTCTGCTGTTTTTTCTTATCGCCCTCTCGAATTCAGCTTTCAAGCGCTCCTCAAAGGTCTTTCGGTTCAGCAGTCCGGTGAGCCCGTCGAATCCGGACATTTGAAAGCGGGTCGAGTTCTTCACGATCGCGGACAGGGATTTGGGCCTGAGCGGCTTCGTCAAAAAATAGTACGCCCCCTTGTCCAGCACTATGTCGGACAATTCGAGCTCGTTGTAGCCGGTGATCGCGATGATCGGGGTGGTGATATTATATGTGGATTTCAATGCATCGAGCGCGTGCAGGCCGTTCCGGTGATCCGGCGATCCGCCCTCGTCAAACGGTATCGACAGATCCAGGAGGATGGTGTCCCAGTACGTCTTTTTGACCAAATCAAACAATCTGTTGACCGTTTTGGCCGTTTCAATGTAATACTGCTTGTCGGATTCCTTAAGGATTTTAAATATTACATTCAATATCAGATCATCATCGTCGACGATCAGTATGCTGATGTCTCTTTTGGTCTCGATAACGTAGTTTTTATTAAAAGTGACCATTGTATGACGGAGCTGATTGATTTTTTGTGAGTCGTCTGAATACGCGACATCCACCCGCCATTTTGATTTTGTCATCGCATTTATTGTGCGAACTGTGGAAAATGCGGGATTGGATAATTATATTAAACTATATACTACGCGCGTCAAGAAATTATTGTGCATGTCGGACTGCGCCCGGGATTCGCGCTCAATATCCCCGGGCGGCTGATATCGATAGGGGCGAATATGAACAGCCGCACACTCATCATACTGCCGTTTTATAACCAGGGGAAATTCATAAAGAATTCCATTCCCGTGCTGAAGGAGAGCGGCGGCGACATACTGGTGGTCGACGACGGCTCCACCGACGGAACATTTGAAGTAATCAAAGATTATCCGTGGATAAAGTATATCAAACATGAGCATAATCTGGGAATCGGCGCGTCCTTCATCACCGCATATGAATATTCGCGCGATTACGGGTATGAGGTGATGATTACGCTCGACCACCGCAATGTTTCATACAAAGAAGAAATCTCGCAGCTGATGGAGAATATCGCGTACGGCTATGATATCGTGAATAGCAGCAGGATCTTGGAAAATTTCAATTACCGGGACATACCCCCGCACCGCATTCAAATATCAGAGGTGCTCTCCGCCGCCCTTAAAGATATTACCGGATTCGATATCACTGACCCGCTGTCCGGCATCAGGGCGGTGCGCACGGAGTCGCTGCGCCACATGGAGCTGACGGAATTCAACCACGGGCTCTTTCTCCAGCTCTGGATACAGGCCTATTATTTTGGGCTCTCCATACTCGAAATACCGGCAAGGACGGGCCGCGGGTTCGGCGAAGAACTGACCTCCTATAACGATCCGCTCGGCTCGTTCATGGCGATCATTGAGGCGGAACGGTATCTTTATAACAGGGAGGGTGCCGACCATTGATGCGAAGGCCGCGCATGAGGGCTGACAGATGGAAAATATTCCGCAGAACCGTCAAAAAGAGTTGACTTTTTGTTCTCCCGGGAATTGTATTTTACGGGTGCGCTGATCCTCCCGCCGTTGCGGGAGGACGAACATTGTTCCGCAGCCATGCGGTTAAGGAGTACGACGTGATTATAGAATTGATACTGCTTTTTCTCGCCTACCTGGCGGTCGTCATGTTGGGCAGCTATTATGTTAATTTGTATATCACCCGCGATCATTTTTCCAAGGAGGATCTGAAAAATGTATTGCCGTATCTCTCGGATCTCTGGAGTGGGATCACGAATAATTCGCTGGCCGCGTTGATCGGAATCCTGATCGTCTCCTCTTTCCTGGGGATGCTTCTCACCATGATTACCAATAACTGGTTTTTAAATTCTTCAATCATATTCGTAATCCTGTTTCTGATCTTTCCCCTGGCGAAGAAAAGCTTTGATAAGGCGAGAGTCACGACCGGCGGCGGGTTTGCAGACCGCACCGTTGAGATATTTGCGAAATATTACAATTTTATTCTTATCGGTTATGGAGCTGGAACCGGGACCGCGCTCATGTATAACTGGGGGGTATACAAGGCGGTTCCCTTTCTCTGGTTCCTGATAAATTTCATCGTTATTTCAATTCTCATAGGCCTGGTGATAAAAAACGTCGCCAACCCTGAGTTACAGGATTAAAGTTTATCGCGCCGTTCAGTGATAAAGCATCATGAAGGTGCCGCAGGGGTCTTTTTTTCGTTGTCGATGCGCGGCGCGATATAAAATTCCGCAGCGGTGCCCGGTGATTCGGCATAAAAGCTTCGCATACCGTGTGCGAAAGAAACACGCAATTTAATCAGGGAGGAAGCTTTGCGAGGGGGTTTCAACTGGCAGCATACACGTGCGTTTCAGGTCGTATGCATTTCAGAAAAATTTGAATAATCAGTCTGAAGGAGGAAAGTAAATGAGAAAAACAATGACGCTTGCGCTGTTGATATCGGCGGGGGCACTCGTGGCGTTCATATCATGCGGGGGCCCGAAGATCGGGGGGACCGTAGAGGGCAAAACGTATGTAACCGAAGGCTGGGTCGATGATGATACATTCAGAATTGCGGCTGCCGGAGTTGCAAAGAAGGATTTGACAAACATAGTACAGAGAAGGGAAAGCTCGAAGCGGGCCGCAATCTTAAATGCCCAATACCAGGTTATTGAGAAGTTCAAGGGTTCAAAGATCGAAGGCGCGGCGGGAATGGAGAACTTTGAGATGACCGGCATCGCGGTCGCCCAGGAGCTGAGGGCCGTCACGAAGGGAGGTTCGGTGGCAAAGGTCACATGGGATGATGATCAGAATTGCGAGATCATTTACGAGGTGCATGCCAAGGGACTAAAGAAAAAGGTGGCTGCTGCCGAGTGGAAAGACTGATATTAAATAAAGAAATAAAAATATAGGCATAAAGCAAAAGGCCGCGATCGCGGCCTTTATTGTTATATATTATTATTTCCAATCCTGGCAGCGTCCTACTCTCCCACACGGTTACCCGTGCAGTACCATCGGCGATGAGAGGCTTAACTTCTGTGTTCGGAATGGGAACAGGTATTTCTCTCTCTCTATTGCCACCAGGACTTACCATCTCAAACACTATATTTAATTTGTCAATACAATTCGGCGTACATTTTTAGAAAATTTATTTATAGGTGCAGGCCCCCGCCGCCTTCGGCGGCGGGGGCCTGCACCTATCTAATTTTTTCTCGCGTTGAAGAGGTAATCAATTGCGGTGTCCGTGTCGCCCTTGAGCAAGTAGCAGAGGCTGAGGGAGATTAGATTATTCGAGTCTTCGTTGATCCGTGCATTCAACGAATCGATTTTTTCGTCAATAGAGCCGTATCTGTCGGTGTAAATCTCGACCGGAACCGATAGAATGAATTCATCGAAATATTTATATTTGTCCGCCCGGCGCTTGATCGCCTTTATTTCAGAGACGGATTCGTCGATCGCGCCGGTCTTGAGCAAAATATCCGCTTTCAGCTCCCTGATATTAATGTCTCCGGGGTCGGTCCGCAAAATTCCGTCCAGGAGCTTTAATGAAAGCTCGAGCCTGCCGGTTTGGTAATAGATTACCGCGAGCGCGATCAGTGCCAGCCTGCTTCGGGGATGTGATTTGAGGACTTCTGAAAAATAATGCTCTGCTTTTTCGAGCGTGTTCATCCTGCTGTATGACAGCCCGGCGACCAGCTTCGAGAGGACAAAGGTGTTATTCATGGCGATCGACTGTTCGAGGTTTTCGGCCGCTTTCGCATACCTGCCCGTTTTATAGAAGATGCATCCGATGTTAAATAATGTGAGGTAATCGCTCCCGAGCGACAGCGCAGCCTTATAATACTTCAGAGCTTCGTTAAAATTGTTCATCCGTGAGCAGAGCGATCCCAGATTAATGTACGCGTTCCGGAAGCGTGAGTTTTCATTGATGATTGAAAGGTATTCCTGAAACGCATTTTTGTAATTGCGGCTTTTTTCCAGCCGGATCGCTTTCTTGAATCTATCGGGTATTGACATATTCGACATGACTGATCATCCTTTGTAACAACTCTATCTTAATTTATCGGGACAAGACGAAATAAGCAATAATTATTTCCGAAAAAGAGAACCGGAGCGTGCCCATAAGGGTGTGAATTAAATTTTTAGAAATTTTTCGTCATTCAGATATATTAATGGAACCGCCGATGGACGCAGTGCCTCGACAAGCTCGGCAACCGGATGACTTTCTTCAGGCGATAAATCGGTTGGTGAGCCTGTCGAACCATCGGCGTGAATCGGCGGTTACTGTTGCTTTTTTATAAAAACGCAAGAGATGCAATTGGCGGGATTATCTTGACAAAGATCGACTTGTGCGCATTACTGACATTTGTTTTATGCCATGATTGCGGTAAGAATACACGCGGCAGCCGGAGCAAGGCTCCCTGAATATCTGAGCGCGGGGGCATCGGGCGCGGATATCTTCGCGCTGCTCGATGAAGACGTCATCATTCAACCGGGAGACACCGCGCTGATACCTACGGGCATCTCGATCGAGATCCCGGACGGATACGAGGCGCAGATCAGGCCGCGGAGCGGGCTCGCCGTGCATCACGGCATCACCCTGCTCAATACGCCGGGCACCGTCGATTCGGATTACCGCGGCGAGATCAAGGTCATTGTCACCAATCTTGGAAGGCAGGATTTCACCGTCAAAAGCGGCATGAGGATCGCGCAGATGGTGTTCTGCAGGGTGTATCGGGGCCAATTCACGGCTGCGGATGAGCTGGCAGGAACCGACAGAAACCACGGCGGATTCGGGCATACGGGCGTGTAGGCTTGCGCTATGACCGCGAGCACGCGCGCTTGATAGGAAAATATATCATACATGGAACACGACAAGGCAATAAAGATAATCCCCCTCGGCGGGCTGGGCGCGATTGGTAAAAATATAACGCTTTTTGAATACGGGGACGACATCCTCATCGTCGATTGCGGGATCATGTTTCCCACCGATGAGATGCCCGGGATCGATTACCTCATACCTGATTTCTCATATATCAGAAAGCACAAGGCGAAGGTGAAGGCGATCCTCGTCACTCACGGACACGAAGACCATATCGGCGCCATCCCGTACCTGCTTCGCGAGATCAACGCGCCCATTTACGCGACGAAATTGTCCATTGGCCTCATGCAGAGCAGGCTCGAGGAGATTCCGCCCAAAAAGGAGCCCCGGTTCGTCGAGGTCAAGCCGCGCGACAGGAGGCAGATCGGAAGGTTCTCGGTCGAGTTCATCAAGGTCAACCATTCGATCATCGGCGGGATAGGGCTCGCCCTTCAAACCGAAGTGGGGACCATCATCCATACCGGGGACTTTAAAATCGATTTCTCACCGGTCGACGGCGACGTAACCGACATTTTCAGGTTCGCCGATTACGGCGAACAGGGCGTTCTGCTTCTCATGTCGGACAGCACCAATGCGGAGCGGAGCGGCTTCACCCAATCTGAATCGGTGCTGATCAACAGGCTCGTGGATATATTCTCCTCCTCAAAGGGGAGGGTCATCGTCGCCACTTTTGCGTCCAACATCCACCGCATACAGCAGGTGATGGAGGTGGCCCAGCGCTTCAACCGGAGGATCGCCATATCGGGGCACACTATGCTGAAGAACGTGGAGATCGCCACCTCCCTGGGCTACCTTAATTACCGGGACGACCTCCTCATCGATATCGCAAAGTCGAACACCCTCCCGAACAAGAAGCTGGTCATCATCGGTACAGGGAGCCAGGGGGAGCCGATGTCGGCCCTGTACCGGATGGCCTACGGCACGCACCGGCACATTACCGCGGAAAGGGGGGACACCGTGGTCATTACGGCTTCGGTGATTCCGGGAAACGAGCGCATGGTCACGAACGTGGTTAATTCGCTCATGAAGCTCGGTGCCGAGGTGTACTACGATCAGGACGACGAGATACATGTGTCCGGCCACGGATCGGTAAAGGAATTGAAGCTCATGTTGGCAATCACCAAGCCCAGGTTTTTCATGCCGATCCACGGGGAATACCGCCACCTCAAGGCGCACGCGGAAATAGCCGAGACCCTCAATATCAAGCAGTCGCGTATTGTGATCGCCGATAACGGGGACGTGCTGGAGCTGACCCCGAAGAGCTTTAAAAAGACCGGCTCCATCGGCGTTTCGCAGATTTACGTGGACGGCAAGGAGATCGGCGACATCGAGAGCGGCGTGATCAAAGAGCGGCACATAATGTCGTCCGACGGCGTCATCGTTATTATCATAACCGTGTCGGAGGGAATGCTCATGCGGCCGCCGGATGTATTTTCGAGGGGGTTTCTGGGCGACAAGGAGGACAAAACCGTCGAGCAGATCCGCAAGGAGGTGCAGGAGCGGGTGTATAAATTGCTGGGGGAGCATAAATCAAACGAGGATGTCGTAACGGGCCTGAAAAAGGGATTAAGGAACTACGTATTCAGGCATACCCGGCGCAATCCCCTCACGATCGTCGAGATTCTGGAGGTGTGAATACGCCGTGGCTAACCCGTTTGTCCTGCTCATAATTCTCGGAATCGTCCAGGGGATCGCCGAATTCATCCCGATTTCCTCATCCGGGCACCTGGTGATACTGGAGCAGATCGATCTGTTTCATGACGCGGTCCGGGGACTCGGCGCGCATGATATCATGTACGTCAACGTCGCGCTCCACCTGGCCACGCTTATCGCCCTCTTTATATTTCTCAGGCGCGACATCCGGGCGCTCCTCGTCGGCTTTTTCCGGGGAATCGCGGAAAGGGACTTCAGGGGCCCGGAGATGAGAATTATTCTTTCAATATTAGTCGCGTCGATCCCGGCTGCCTTGGTCGGTCTTGTGTTTCATGATCTGATCGAGGAGGTCTTTTCTTCGGTCTTTTCAGTTTTTATTCTGCTGATAATTAATGGCATTATACTAATCTCCACTAAAAAAATACCTATAAACAGCCGAAAATTAGACCAGATAGGTTTGATCAGGTCAATATGGATAGGCTGTTTCCAGGCTTTTGCGATTCTGCCCGGTATATCGCGTTCAGGCATGACGATCACGGGCGGAATGGCCATGGGGCTTATGCCGGTGGAATCCGCCCGGTTTTCATTTTTGATATCGATACCGGTTATCATCGGCGCTGGGCTTGTCGAGGGAATCAGGGCGTCGCATACCGGTTTTCCCCGGGAATTGCTGCCGGCCCTGGCCGTTTCCATGGCGCTCGCAATCCTGGTTGCGCTGGTATCTTTAAAAGTGCTTTTTGCCCTGGTGAAGAACGTGCGGATCCATATTTTCGGCTATTACACCGTTGCGGTGGGCGTGGCCGGACTCGCCATACTGCGCATGATCCAATAACAATAATTGAACCCGATTGAACCTGATAGTTGCAGGAGGCACTCATCGTGTGGAATAGACGCTATCAGGAATTTTTCGGCCTTATTTTGATTTCGATTTCCGCGCTGTTTCTCGTTTCGATAATCAGCTACAACGCCGGCGATTACTGGTCCCTGGCGAATCACCGGCAGGTGCACAATCTGGCCGGGCCGGTGGGCGCGTGGACCGGCCACATCGTCCGGTCGCTCTTCGGCATGGCCTCCTATATAATGGTGGCGGTTCTGGCCATACCCGGCGTGTTTCTCTTCAGGCATGAATGGATGCGGAGGCCCACCGAAAAGTCGGTTCTCCTTCTGTTGCTTGCGGTAAGCTCGTCCGCGCTCATGACGCGCTTCATCAACGACCTGCCCACCCTGTCGGGCGGGGACGTGGGATTATATCTCATTTCTTCATGCAATGCCCTTATGGGCTCGTCCGCGTCGTACATGCTGTGGTCCGGAATTTCATTGTCGAGCTGCGTCATCCTGCTCGTGATGTTTCTGTATACCGATCACCGGCGTGTCAGGGCCGCTGGTTTTTCATCAAGAATGCGCAATATGCTGAAGCGTCTCATCCCCGCACGGAGAGGCGGCGTTTCCCGGTTCGACCGTACCGGGGACGGGCGTCCTGCACGATTCTGGAAGATTCCCTGGATCATAAAAAAAACGATTTTCGTATACGAGACCGAAAAGCAGGATGTGCGGTTTGACGTTGTACCGTTTCCCGGATTGCCGCAGCCCGAGCGTAACGCGCTTGTTGATGACGGTAAAATGATCGCGGGGCCGGAGATCGAGGAGAGCGCCGCGGCAAGGAATACGGACCTCGTGCTGCATGACGGCGATTTCTATATCGATCACGCGCTTCTGTATGACGAGGAGGATGCGGCGGCTGCTGCCGGGAAGGAAGAACAGGGCCGTGGCGCCTTCGACGCAGGCGAGTCCGAAACAGCGCCGGATGATCAAGCCCCGGATACGACGAGCATTGGCGGAATAGACGGGATCGCCTCTGAGGCGCTTTCATCCGAGGAGCCTGAACAATCGGAAGGCCCCGTGGACCGGCCTTATTTTGAAAAAACGGTATTCGAGAAAATACCTATAAACCAGGAATATATCATTCCCCCCGCGCTTCTCATATCCACCAAGCCGTATGATTCCGAGAGCTGGAAAAATGAGATACGCCGGAATTCGGTGCTTCTAAAGAAAACCCTCGCCGAATTCGGAATCGAGGCCGAGGTGGTGAACGTAAACCGGGGGCCGGTCATCACGCTCTATGAGATGCAGATCGCCCCGGGGATCAAGGTCACCCGCGTCGTGAGCCTTGCGGACGACATCGCCATGGCCCTGGCCGCGCACCGCGTCCGGATAGTGGCGCCGATACCGGGGAAATCAGCCATAGGAGTGGAGATACCGAACCGGTTCCGCGAGACCGTGACCCTGGGCGACATCGTAAAATCCCAGGAGTTCAGGTCTTTTAAGGGGAGCCTTGCGGTGGCGCTGGGGAAGGACATCCTGGGGAGTCCCGTCATGCTCGACCTGAAGCACCTTCCCCATCTCCTGATCGCCGGAGCGACCGGCTCGGGAAAATCCGTGTGCGTCAACTCCATCATCACGAGCCTTCTTTATAATTATGACCCGAACTACGTCAGGTTCATCATGATAGATCCGAAGATAGTGGAGCTGCAGCTATACAACGGCCTCCCCCATCTTCTCACCCCGGTCATCATCGATCCGCAGATGGCTTCGATGGTGCTCAGGTGGACCATGCACGAGATGGAGCGCCGCTACTATCTCCTCTCCGAGATGAACACTCGGGACATAGAGCGGTACAATGAAAAGATCGAAGGTCATCCCGGGCAGCCGGAAAGGCTGCCATATATCGTGGTGATCATCGACGAGATGGCCGATCTCATGATCACCTCCAAGGAGGTCGAGGGTTTCATCATCAGGATCGCCCAGAAGGCACGCGCCGTGGGCATCCACCTGGTGGTGGCCACCCAGAGGCCGTCGGTCGACATCATCACCGGGATCATCAAGGCGAATTTTCCGGCACGCATCGCCTTCCAGGTCGCGCAGAAGACCGATTCGCGCACCATCATAGACCAGAACGGCGCGGAAAAGCTTTTGGGAAGGGGGGACATGCTCTACCAGTCTCCGACCAACAGCTTTCCCATCAGGATCCAGGGCGGCTTCATTTCCGAAGAGGAGATCGAGAGGGTCGTCTCGCACCTGTGCGCGCTGGGCAGACCCTCGTATATCGATATTGAGCAGACCCTGTTCGACGACGAGGAGTCCAGGGACCCGGAAGATGCAACCGACGAGCTCTTCCAGGAGGCGATGAAGATAATCGAGGAGTCAAAAAAGGCTTCGGCGTCATACCTGCAGCGGCGCCTCAGCATAGGGTACAACAGGGCGGCGCGCATCATCGAGCAGATGGAAGAGATGGGATACATCGGACCCCAGATCGGCAGCAAGCCGCGCGAGATTTTTATTTAAGCTTAATTTTATCGATATTAAGGAAATCAACATGAGCGAGGGTCTTTTTTAATAAACGAATACCCCTCCCATCAAGGGGGAGGGAGCGCCTTAATCAATTTTTGTCCTAATTTACCTCCAGTCACATCTCCATGCGTAAGATAAAATAGGTTAGACAAACGAGATTACAGGAAGTAACGAGCTTTCGTGGAGAGAGCGGCTGGTTTATTTAACCGCATACACCTCGATGGTATCCGAAAAGGCAGTGATACGTGAAAATGCGCGGTACACGTGGGAAAACGGCTTGTAAAAAACCGATCCGGATGAGATCACCCGCTCGGGGTGGATGCCCGCGGGTTTGACGAATATTTTTTTAAACCCGGTTTTTTTCGCCAGTGACTTGACGAACCGTGGGGAAAAGTCCAGCCTGTGGTCGGAGGGATGGGATTCGATCCAGTCGTTTCTCCTGAACGCAAACATCGGGCCGAATATGGAGGGAACGGAACACGCGAATACGCCGCCGTCGTTGAGCGCAGCATATATCTTTTCGACTGCCCGGACCGGATCCGCGCAATGCTCGATGAAATACCAGGCGGTGATTATATCGTATCCGCGGCCGATGCTCATATCCTCAAATGAAGCGCGCAAGACCGGTATGTGGAAGGTGGTGGAGCAGTAGCCAGCCGCGTATTCGGATGCCTCGATTCCGCTCACGCTCATGATGCCCGCGTCACGGGCGCATTTCAGAAAAAAACCGGCAGCGGACCCGATATCGAGAAGGGCCAGGGTGGAGCGTTCCCTTTTTTTTTGAACGAGCTTTAATATGGAATCCAGCCTTTGTTCCGATACGCGGCGGATCGCCTCATAATCCTCTATATAGCTTCTGCCGTACTGGAGCCTGTATTCGTCCAGAAAATAATTTTCATCATAGCGCTTCGGCTCGAATTTCGCGTTAAACGCGATGCCGCACGAACCGCACCCGTAAAGGTGTCCGCCCAGGACGGTGGTCCGGTGCGACAAGCACACCGGGCATTGTGCAAAGATAACGGCCATGAAAGGCGTTAAGGATTCTCTTTTTTTCTCTTTTTGGCTGGTTCGACGACCACGTTTAGACCCCTTATCTTTGCATTTTCAAAGGAGTGGAGGACCATCTCCGCAAAATGCTCGGGTATCTCAAAAAATGAATACGTGGAATGAATATCTATTTTTCCGATTGTTTTTCCGTCGATGCCCGATTTTTTCACGATTTCGCGTATGAGGTCGCCGGTGGAGAGATTATGATTTTTTCCTATGTTGATAAACAGCCTCGCCCTTCCGTTTTTGATGTCTTCAAAAAGGATCGCCCCCGTCTCTTTTTTCTGGTACAGCTTCTCTGCCGGAAGCTCGAGCGTCGTGATGTCTCCTAGGTATTCTTTCAAAACGGCGGCGGCGATCCTTTTCGGGCCGTTGAACAGCGGGAGCTCTTTTTTCAGTCTTTTCACAAGCAATTCATACTCGTCGAGATCCTCGGTATAGGCGACTTCAAGAATTTTTTTCAGCATTTGTAATTGATTCATAACAGTCCCCTCGTTTTTTCTCTTCGTCATTATGCGTCAAAGCGTATAATTTGTTATGCGACACGGTACATGCAAGCAGCAGACACGCCGTCCCCCGGTTTTTTTTTGCAGCGTACACGTTACAATCATATTTAAAAATATCAAGTAATTTTCCCCGACTCGCGCCCTATACCCTGCACCGGTAACCGACGTTTCTCACGGTCTCGATAATGGTGTTGAACTCATCGCCGAGCTTCCCCCGCAGCCTTCTGATATGGACGTCGACCGTCCGGGTGCCGCCGATGTATTCCATTCCCCATATTTTGCTGAGCAGGTCCTTGCGGGAAAATACCTCCCCCCTGTTTTGCACGAGGAGCCGCAGGAGCTCGAATTCCTTATACGTCACGTCGAGCTGTTCATTTTCAAGATATACGCTGTATTCCTTGAAATTAATTTTGAGCCTTCCGATCGTGATGCTGTCTTCACCGACGCCCCTTTTCCACAACAGGCCGTTTATTCTCGATGAAAACTCTCCTTTCCTGAAGGGGTAAAGGACAAATTCATCGAAAAACCAGTCGACCTTTAACTGGGAGACGCTTTGTTCGGGAAGTATCATGACAACCGGCTTATCATGGATTTTTTTCCTTATCTTCGAGAGAAGGAACTGGACCCCGTCGGCGGAACCGAACACGTCGTAGTCGATCAAAAGGATCAGAAAATCTTCTCTCTTGATGGATTCGATTGATTTGAAAAGAATTATTTCTCCGACCGGAAAGTGTTCCTCGCATTTTTCCAGGATTTCCTGGCTTTCCGACAATAGGGCGATCTGGGTCTTCATGGTTTTTTGCAACATTTTGGCATTATCGCTAAAATTTTCAACAGTTTTATGTATGGGG
>CAZHAD010000041.1:0-3859 GCA_964529965.1 uncultured Leptospirales bacterium | reverse complement strand
TAAATTATGATTGAATTATATGCCGCCTCCGGTGAACAAGGATATGCATGAGGATACTGTACCTGAATTACGAGTTTCCCCCCCTGGGCGGGGGAGCGAGCCCCGTAAGCTATGAAATCGCAAAGGGATACGTCAAGAGGCGACACGAGGTCGACGTCGTGACCATGTCGTACCGTGGTTTGCCCGAATATGAACATACAGACGGTATCAACATTTACCGGGTGGAATGCCTGAGGTCGAAGAAAGAGATATGCCATCCATGGGAGCAGCTTACGTATATAATGTCCGCAAGGCGGTTCTTATCCAGACGCTTGGAAAAAACCTCCTATTCGATTAATCATACCCATTTCATCATCCCCACCGGCGCACTCGCGCTGTGGCTCAAGAAAAAATACGATATCCCGTATATCATCACCGCGCACGGGAGCGACGTATTGGGCTACAACAGGAGGTTCGGGCCGCTTTATCCCTTTTTGAGGCGCCCCTGGATGAGCATAGTCAGGAATGCGAAATGCGTGACCGCGCCTTCCGATTTCCTTATCGACAAGATCAGAAGAATCGCCGGTCCGGGCAGGTATGAGACCGTGGCCAACGGCCTTGACCTGACCGCGTTCCGGCCCATGGAGAAGGAGAACAGAATACTGGTCGTGGCGAGGCTCTTTCCCAACAAGGGGGTGCAGGACGTCATCGAGACGCTCAGGGGCATGGATCTCGGTGGGTGGAGCGTCGACATCGTGGGGGACGGCCCCTACAGGGAAATACTCGCGGGCATGATACGGGCGTACGGGCTCTCGAAAAAGGTAAGAATGCACGGCTGGGTCGACAACGCCAGCTTCAGGATGAAGGAGCTTTACGGAAAGGCGCGGATCTTTATTTCCGCGAGCCGATTTGAAAGCTTCGGGCTGACGGTGCTCGAGGCGGTCAGCGCGGGGTGTTACCCGCTCGTTTCCGACATCGAGGGGCACCGGTTCATCATCGACGACGACAGGCATTTTTTTCAGAAAAGCAACGTCGCCGATTTGAGGGAAAAGCTCGCCGCGCTCGTCGCGAATGGAACGGGCTCATTTGACCTGGATATCGGGCGGTTCGACTGGGGCCTTGTCATACAGGACTATATCTCCTTGCTGGAGGGATGAGATGTCCTTTATTGTAACCATAGACACCGAGCCCGATTGCGACGCGTCCTGGAGGCGCTCCTCCCCCCTTGCCTTCACCTCGGTGATTTACGGGATACCGCAAATCCTGCGCCCTCTCTGGGATCGATACGCCATCAATCCGGTTTATTTTGTCTCCCCCGAGGTGGTCGGCGACGACGAGTGCTGCCGTACGTTGAGGGCGGAAATCGCCAGGGGGGCGGTCATCGGCGCGCACCTGCATTCCGAATACGTGGAGCCGTGCGCCACGATCCGGGACCCCGCGGGCAAGGCCTCGTCCGAATTCCCCTGTTTCGCCCATGAGACCGGGGTCGAGCGCGAAAAGATCAAAAACTTCACCGCGTTCATCCAGGACAGGCTCGAATACCGCCCGCTCTGGTACCGGGCCGCGCGCTACGGCGCGGATATGGACACGATACGCATACTGGCGGACCTGGGCTACCGGTATGACAGCTCGGTGACGCCGGGCATAGACTGGAGCGGGTCGGGAGGTCCGGACCATCGCCGGGCGCCGGAGCAGCCGTACTGGATAAGCAGGGAGGATCCGTACGAGCCGGCGGAGAAGAATTCGAGCATCGGCGTCATGGAGTATCCCATCACCATTGAAGGAAAACGCTTCGGACCGCTCGGGAGACTGTTGCCCGATCACTGGCTTTTCTACCGGTGGCTCAGGCCGACCCACATGACCGTGTTCGAGCAGAAGAGAATGATCGGGCGGATCGCCCGCAGGCACCCGGACCCGGTTTTTGTCATGATGTTCCATTCGGTGGAGATCATGATCGGGAAGAGCCCTTTCGTGAGAAACGGATTAATGCAGCGCAGGCTGATGAAAAATCTCGAATCCGTAATTGCGTACCTGTCTGCGCACACGTGATCAATCGCGGCATCGGGTGAAGCCGCGACGGTCATTGTTGTGCGATCTTTTTCTGATTTCCCGTGTAAAATAATTGTAAAATTTCAGTTTGTAAACGATTATTACATCCATGTTAAATATGCCGCAATCGTCCGGTATTAATGATGACAATATTTGCAAGCCGAATAGAGTGGCCGTACATTGCATACGATGAATCATCATACGACGGCAATTGACTTTAACCTAGGGGGACTGGAAAAATGAAGACTCCAAAAGAAGTGCTGGACCTCATAAAAAAAGAGAACGTGGAGGTCGTCGATCTAAGGTTCATGGACTTTCCCGGCATGTGGCAACACTTCGCGGTTCCGACCGCGGAGATTGACGAGGGAGCGTTCGAAAGCGGGCTCGGATTCGACGGCTCGAGCATACGGGGATGGCAGTCCATCAATGAATCGGACATGCTGGTCAAGCCCGATCCCGCGACCGCGTTCATCGATCCGATGCTCGAGCACAAGACGCTCGTCATGGTGTGCAATATCTGCGATCCGGTCACCGGCGAGGACTACACCCGCGATCCCCGCAACATCGCCCGGAAGGCCGAGCGCTATCTGAAAAGCAGCGGCATCGCGGACGTGGCCTATTTCGGGCCGGAGGCCGAATTTTTCATCTTTGACGACATCCGGTTCGACCAGAACGAGCACGAGGGGTATTATTTCATCGATTCAAAGGAAGGGCGCTGGAACACCGGACGCGTGGAAAACCCCAACCTGGGATACAAGCCGAGGTACAAGGAGGGGTATTTCCCGGTTCCTCCGACGGACAGCCAGCAGGACCTGCGCAGCGAGATGATGCTGACCCTCATCAAGGTCGGCGTTCTCATCGAGGCGCAGCACCACGAGGTCGCCACCGCGGGACAGGCCGAGATCGACATGCGGTTCGCTCCCCTCGTGGAGATGGCGGACAACCTGCTCAAGTATAAATACATCATAAAGAACGTCGCGAAGAAGCACAACAAGACCGTCACCTTCATGCCGAAGCCCCTCTACAACGACAACGGGAGCGGCATGCACGTGCACATGTCGCTGTGGAAGGGGGGGAAGAACCTCTTTTTCGGCAACGGGTATGCGGGATTTTCGGAAACCGGGCTGTTCGCCATAGGAGGGATGCTGAAGCACGCGCCCGCCCTGCTCGCGCTGACCAGCCCGACCACCAACAGCTACAAGCGGCTCGTGCCCGGCTTCGAGGCGCCGGTCAATCTCGCCTATTCAAGAAGGAACAGGAGCGCGGCGGTGCGGATACCGATGTACTCGAAATCGGAAAAGGCGAAGCGGTTCGAGTTCCGCTGCCCGGATCCGAGCTGCAATCCATACCTCGCCTTTTCAGGCATGCTCATGGCCGCCTTAGACGGGATCCAGAACAAGATCGATCCGGGCCAGCCACTGGACAAGGACATATACGACCTGCCTCCCGAGGAGCTCGCCAAGGTGCCCCACACCCCCGGGTCATTGAGGGATGCGCTGAAGGCGCTTGAGAAGGACCACGATTTTCTCCTCAAGGGGGACGTGTTCACCTCGGACGTGATCGAGACCTGGATCAACTATAAGATGGATAACGAGGTCAAGGCGCTGGATCTCAGGCCCCACCCGTGGGAGTTCGCGCTCTACTTCGATCTCTGAGGAAGGGATTTTTCGGTAAAACAAAAAGGGGCTTGCAAGCCCCTTTTTGTTTTGCAGGCCTTGCGGTGTTGGTGTTTGTGCCAGCCCTCGTCTCCTCGCATAATTGCACAACCAGCTCCTGGTCACTCACCTCGCCCCGACCGGGTCTCCAACTCTAAATATTGTAATAACAAACT
>CAZHAD010000040.1:3156-28915 GCA_964529965.1 uncultured Leptospirales bacterium | reverse complement strand
GAGACGTATTCGAACAGGCCGCCGCGCGGGACCTTGTACCCCCCCTCTCCCGGGGCCCTCAGGCTCCGCAATAGGTGGTCCGATTGCTTGTTGATTATATACCCGGCATAGAATATTGCGATCCCGATGATGAACCTGGGGTCCGTGAGCCATCCGGTCGTGTACATGTTTTCAGGAGCGAGCTTGAAGAGCCAGCGACCCTGGACGTAGGTGTTGACCACATTGAACAGCACCGCAAGCAAAATCGTGGTTGCGGGGACCTTGTTGCCGCTGCGCAGCATGAAGGGATAGATGAAGGCGCGGTGAAAGTAATGCGTCTCCCACACGACAAGCAGGATAATCCCGGTCGCGTATATCGGCCTGCCGTCGACAAGAAAATAGAGCAGCATCAGGAGCGACGCGGGGGCCTCCTGTATCACCCAGCCGAGCTTGTGGTTGACCAGCACCCCCCATCCTCTTTTGACGTATCTCCCGTAGGGAGCTGCCATAAAGAGGAGTATGATGAAAAGGGCGACCGCCAGCGCGAGAAATGAAAATAATACGATATAGTAAAATTGAAGTTCGGTCATCACAACATTCACATCATGGAAAAATGAAGGTTGAATTTTAATTGACTAAATCAAATCATGTCAAGCACGTAATTTATTATGAAAAAACGGTTTCTCTTTTTTTATATACTGATTATTGCGATCGCCGCGGTCTCCTGCTCCCAAAATGAATACAAGGAGATGCGCGTGTATCCAATCCTTCCCGTGATCGAGGCGGCCAGGGGAGGCGAATCCTTCATCGCC
The DNA here is from genome assembly GCA_964529965.1 of uncultured Leptospirales bacterium. Taxonomy (GTDB): domain Bacteria; phylum Spirochaetota; class UBA4802; order UBA4802; family UBA5550; genus RBG-16-49-21. The sequence continues at coordinate 28,124 of CAZHAD010000040.1, read as the reverse complement.
ATCAAGGTCGAAATTCCAGCAGGGTTCCATATCTACGGAAATCCGAAGGGGCCGGGGATCGGGAAACCGACGAGCATTCTTGTCGGGTCCGCAGACGGCATACGGTTCGGCCCGGTCCGGTATATGGCGCCGGAAAAAATCTATTATCCCCAGGAGAAGGAATACGCGCTCGGATACTTCAGGGAAACGAAGATGTTCGTGCCGTTCAAAGTTTTAAAGAACGCCCGGACGGGGCTCCATACCATACATATCACGTTCGACTCCCTGATGTGCAGCTACGCCGAGTCCGGAGGATTCCGCACCCAGACCGCGGTCTGCATACCGAAAACAATCAGATTCACCGATACGATCCGGGTATTGCCCAAGGGCGCGCAGGGAAGCGCCTGGGACCGGACGTCCGTGACCGAGTTCGGCCTGTCCAAGGCGCCCCCGGGAAGGGGCGGGGAACCGCCCGTTTCATTGAAAAAGTCCGAATCGGCAGGTGGAGAAAAGCTTATCGGGGACCTTCATTTTGAACCGCAATACCTCCAGACAGGGGTCAGCGGACTGCTGGAGGCGATACTTTTCGGCATCATCGCCGGATTTATCCTTAATTTCATGCCGTGCGTCCTTCCCGTGGTCAGCATCAAGGTGATGAGCTTCGTACAGCACGTGGATAAAAGCAGGAGGATGGTGTTTTTGCTCGGGCTCACCTTCTCCATGGGAATACTCACCAGCTTCGCCGTCCTCGCCTCCCTCGCCTCGTTTTTCGGATACATGTGGGGCGGATTGTTCCAGCACCGCATCTTTCTCATCATCATAACGGGAATCGTTTTCGCCCTGGCCCTTTCCATGTTCGGGGTCTACACCCTGAATATCCCCTCCCCGGCCGGACGGGCCGTAAAGCCGAGGGAAAATATGTTCGCGGACGCATACATCAAGGGACTGTTCGCCACGCTCCTCGCCACTCCCTGCAGCGGCCCTTTTCTGGGCGGGACCCTCGCGTGGACCCTGTCCCAGCCGCCCCTGGTCATTTTCCTGGTATTCATGTGCATAGGCCTCGGGATGTCCCTTCCGTATCTGCTGCTGACGCTCAATCCCCGCCTGCTCAGGTTTATCCCGAAGCCGGGACCGTGGATAAAAACGTTTGAGCAGGTGATGGCCTTCCTGCTCATGTTTACGGTGATATACCTGATCGGCGTGTTCGATGAGTCTTCCAGGTTGCCGGCGATCGCCTTCCTGGGGTTCGTCGCGGTCGGATTCTGGCAGTACGGAAGGTTCGGCTCCATCGTTCAGACGCGCATGCGGAGGCTGGCTTCATTCATCGTTCTCATAGGCATCGTCGCTGCCGGTTATTTCATTTCTTTTGATTACCTGTATGCGGAGCGCGGCGTATATAAAATTCCTGCAAGCGATGTGAGCATCGAACGCGTGCTTGAAAACAGGGACAGCGGAAGGATATCGATGATCGATTTCACCGCCGAATGGTGCCCCAACTGCAGGCTGGTAGAAAAGACCTCGCTGTATACACGGTCAGTGTCATCGGCCGTAAAAGCGGACGGCGTCGATTTTATGAAGGCGGACGTCACCGACGCGAATCCGACTGCCGAGCGGCTGCTGTTACTGTTCAACAGCCGGTCCATCCCATTGCTGGTGGTGATACCGCCGGGCGGTTCATTCGTAAAGCCGATCGTTCTGAGGGATATTTACACCGAAGGGGACGTGCTCAAGGCCCTGAAAATGGCTCGAAAACAGGGTGCGGTCCACAATGGCGCATTCAAATACCGGATGGACGTTGGTATCGAGTAACGGGCGGAAAACCGGGAACGGACTCCTGCATCCTTTTGCATTCAATACCCGAGAAACAGCCGGGCCGCTTTTATGGATAAATTTTTATATTGTGACCGGTCGATGATGTCGCGGTGCGTGAAGGCGATTTCCCGGTCCTTTTTGTCGTTTTTATAGGAGACCAGGCTGAGCTCCTTTACATTTTTCTTTCTGCAGTAGCCTACCATGCAGAATTTGCAGTTGGATATCACGATCCTCATGTTCGCCGCGGGAGTCGGCATGCGGTTGAACCCGGCCCTTATCTGCCGCAAAAATTCATCGTAGAAGCGCTTCACGTATTTGTCCATATTGTCATCTGAGAGCATTTTGGAATATATGATCTCCAGGGTCGCGTCCTTCTTGTGAAAGGTCTTTTTAATTTCCCGGATGGGCAGGCCGTAATGGGTGATCCCCTGCAGGGCCTCGAGCTCCTCGACTCCAAGGGTCCGGCCTCCCGCGCCGGCCGTGATCGCGGCCGCCGACAGCGCGGTTAACGCGCAGAACAGAAATATTTTCTTCATGAGCCCTGTCCCTCGTCCGTTATGTTAAAGCCCTTTTGCCTATGTCCTTGCGATAGTATGCGCCCTTGAATGAGATCTTGTCGATGACCTGATACACCTTGTCTTTCGCGTCCCTCAGGGAGCCGCCCATCGCCGTGACATTGAGGACCCTGCCGCCGTTTGTATAATACGAATCATTTATTCTCTTCGTGCCCGCATGAAAGACGATGATGTCCCCGTCGATGTCATCGAGGCCCGAGATCAGCACGCCCTTCGAGTAATCGCCCGGATAACCGCCGGAGGCGATCACCACCGTCAGCGCGTGCATGTCTTTTTTAAACGACAGGCCGGCCCTGTCAAGGGTTCCGCTCATTGCGGCCTGGAACAAGTCACCCAGCCTGCCGTTCATAAGCGGCAGAATTACCTGGGTCTCGGGGTCGCCGAGCCTCACATTGTATTCGAGGACCCTGATCTCATCGCCGCTCACCATGAGCCCCGCGTACAGGATCCCCCTGAAGGGAATTCCTTCATTCCTCATGCCGTCGATGGTGGGCTTGAGGATACTGTCGCACACCTGCGCAAGCTTCTCCGCGGTGATCACCGGAGCGGGCGCATACGCCCCCATCCCCCCCGTGTTTGGTCCCCGGTCCCCGTCATAAATCCGCTTATGGTCCTGTGCGGCGACGAACGGAACAATGTTCGTCCCGTCGGATATGCACAGCACCGACGCCTCCTCGCCGGTGATGAAGTCCTCCACAAAGACCCCGGCGTCGTCTGCGACCGTGGAGTTGATGAAATCGACCGCCTCCTTCCTGGTCTCCGGAATGCCCACCCCTTTTCCCGCCGCAAGCCCGTCGAGCTTTATGACCAGCGGAAAATCCGCCTGATTGTTGACGTATTCGAGAAGGGGGAGCCTCCCGCTGAAGTCCAGATGGTGCGCGGTGGGGACCCGGTATTTTTCCATGATCCTCTTTGCAAAGAGCTTGCTTGCCTCAAGCCGGGCCGCCTTTTGCGTCGGGCCGAACGCGGGAATCTTCCGCTTTTCAAGGTAATCGACTATCCCCCCGGCCAGCGGGGCCTCGGGCCCCACGATCACCATGTCGATTTTTTTAGCCGCGCAAAACGCGGCTATGCCCTCAAAATCATCCGCCGCGATATCGGCGCGGAATTGAGGATCCGTTCCGCCGTTTCCCGGAGCGATGTATACCTCCCGGGCGCTTCCGTCCTGTAAAAGCCGCCAGGCGATGGCGTGCTCCCGCCCGCCTGAACCGATCACCAGATACTTCATAATGCCTCCGGTTTAATCGGCGATCGTTGAGATTGTTCGTTCATAGGAATGTTTGTTTTCTCAATATTAATGAGTGATCCGGATATATGTCAACGAATAATAATATATTACTTGAGTTAGGCGAAAATTGATATAAGTCACCCTCCCCCTTGATGGGGGAGGGTTGGGGTGGGGGTGAAAAAGGGCCCGGAGGCTCGTCTAACATTTTAATTTTTAATGTTGACTCAAGAATGTTTTGATATTTCATTTACCAGTGATTCGACAAACGGCGGTTTGTCCTGCCGGCCGCACCCGTTACAACATTCATAAAGGCTTTCAATGAAATTAATAGCAATGCCCATGTACCTGCGCGCTCTCCTCGCCCTTTCGTTCATGATGTCCCTGTTGCCGCTCTCCCCGGGGCTCGGCCAGAATCAAAACGAAATTATTATTCAGGGAACGATCATCAATGCGGAAACCGGCAGGCCGGTATCCTCCGGCTTCGTGTTCATCGTTGAGCTGCAAAAAGGGATAAAAACAGATTCCGAAGGAAGGTACGCCATAGGCGTTCCCAGGCCGGGGAGCTATACCCTGGTTATCAAATCGGGAGGGCTCAGGACACTCCGTGAAACAATCGCCGTCGAAGCGAATTATATCAGGGACTTTACCCTGGAGAGCGGGGCGAAGGGAAAGGGGATCGTCATAACCGGCAGGCGCGAGGTCCAGAAGGTGTCGCGCCACACCATGACGCTGCGGCAGATCAAGGAGGTCCCCGCCTCCTACGGCGATTCCATAACCGCGCTCACCACCCTGCCGGGGGTGATACGCGCGGGCGGGGGCTTTTTCGGACCGCTCATAATCCGGGGCGGCGAATTGCAGGGGAACCGATACCTCGTCGACGACATCCCCGTGTACACCCCGATTCATTACGGCGGACTGGATTCGGTGATCAACACCAATCTCATCAAGGAGGTAAACCTCTATTCCTCGGCGTTCCCCGCGGAATTCGGATCGGCGACCGCCGCGGTCATCGGCATGACCACGAGGGACGAGGTGAAACGGTTCGGCGGGTATGTCGACATTTCCGCGTTATCGGCCAACGCGCTCGTGCAAACGCCGATACTGAAAGACGGATCGGGCGCGTTATCATTGGGATCGCCCCTTGATCATCAAACGGGCGACAGGGCGAATGTCGGCTACATCATCGCGTCAGGCAGGGTCGGATATTACGATTTCATCGTGCTGCCGCTCTATCAGTTGATTACGGGCGCGCACGTATATTTCGTCCCGAGATTCTGGGACTACCAGTTCAAATTAAATTATAAATTCGGCAGCGCGCACTCGATCACCCTGTTTGCCCTGGGAAGCAGGGATTACCTGCGGTTTCTCAACAAGCCGGAAATCACCCAGGGCCAGGACCCTCTCACCTATAACCTGGAGGCCAGGCTTGACGAGCAGACCCACGGCCAGAGCTTGTATTACACGTACCAGCCGTCGGATAAATTCAGCAACAGGCTCATCTATTATTCTTCGATAGGAGAGAGCAACAGGTCCGCCAACATTCCCACCCCGGGCACGAACATCGCGTTTCAAAACGTGTTCGTCAACTCAAAGCCCTACATTTTCGGATTCATGGACAAATTCAAAATCAGGGCGGTGCCCCGGTATCTCGATATACGCGGCGGCGCGGAGTACACCCTCTATTATTTCCGGGCCAAAACCAAGAAGCCGCTCGCCACGAGCGACGAGCTGACCTCTGACATATCTCAAAGCAATTACGTTTCAGTGTTTACGGACAATCGGATAATAAATTACACGATCGGAGGTTATATCGAGCCGAAGATGACGTTCGGCGGCCTTACCATCATGCCCGGTTTCAGGTCCGATTACCTGAACAGGACGGGCCAGGCGACGTGGGACCCCCGCGGGCTCATCAGCTATGAATTCGAATCAGGCACCACGATCTCGGCAGCGGGCGGGAAATACAGCAATTTCTTCCAGACGAATCCCCTCTATCTCGATATGTCGCCGGAGTACGCGCGGATAGGGAACAAGGCTCCGGCGGAATGGGCCGTGCACCGGGTGGTCGGCCTGGAGCAGGTGCTGGGGCTTTTCACGATAAAAATCGAGGGATTCTACAACGACTTTTACAATCTCGTGCGGAGCTATCTCCATTTCGGGCCGGACTGGAGCGTGCGCGAGACGCTGAGCACCGGGAGATTGCGGGCGTACGGTGCGGAGGTGATGCTTTCAAAAGACAGGCTTGAGAACAAAAACGGATTCTTCGGATGGATAAATTACACCTACACGAGGTCCGTGACTAAATCGGGCCTGCCCGTATATCCGTATCTCTACGGTAACCCGGATAATAACATTGGAGATTTCTACGGCGACAGGTGGCTTAATTACAACAATGAGCAGAACCACAGCCTCAAGATCATAGCCGGCTATGCATTGAACAGGCATTCATTTTCAGCAAAATTCCAGTTTTACACCTCGACTCCGTATACGCCGATCGTTTTCTCCCAGCAGGACGTGCAGTACTATACCAGCTCCGGAGGCGGGCTGCGCTTTTATCCCGTATACGGAAGGCCCTATTCAAGGCATTACCCCCCGATCCACAGGCTCGATCTGCGGTACAGCAACACGACGAGGTACTCATGGGGGCATATACAATGGTACGTAGAGATCATCGGCCTTGATTCGATTTTTTTCCCTTCGAACTACAGGCAAACCTGGGACTACCGCCTGCCCTACCTGGGATCGAGAAACCCGAAAGTGGACACGAATAAAAACCAACTGACTTTTTTCCCCAACTTTGGCATTGAGATAAAATTTTGATATATTATTCAGAGGAGCGCATAACATGAGCCGGTCGAAAAATATGTTCATAAGCATGATTATAAGCGGCGCCGTGCTGCAGATCTCGTGCATGACCACCCCCGTAACCGTCACCTCGTCGACGACCCCGCTGCAGAACAGGAAAATAACCGCGGACCACGGCAGGGTGCAGGGATCCCACAAGGCGTGGTCCGTGTTCGGGCTCTGGATGATCGGCAGGCCTGATATCGACCTGGCGATCAAGGACGCCCTTTCCAAAAAGGGCGGCGACGCGCTCGTTAACGTCACCTGCTACGAGCGGACGGCTTGGTTTTTTTTCGTTTCAATGCACCAGGTGTTCGTTGAGGGCGATGCGGTTTCCCTTGAAAAGGAGCCCGCGGGCGAGGCAAAGGAAAGGAAGGATGGGACAATCAGGCGTAAGCGATAAACGGCACCGTCGCCGCCTGCCGGCCGCGATCGCGTGCGGAATCCTCTGCACGGCGCTTGTTTCCGGGTGCGTGTACATGCACACCGTGCCTTCCGGATTGGAGCCTCAGGCGCGGACGGCGGAACGAGGCGTCTACACGGTGATCGGGGATTCTGAATCCCAAAGCTCGAGCTTCAACCTCCTGTGGGTGCTGCCGGTCACGCCCCGCATCGACTACGACGCGACGGTGAGCCGGGCCGTCGCCCGACTCAAGGGAGATGATCTGATAGAGGTGCGCACCTGGATCGAGCGGCAGATCTGGATCCTCGGCATGGTGGAGATTTTGCACGTAAAAGGGAAGGTTATACGATATGAAAAATGAAGATGCATTGACGCGATTTACCGAAAACTATAAAGGCGAAAAATTTGATATCATAATCATCGGCGGGGGGATATCAGGCGCGGCGATCGCCTATGACGCGGCGAGCAGGGGGCTTTCCGTGGCGCTGATCGACAAGAAGGATTTCGGCGGAGCGACATCGGCCGTCACCTCCAAGCTCATCCACGGAGGGCTGCGCTATCTCGCCACCATGGAATTCGGCCTCGTGCGCGAATCGCTGCGGGAGCGAAGAATCATGGAGAACATAGCGCCGAACTTCGTGTATCCTATCCCGTTTATGGTCACGACGAACCGTACGAAGCTGACCAATACAAAATGGGTGATAAAAATAGGAATGATGCTGTACGACATTCTCTCATTCGACAAGGCATTCACCTGGGACAGGAGCAAGCGCATGCCCCTGCATACCACGTATTCAAAAAAAAAGGTGCGGGAGCTTGAGCCGAACGTGAAGGATGAGGGGCTGACGGGCGCGTCCGTCTATTACGACTGCATAAGCATTTTCCCCGAGCGGCTTACCCTCGCATTCATCAAGTCCGCGGTTCAATACGGGGCGAAGGTCGCGAATTACGCAGAGGCCGTGGGATTTTTGCATTCAGATGACAACCGGATTGCGGGCGTCACGGTGTTGGATACGATCACCGGCAAGAAGATTGATGTCGCAGGACGGCTTACCCTGAATTGCGGCGGTCCCTGGGCCGATATCATACTCGGTCTTGCAAAAAAGAAGGTGCAGGGCGAGCATCTGCGCAGATCCGAGGGGATCCATTTGATCACCAGGAAGCTGGTCTATGACCATGCGGTCGGCTCCATTACCTCGGAAGGGAGGCATATATTCGTGATCCCCTGGCGGGAACACTCGCTCATCGGCACCACCGACAAGGAGTATGTCGGCAGCCCTGACGAATACCACGTGACCGCGCAAAGCATCATGGAGCTTCTCGACGAGGTGAACGCGTCCTTCGGGGACGGGAGCCTCTCTTTTGACGACGTCCTGTACGCCTACGGGGGCCTGCGCCCCCTGGTCGAAGACCAGACCAAGGACGTGTACGAATCGTCGCGTAAATATGAAATATACGACAACAGGCGCGACGGGCTCGACGGACTGATTACGGTCGAGGGCGGGAAGTACACGACCAGCAGGAATCTTGCGGAGAACGCCCTCAAATTGATAGGGCGCAAGCTTGGGAAAAGGCTCCCCCGGACGATCACGGATAAAACCTATCTGCACGGATCGGAGATCCCGGATATCAGCGATTTTTTGCAAAAGATCGTACGGGATAATCCCGATTTTGATCGGAGGACCGTGGAATATCTGGGCAAAATCTACGGGCTGGAATATTCCCGGGTCCTCGAGATCGCGCGGAAGGACAAGTCCCTTGCCGTGACGGTCGATGATGACGGCGAGATACTGGCGCAGGTGGCGTATGCCGCGCGCTTTGAATCCGCAAAGACCCTGAACGACATCCTGTTTCGAAGGACGGGCATCGGGACCCTGGGTAATCCGGGCGACACGGTGCTCCGCGCCGCGGCGCGTGTAGCCGCACGAGAGCTCGGCTGGGGCCCCGGCCGCACCAGGGAAGAGCTTGCGAAAGCGGTCAGGGCCCTGACCGTGCCCCTCTCCGATACACAAGACCGCGCGGCTTCGAAAAAAAGATCAAGGGCCGGCGCAAATAAAAAGCATGTCAAAAGATCAAAAAAATAAGGATTTCGTCCCTGACTGGATCGAGGACCCCCCGGAACCGGGAACCTACCGGTCGATATTCAAATGGGGCGATCCCGGTGTGTTCAAGCATCCGAACCGGCGTCTTTACGGTCTCCTCAAGGAGGCCCTCGTCCTCACCGACGACGACTTCACAACGCGTTCGCCCCTGGGCGATGAGCAGGTGCGCGTACGCGCCAAAACCGGGCTTGCGCGCAATCATGTGTCCGCCCTGGCGAAAATAGCCGGCGACGGTAACGTGCACACCGACGGCTACTCGCGCGTCAGGTACGCGTTCGGAAAAACGATCGAGGAAGCCGCGAAGCTGAGGCGGGGAATTATCGAGAGGACCGCCGACGCGGTCGTGCATCCCGGGAGCAAGGAGGATGTGAGGAAGATCGTCGATTACTGCAGCCGTCACCGGATACCGGTCCACCCATACGGGGGAGGGTCTTCGGTCAACTTCGGACTTCGGCCGTCAAGGGGGGGCATCGCGCTCGTGCTGAGCACGCACATGAACAGGATACTCGGTCTGAATGAAACGAACCAGACCGTGCGCGTCCAGGCGGGAATCATGGGGCCGGAATACGAGCGCGCGCTCAATCACGCCCCGGAAATGCTCGGCGCCGCCGGGCGATACACGGGAGGGCATTTCCCCCAATCGTTCGAGTTTTCATCCGTAGGCGGATGGATCGCGGCCCTCGGCGCGGGTCAGTCCTCATCTTATTACGGCGACGCCGGTGACCTGGTCGTAAGCCAGGAGTACGTAACCCCGGCCGGTGAGATCAGGACGCTCGACTATCCCGCGACCGCCACCGGGCCGAAGGTCAACGACATCATGAAGGGAAGCGAGGGGAGCTTCGGCGTGCTGGTGGAGGCCTGCCTGAAGGTGTACCGTCACATGCCGGAGAACAGACGCAGGTTCGCCTTCATGCTCCCCTCCTGGGAAGCGGCGCTCGGGGCGTCTCGTGAAATATCCCAGGGCGAATTCGGCATGCCCGCGGTGTTCAGAATATCCGATCCTGAGGAGACCGATGTCGCGCTCAAACTCTACGGCATAGAGGGCACGCCGGTCGACTCCTACATGAAGCTCCGCGCGTTCAGGAGGATGGAGCGTTGCCTCTTCATCGGCACGGCCGAGGGAGAGAAGAACTTCACGAAAAACGTGAAGCGGCAGGTAAAAAAAATATGCGGGCGGTTCGGCGGAATCTATCTCACCGGATATCCGGTGACCAAGTGGGAGAAGGGCAGGTATACCGATCCGTACATGCGGGAAGACCTTCAGGATTACGGCATAATGATCGACACCCTCGAAACCGCGGTGACCTGGGACCGCATCGAGGGCCTGCATGCGGGGGTCAGGGACTTCATCAAGCGCAGGCCCCGCACCGTCTGCATGGCCCATGCCTCGCACTTTTATCCCCAGGGCACCAACCTCTATTTCATATTCATCGCAACAATGAAGGACATTAAAGAGTACGTCAGGTTTCAGGACGGAATAATAGAAAGCATTCTGAAGCACGGCGGCTCGCTGAGCCACCACCACGGCGTGGGCAGGATGCTTTCTCCATGGATGGAACGGCACCTGGGCAGGAGCCAGATGGAGGCCATCAGGGCGCTCAAGCGGCACTTTGATCCGAACAATATCATGAATCCGGGCGGAGAGCTGGGTCTGGATTTGAAAAAGGGGGACTGGAGGAAGATACGGTGAGACGGTCCCGTATGAAACAGAGCGAAATACGATTCATGGGATTAAGGATGATGCAATGGAGTTTTTGACCGAGTGCCGGGTGAAGGCGCGCGACGCCCGGATGCGCATCGACCGATACCTGGCGAAGCGCTACGGCTATCTCAGCAGGTCGGAATGGCAGCGACATATCGGCAATGGGAAAATACGCTTCAATGGTACGGTGCTTTTCAGGCACGACAAGAAAATCGCGCCGGGAGACCTCATATCCTTCGCGGGCAGGGACGCCCCAGAGCCGGAGATAGACGCGAATTATACCATAGTATACGAGGACGATCATTTCATAGGAGTCAATAAACCCGGCAACATCCCCGTCCACCCGGCCGGCGTGTATTATCACAACACCCTTCTGACGATTCTCCAGGCCCGATGTAACAGGAAGCTCCACCTGGTGAACCGGCTCGACAGGGAAACATCGGGCGTCGTCCTGATCGCGAAAGATCCGCGGAGCGCGGACCTCGTGCACGCGAATTTCAGCTCCGTGAGGAAATCGTACCTTGCGCTGGTTCACGGGGTTCCCCGACAGCATGATTTCTTCGTGGACATCCCGATCGGCCCGGATCCATTTCCCGCATCCGCGCACAGGCGTGCGGCGTATCCGGAGGCTAAGGACGGGGCGAGGACCAGGTTTATCACCCTTGCCTCCTTCAACGGATATGCCCTCATGAAGGCGCTTCCCTACACGGGCAGACAGCACCAGATCAGGGTGCACCTGGAGCACGCGGGATACCCCATTGCGGGCGACAAGCTCTACGGGATAAAGACCATGCCCCGGGAATGTTCCGCAAAAGGCGCCGGCGAAATGATGCGAGTGCCCGAATTCACCAGATCGGCGCTCCATTCACGGTCGATTCAATTCCATCATCCATGGCTGCGCGCGACCACATGCATCAAGGCCCCCCTGCCGGAGGACATGAGGAGCTATATCAATCTGATACGGAGCGCAGATGGCTGAGCCGATAATCCCATCCAAGGCGAAGCTTTTCATCGGCATGATCTTCCATTCCAACGAAATCGCGCGCTCCGCGGAAAAGACACTCACGAAAAAGTTCGGAGAGATCGATTACCGTTCGAAGAGCATCCCCTTCACGCATACCGGATATTACCACGAGATGGGGGCGTCGCAGTTCAAGGTGTTCCTTTCCTTCAGGAAGCTGATCCGCCGGGAGAAGATAGTGGGGATCAAGCTCTTCACCAACAGGCTTGAGAAGCGCTTCTCGGAGAACGGAAAGCGGAGAATCAACATCGATCCCGGATATCTGACCTTGTCGAACGTGTATCTGGCATCCTGCAAGGAATTTTTCCACCGCGCGTATCTGAACAGGGGGATCTACCTGGAAAATGAATACCGATACGTGGGCAGGCGGTACCTACCGTGGGAGTGGACCTATCCCGACTACCAGAAGCAGGATTACCAGTTTTTCTTTCATGAGATGAGGAAATTATACATCAACCAGTTAAAGTAAGCTGACATCTGTCCGCATCTAATAGGCCAAACTTTTACCTTCTTGGGGCAGTCTCAAAAGTAATATTATTGCACCTTTGTGTTGTTTATGAGCAGATCGCTTCGCTTCGCTCGCGATGACAGGTACTCTATACAAGCCCTCATTCGGGGGTGGAGCCATGGCGAACGAGAGTGTTCTTCGCTATACATCCACTACCACCGTTGCGGTCCAGGTGTCGTTTTCCTTTAGCACGCTCAAATGGTGCAAGGTTATCGCCTTGATGTCCACGATGAAGCGGTGCCGGCCGTGATCGATTTTCTCCCCCCGCGCCTCGCAGGCGAGCCGGTATCCGTCCTCGGATTCGGCGATATCGATCCGCTCCGGCAGGAGCAGGAGCAGCTCGGAATCCTTATAAAAGACGAGCTCCGAAAGAAAATCGAAATAGAGGAGCTCAAGATCGCCCGCACGACATTGTATCTTTATCGTCCTGTTCGGACGGATCACGCCGGGATCGTGTAGCATGATCGAGACCAGCGCCTTGGCGCCTTCGCTGAAGAGCTCCCCCAGGCTCCCGCCGCGCACCCTGAAGGCGATGTCCGCCCTGCTCAGATCGTCGATGATCTCATAAGCCATATGCGCCTATCCCTTTATATTCCCGATCGGGACGAGCTTGACCACCGCCTTGCTCAGGCCCCCCTTTTCCGTAGCCCGGATCACCTCATCCACGTTCTTGTATGCGCCGCCCGCCTCCTCCGCGAGGCCCGGAAAGGATGAGGTGAGCACGTAGATCCCCTGCTCCTCCATGTGCTTCTGCAGATCCCTGCCGTTGTAGATTTTTTTCGCCTGATGCCGCGACATGACGCGGCCGCTTCCGTGACAGGTCGAGTAAAACGCGTCCGCGCCCGTGGCCATGCCCGCCAGCAGGTATGAGCCGGTTTCCATGCTTCCGCCGATAAGTATCGGCTGCCCGGTCTGCCGGTAGCGCGAGGGAAGCCCCTTCATGCCCGGCGGAAAGGCGCGGGTGGCCCCCTTCCGGTGCACCAGTATGGTGCGCTCCCTGCCCCGGACGAGGTGCGTTTCGAGCTTGGCCGTGTTATGGCACACGTCGTACACGAGCCGGAGCCCCAGCTCTTCCGGGGATTTTTTGAATATATCGCTGAACACGCGTTTCACGCCGTGCATCATTATCTGGCGGTTCAGAAACGCGAAATTGATTGCGCAGTTCATCGCCCGGTAGTAAAGCTGCCCCTCCTTGGAATGGAACGGCGCGCACGCAAGCTCCCGGTCCGGCATGGAAAGCCCGTATTTCGGGCCCATGACGGAAAGAAATTGCTTCAGGTAGTCGGTTGCAATCTGATGGCCGAAACCCCGGCTTCCCGAATGAATCATGACCACGACCTGGCCTTCTCGGAAGATGCCGAACTGCACCGCAAGTTCCCTGTCAAAGATGTTTCCCCGCTTCGCCACCTGGATCTCCAGGTAGTGGTTGCCCGAGCCCAGGCTGCCGATCTGCTCCCTGCCGCGCTCCCTTGCCCTGTCGGACACCGCCGCCGGATCGGCGTCGGCCATGCATCCGCCCTCTTCGATGTAATCAAGATCGCTTTCTTCGCCGTAGCCGTTCTCGACGGCCCAGCGGGCGCCGAGGCTCATGGCCTCGTCAAGCCTGTCACGCTTCAACTTCACCATCCCCTCGGAGCCCACGCCGGTCGGGATGCGGTTGAACAGCGCCTGCACCAGCGCTTTCAGCTTCGGCTTGACCTCTTCATACGTGAGCGAGGTGGCCATGAGCCGTACGCCGCAATTGATATCGAACCCGATGCCCCCTGGCGATATGACCCCCGTTTCAGGGTCCATTGCGGCCACGCCGCCTATCGGGAATCCGTACCCCGAATGCCCGTCGGGCATGACGATCGCGTGGTTGATGATGCCGGGCAAAAGCGCCACGTTTGTGAGCTGTTCCAGCACCGCGTTGTCCATCTCTTGGATGAGCTTGAGCGAGGCGTAAATCCTCGCGGGCACGCGCATTCCGGCCTTGAAATCGGCAGGGATTTCGAACAGGTAATCGTGTATTTTTTTTATTCCATCCGCCTTCATGGCATAAAAAATATATTAATAAAATTAAAGAATAGCAACTGAAATCGCTTATCTTATGCTATGCGATGTGCAGTCAATGATATATTTTTAAGAATGTTTTGATACTTAAAATGATTTTTATGAATGATCTTTTATAAAGATTTTCGGTAAGCGAACTTATTCACAAAAAATAGTCATAATATGGGCACTTGATTCTCTGGAAAGAATTCCGGGCCAGGGGGTATTGGATGAGATGTGCGAAGGGTTATCGAGCGGCAACATCCAGAAGGACTTTTGAGCCGTTTTCGAAGCGCCTTGATGTTGTCCATCAACGCAGATCAAGAACGGCGCAAAGTCCCGGATGCGGAAAATACTATGATTTCGGCCACTTTCCTTCGGAAAGCACCTGGTAGCCCGATTGATCGAGCTCTTTCACAATCATCTTGTATTTTTCCGTAAAGACCCTGAGCACCGCTAGCCTCTTCCCGTCGACCAGGAAAGAGACCAGCAACAAGCTTACGATATTTACATGATATTTGTTTAATATTTCAAGCATCCCGATCAATATGCCGGGTTTGTCGTCGAAGGCTATGGTCAGGCGGGTCCCTTTCAGCTTGTTGCCGAAGATATTCACCACGAGTTCAAGCGCGTCGGTTTCGGTGAAGATGCCGTAGAGTTTTTTCCCCTCCAAAACGGGAAGGCATCCGATTTTATTGTCATGCATCAGCTGGACCGCTTCCTCGACAAGCGTGTCGGGGTTTATCGTGATTAATTTCTTCTTTGGAGTCATGAAACCGGAAACTTTCAGTTTTCCCAGCAGATACGTGAGCTCGTGTACGCTCAATGTCGTTGCACCGGAGGGAGCCGCCGCACGTATGTCGCTGTCGGTTACGATTCCGAGCACATGGTTATTTTTATCCACGACGGGCAGATGACGGACGCCCTTTTCGCGTATAAGAGCGCGCGCCTCATAAAAGGACGCGTCCGGACTTATGGTCACCGGTTGTTTTTTTATTCTTTCTCTTATGAATCCCGTATACCTAATATTCATGATTTTTCCTCCTTTCATGCATTTACATATTATGTAAGTACCGTTAGCAGACTACCCGTAAAAATCAACAAAATTTTAGAGTCCTTTTCAAATTACACGGTGAAGGAAATTAATTCGCATTGTGCAATTGTTGTTTAAGAAAAAACATTTAACAAATAGTATGTATGTACTTTGAACGGATCCGTAAAGAATGCAGGTGGAAAAGCTTCGCACGGATTGATTAACGATATTTGAAAAACGCTTGAATTTTTGATTTTTGTTCGTTATTTTCCTAAAAGAGCCGTTATACGTTACCGATGCTCTGCACGATACTCGGAAGATCATCTGCAAGGTGGGGATGTCCATCAACATAAAGGAGCATGTATGGATTTACAATTAAAGGACAAGCTCGCATTTGTCAGCGGCAGCACGGCCGGAATCGGGTATGCGATCGCCGAGGCGATCGCCGCCGAGGGGGGCCAAGTCATCATCAACGGACGAACCCGGAAGGCCGTAGACGGCGCGGTTGACCGACTGAAGGGATCAACCGGAGGGGACGTGCGCGGATTCGCCGGGGATCTCGGCGATGCGGAGGCTGCCGGGCGGCTTGCGGAGCTGCACCCTGACGTGGATATCCTGGTCAACAATCTCGGCATCTTCGAGATGAAGCCGTTCGAGGATATCCCGGACGAGGACTGGCGGCGCTTCTTCGAGGTCAACGTGTTGAGCGGCGTGCGCCTGGCACGACTGTATCTGCCCGGCATGAAGCGCCGCAACTGGGGCCGGATCATTTTCATATCGAGCGAGAGCGCGGTCCAGATACCCGTCGAAATGATCCACTACGGCATGACCAAGACGGCGCAGCTCGCCGTCTCCCGCGGCCTCGCCGAATCGCTGGCCGGTACCGGCATAACCGTGAATTGCGTCCTTCCGGGTCCGACCAAATCGCGCGGCCTCGTCTCTTTTGTCGATGCGGCCGCCAAAGCACAGAATACAACGCACGGCGAGATCGAAAAGGAATTTTTCAAGCATGCCCGGCCGACCTCGCTCATCAGGCGCTTCGCCGAGCCGGCTGAAACGGCGGCGCTGGTCGCGTACCTCGCGAGCCCTCTCGCGTCGGCAACCACGGGAGCGGCGCTGCGCGTGGACGGCGGCGTGGTCAGAAGCGCGTTTTAGCAGGATACACGTATGACGGAGATGGTAAAGAAGGTATTCAGCGTTGGCCTCTGAGAAGAAGAAAATACCCACGCACACCTGCTCATGGCCGGCGAACGACCCTCTTCTCCTCACTTATCATGATACGGAATGGGGCGTCCCGATTCATGACGACAGAAAAATATTCGAGTTCCTCGTGCTCGAGGGGTTCCAGGCGGGATTGAGCTGGCTCACCATATTGAGAAAGAGGGAAAATTTCAGGAGGGCCTTTGACAAATTCGATTTCAACAAGATCGCCGCATACGACGGCAGAAACATACGCCGCCTTCTTGGCGACGAGGGCATCATCAGGAACAGGCTGAAGATCGAGGGTGCGATCGTGAACGCCAGGTCATTTATCCGGGTCAGAAAGGAATTCGGAACGTTCGATGAATATATCTGGGGCTTTACCGGAGGCAAGCCGATACACAATAAATTCTCCTCCATCTCAGAGATCCCCGCCTACACGAAGCTGTCGGATGCCATCAGCAAGGATCTGAAAAAGAGAGGGTTCACGTTCGTAGGCTCGACCGTGGTATACGCCCATATGCAGGCCATGGGTCTGGTGAATGACCACATCATGTCCTGTTTCAGATATAAAGAGCTCACAAAAAAATACGGTTGATTTTGAGAAGCATCATTCGGCGATATATCATGGGGAATGCATTATGCGCCGCATGTTTATAAAAAACATTGTATCGTTCCTCAGAGACAGGCTTAACAAGCTCCGCGTTATTCTTACCGGCATATTCTACGGGATGTCCGCGTATGAGCTTGAACTTGAGCTCAGGAAAGAACAAGGATATCTGAATAATCTCTTTACCGCCATGATCTTCGGAGACATGGCGGGGCTTCCCATGTTCCCCCCCTACTATTCATTGAGGCTTTTGCCCTACATAATCCCCCATATCGCCTCGTGGAAAAGAAGCATCCTGCGTGAAAGGGATCTGACCGATGTCATTTCAAATGATTTGTGACTCATCCAGTGAGATAAAAATATATTTCTTTTGTTTTAATCATATTTCATCAATATATTATATTAATGCTCAATGTTCATACATTGTGCTTAAATATTAAAAGGAGGATGTAATGAATAAATTAAACGTCTGGGCGCTGGGGCTGGCAATGGGCATAGTCTGGGGCGCGGTCATGTTTCTGTTGGGACTCACGACGCTCTGGTTCAACTGGGGGAGCGGCGTGGTGGAAATGATGAAAACGCTCTATATCGGCTTCAACCCCACGTTTCTTGGCAGCATTATCGGCGGTGTGTGGGGCTTTTTTGACGCCGGCATCCTTGGACTTTTGATCGCCTGGATATACAACCTGGCGGCGAAATAACCCGAACGTTCCCCGCTTCAATGCGGGAAAACCGGGTGTCAATTCACCTCGCTTCCAAGCGATAGAAACTGCAGAGGGCTTTCCTCTCCTTTGCGTATATTCAATATTACCTCTCTGGTGAGCGGCTTACTGAGTTGCTTTACGTACATCTTAAAATCAGTAGAAAACTTCTCCGGATTTATGCCCCATGATTTTTTAACGTCCGCTGTGGCCACGAAAAACAGCTCATTGAATGACATGAGGAGCGCTTTCCCGGGGCCTGAGGCGAAATCAGCCTGATTGCAGAACCGCCTGTTTATGACCAGCCGGCCGAGCCTGGTCCCCGAATCCCTGTCGTAGATGATCCACGTGGTCATGCTTGCCGTTAGCCGCTCCCTCTTACCTGTATGAAGGAGAGCGGTAAACGGTTCCCCTTCTTTATATCCGGCGCGCCTCATGACCAGGTGCGGATGGGGTGATTGCGGACGGGTTTTTCCGTCAAAGTTGAGGATTATCTCGTCGCCGATCCCGTTCTTTTTGAACAGGAACTTCCATCCCCCGGCGTAAAACCGCGGCTGCGTGGGAAGAAGGGGATCGATGATCTCGATATCGTAGATTCCCGCCTTTATGAGCTGATACACGTCGTTCCCGCCCGCTATATAGACGATACGCGCGCCCGATTTAAATGCTTCTTTCAGGCCCAGGATGGCATTCATATGCCACTGCTTCCAGCCTGTGCCGGACAGAAAATACCATATTGTTGAATACGCGAACCGGCCGACCGGCCAGGTGTTGGCCGTGTACAGTATTTTTTCGAATGCGGGCCATGTTTTCCGGCCGAAGCAGTATTCCACCAGCCTGTTCGCGGCAGCGAGCTCGTATTCCCGCTCACGAAAATAATCGCCTTCTGCGAAGAGCATTTCAAGCATTGTAGTATACTTGATCCTGACGTCTTTCGGGTTTGAAAAGTTTTCCCTGCCGTTAAGCTCGAGGGAATCCAGCCCGTTATTTTCCAGGAACCTGAAAAGCGAGGGGATGTCACGGTCCAGCATCGAATAGATTTTTGAAAGCATTCTCCTTGTTTTAGGGCCTATCTTCAACATCGATGTTCCTGCCTTGCTGAAATCCCATGAATAAATGGCGCGCAAAAGGCCGTTGTCGTCCGCCATATACAAGGCATTCCCGCGGAACTTTTCCATCACAAGGCGCGGATATTGCATTTCTGCGTACGGAGCGGCCGATGAAAGCATGACGTCCGAATAGACATGCTGCGATTTTTCAGGCTCGTCGAACGGCATCCATTTCCGGAATATGTCTTTATCATATCTGACTTCTTTTGGGGAGGCGCGTTCCGCAGACTCGGCATCTCCGGCATACAATACGTTGACCGCAGCCTGGCTGATTAGGACGCAGATCAGAGCCACTGATATAATGAGGGTTTTTTTCATTGTATTCATGATTATGTTCACTCGGTTTTTCGGATATTGATATTGGCGGGAAAAGTACGGCGCATGCGCCCCCCTATCTATAGGGAATGAAATTTAAAATGATTATTGATTTACATTTCAGTAAAATCAAGAAAAAAATTGCCGAAAGCCCATCTGAAATTTTATTATCATGAAAACCCAACAATTGTTTGACCGGGCCGGCAAATATATTTATTTTGATAAAATTGAACTCGATGAACCGGCGGATAATATCGACAATCCTCGTGCTGACCCTTTTCGTCTTGATCGGATCATCAGTGGGATGCAACAGGGCTGATGTTTCCAAAAAAAACAGGGAAGAGCGAAACTATCTTTTACTGTCCCTGGGTCTTCCATTCCTTCCCGGACCGCTGGTGCAGTATGACGTCATCGACCCCTCCTCGCCGCAACGCGGGAAGCTCCTGACCGCCCAGAGGATCTGGGACCTGCCCCTTTCCTACGTCAACCAACTGGTGCGTCAATACCTTGCCGAAACGAACGTATCGCTGGATTCCTATCCGTCTCTGACCCCCCTGTACGGCATGAAGTATTATCGGATAACCTATGAAACCGTCGATACGGACAACAATCAAATAGAAGCTTCGGGAGTCGTGTGGGTTCCGAATGCCCCCGGCCCCTTCCCCCTGCTCGCCTATTGCCACGGCACCGAGGTCGGCACGGATATCGAATTTTCCAGGATCAGCGCCGGCCTTTTCGCCGCCAGGGGATACGTATCGGTCGGGCCCGATTACCTGGGATACGGCGCGAGCAGCGCCGTCGACCATCCCTTCGTGCACGCCGCCTCCCTGGCTTCGAGCACCGTGGACGCCATTGAAGCTGCGATGCTGTTCGTTCAATATAATTCTATAAGCCTGAATTATATCGATCCGGGGCAAACCCAGCCGGAGCTTTTCGTCACCGGCATATCCGAGGGGGGCATGGCGGCCATGGCCACGGTACGGGAATTGGAGGCGCATTATGCTGCAAAATATCCCATCACTGCAGCCGCACCCGTGTCCGGCCCTTATGACCTGAGCACGACCGCTGGAAACTACATCGCAAGCAACAAGGATATCGATACGAGCCAGGCCGAGTACCTGCTGTTCGTGATACCAGTTTATAATAAAATATACTCCCCGGGGCATCCTCTGAGCTATTATCTGAGGAGCCCCTATGACGTGTGGTTTACCGAGGATCCGTATCCGAGGTCGGACTATGCGACAATCGCAGATTACCTTCCCTCTAATACCAGCGACCTCCTCGACGGCGACTTTGTATCAAGCTTTACCGGCAGCGGCGAGACGGATCTCAAAGACGCGCTTAAGAAAAATGATACCTGGGAATTTTCACCACGATGTCCTCTGACGGTGTATGCGGCATACGGGGACACGGACGTGCCTATAATAAATGCAGAGAACGCTTACGATCATTTTCAACATACATCAGCTCAACCCTATACCTACGCGGTATTCGTCGACGGCACCCACACCTCAAGCGTGGTGCCGATTCTTGCGAACATGATGATCTGGTTCGAGGATCCTGCGTCGGCCCCTCCGGCACCATAACAGGTTGAGGGGACATGCCTCCCGCTGTTTCGTTTCGCGGATGATGTACAAAAGGAACGGTTATTGAATGGTTTGCTGCAGGCTTTCCATGTTGCCCGTCAGGCTGTTCGCCAGGCCGAGGAGCCTGTCCGACATGGTCGACAGGTGGGTGTAGAAATCGTTGATCTTTACGACGATGTCCTGAGACAGGGAAACTTCGTACACGCTCTTTTCCGAAAGCTCGTCGATCAGGTTCGAAAATACGTGAAATCCCTCGATGTGGTTGATGAGCGATTGAACATCCTTGTCTTCCGTGGAGATGAGCGTTTCCAGCTGGTTCAGGAAGCTCCTGTTGTATTCCAGATAGTCGATTATCTTCTTGAGCGACAGAGTGGTTTCATTGATCTGCATCGACGCCTCTTTGATGCGATCGACCGACAGGTGGATGATCTGCCCGATCTCCTTGGCGGAGGAGATGCTCGTATCGGCCAGCTTTGATATCTCGTCGGCAACGACCGCGAACCCCCTCCCGTGCTCTCCCGCGCGGGCCGACTCGATCGAGGCGTTCAACGACAGGAGGTTGGTCTTATCCGCGATCTCGTTGATCGTGTTTGAAATCTCCTCGATGCGCGAAGATTCCTCCCTGAGCTTTTCGATCACCCTGTTGGCGTACTCCAGGTTTTTGTTGCATTCGGTGGAAAGCTCCGTGATCTGCTTTGCGCTGTCCCGCGCCGACCTGCTCGAGTCGGCGGTATGGCTGAACTCTTTGATCAGCTGCTCTATCAGGTCTTTCCCCATGGTGGTCGCATCCAGCTGTTTTTTTGTTTCCTTTTTGATTTCGTGAAAGGAATTGAGAAGGTCCAGGCCGACCCCTTTGCTCTGGTCGAACAGTCTCGACTGCTGCGTTATGGTGGAGTTGATTTGTTTTGAAAAGTCGCTCAACAGGTTCGAAGCCTCCAGGACGTTGGCGACCAGGCTGCGGGCGTTGGAGATAATAATCTCCGTTCTCTCGTTTTCCGCCTGGAGCTTTACCTTGTGCTCCTGCACCTGGTTGGATTTCTCCCAGCTTCTGTACCGTATCCGGCCGAGGATGTAGGCGAAAAACAGCACGAAAAAGACGGCGGTCGTCAGATCCGTGAACTTATACTGGTCCCTCATGCCCGTCAGCTCCATGCCGCCGCCCAGTCCGACGATGAAGAAGACGGCGACGGATATGAGCACGAGGAACCAGATCAGGTACGTACTCAGCGGGACGACGACCGGGATCAGGAGGACGAGGATGTACCCGCCCATATAGATCGGGTCGCCCTTGGCCAATCCGGTTATGATTCCGGTGGCTATTTCGAGGTAGAGACCGAGCAAGAATAAGAGCCACATGCTCTGCTTTTTCAAGGATGGAACGAAATAACAAATAAGGACAATGAGCGATACGAGCGTGAGCCCGTACCGGAACAGGATGATCAGGTGCTCGTCAGGGTATAACCGGCGGTCGATGTTAATGTAGTTTAACCATGCAAACAGGCAGATCAGGGAAGCGGGGAGCACGATCCTCGAGCACTGGAAGTGGAGCTCGCCCGCGAAGGTATCCGGGTAGTTTTCCCTGTCAGGCAAAATGATTTTTTTCAGTGCCCTGATCATTTGAAGCTCCTTGCATGACTTCATTGATGCGGGGAAAAACTAATGGATGCCGACGATCTGCAAAATGTCAAGAGTTTTCGGGACGGGATCGAATAACGGGCATTTTATTCTTGCATTTTATTTATAAAAATTCAGAATTCAGGCTGACATGAGGTTTGGCAACGGCTTACAAAGGGTTATCGCAGCGCCCGAAACCCCGGAGCACTGCTCCGGGGTTAAAACGCGCAAAACATGATGCGAAAAAATACCCCGTCCCGGTACGCCGGGACTGCATGGGTATTTTTAACGACGGCCCCTCTTTTTAGTATACATGCGGAGAGGAACGTTGGAAACATCATGATGATGCAGATAAATAAAAACAGAGTGGGGGGCATATGTCTATAGCCGAACACGTACAGGAATCCATTGAGAAGTCCTCGTGGATACGCAGAATGTTTGAGGAGGGGATCAAGGTCAAGGCCAGGCACGGCGAGGAGAACGTTTTCGATTTCAGCCTGGGGAACCCGGACCTTGATCCTCCCGACAGATTTTTCGACGTGCTGAGGGGATTCGCGAAAGAGAAGGTAAAAGGCGCGCATGGATACATGCCCAACGCCGGGTTCCCCGCCGTGCGGAGCGCGATTGCCGCAAAGGTGGCAAGGGATCTCGGGGTTCCCATGACCGCGGATTATATCGTCATGACCTGCGGAGCCGCGGGCGGTCTGAACACGGTTTTGAAGGCCATCCTTGACCCTGGGGACGAGGTGGTGGTCGCCAGACCCTATTTTGTCGAATACAACTTTTACATCGCAAACCACGGAGGGGTGGCGAAGCTCGCCGACACCGGCCCGGATTTTTCGCTGAACCCCGACAGCATCGGGAAAGCAATCACTCCCAGGACAAAGGCGGTGCTGATCAATTCGCCGAACAATCCCACCGGCAGGGTATATCCAGAAAGCCAGATAACCGGGCTTTCGGACCTGCTTTCAGGTTATAACAAAAATGGAAGGGCCATATATCTGATTTGCGACGAGCCGTACCGTGAGATCGTGTACGACGGCATCGAGGTGCCGAGCATCATGGCTTCCTACCCGCACTCGGTGATCGTGAGCTCATATTCAAAGTCCCTTTCGATACCTGGAGAGAGGATCGGCTATGTCGCCGCCAA
Organism: uncultured Leptospirales bacterium; assembly: GCA_964529965.1. Lineage (GTDB taxonomy): Bacteria > Spirochaetota > UBA4802 > UBA4802 > UBA5550 > RBG-16-49-21. Next base: position 4,601 of record CAZHAD010000040.1, on the reverse strand, counting down.
TCCCGCCTGCGATTCCGCGGACAGGCTTATGGCGGGCCTGATTCTCTGCAACCGGATACTCGGATACGTCAACGCGCCCGCGCTCATGCAGCGGATCGTGGCACAGCTCACGGACGTCACGGTCGACATCACGCCCTACAAGAGGCGGCGCGACATCCTGGCGGATGGATTGAGCAAGGCGGGATACACGTTCCCCCTTCCGGAAGGGGCGTTTTATTTATTCTGCAAGTCGCCGATCGATGATGACGTTGCGTTCGTCCGGCATCTGCAGAAGTACAACATACTGGCGGTGCCGGGAAGCGGGTTCGGCGGGCCGGGCTACTTCCGTATCGCATACTGCGTGTCCGAAGACGTGATCCTAAGGTCTCTTCCGAAATTTAAGGAAGCGCTTGAGAATATTAAATAAATCTTTACGCCGCTACTCTTTTTTTAAGCGCGTGAGATTCTCATGCACTACTTTGTTCTGGCCGTCCAGTTCGGCCGCCTTCTCATAATATTCGAGGGCCTCCTTCATCTTCCCGAGCTTCTCATAGCTCCTGCCAAGGTTGTTGAGGATCTCGACCGATTTAGGCTTTATGACATTTGCCGCGGAAAAGGCGGTGTTCGCCTCTCCGTATTTTTTGAGCCGCATCAGTGTTATGCCCAGGGCGTTGTAAGAATAGTAGAGCTCGGGATCGAGCGAATTCGCCTTTTCGAACATCTCCTTGGCCCTCCAGAAGTTTTCCCTTTTTAATGAAATGAGGCCGAGAAGATAGTAGAGCATGGGGGACTTCTTCACCGCGATGCCGCGTGTTGCGGTCGCTTCAGCGTCGCCATATTTCTTGACACTTATCTGAAGCATCGCAAGGTCGATGTACGGTTCGACCGCGTCTTTTCTTATCTCGATGCAACGGGTGAAGTGGCTGATGGCCGACTTCACGTTTCCAAGCTCCCAATGGTCGTGCGCGGCAAGAAACCTAAGGTTGTAATTCGGCGAGCCCGGCTTAGTATCGTTCGCTATTTCCAGCTCCGATGCTATCATTTTCAGCGAGTTTTTGTAGTCTTTCTTTTCAAACAATTTCAAGGCTTCCTCGTATGAGGCGAAGAGCGCAGAATTCACGAACGCGATAAAGACCGCCGCATATATTAATTTTTTCATGTTTTATCCTCGGCATGAAGTCATTGAATTCGCATTTCTAACAAGAGTACCTAATAATTTCACTGAATACCTTTTCTGACCTCACCCGCGCTCCGCGCACCCTCTCCCATTAATCTCGGAAGAAAGGAGAGGGTTTTCGAAATATCAAGCCTCGTCCTTAGAGACCCCCTCTCCTTTTTCCATTTCTTAATGGAAGAGGAGACCGGGAGTGAGGTCACCCGCTGGAGGCTTTATTTTTTATTCTTGATCGCGGCCTGGGCCGCGGCAAGACGCGCGATCGGCACCCGAAAGGGCGAGCAGCTCACAT
>CAZHAD010000040.1:0-3056 GCA_964529965.1 uncultured Leptospirales bacterium | reverse complement strand
GCCTGGGCCGCGGCAAGACGCGCGATCGGCACCCGAAAGGGCGAGCAGCTCACATAGTTCAGGCCGACCATATGGCAGAACTCTATGGAGCTCGGATCGCCGCCGTGCTCGCCGCAGATGCCGAGCTTCAGGTCCGGCCTCGCCTTTCTCCCTTTTTCAACCGCGGTCCTGACAAGCTGCCCCACGCCTCCCCGGTCGATCACCCTGAAGGGATCGGCCGGCAGTATTTTCTTTTCAACGTACTCCGGCAGAAAGGTTCCCGAGTCGTCGCGGCTGAATCCGAACGTCATCTGCGTCAGGTCATTGGTGCCGAATGAAAAGAATTGCGCCTCTGCCGCGATCTCATCCGCGGTGACCGCGGCGCGCGGCACCTCTATCATGGTCCCTATCTGGTATTCAATGGTCACGCCCTTTTCTTTCATGACTTTTTCGGCGGTGGCCCTGATGATCTCCTTTTGCATCGTGAGCTCGCGCACGTGACCGACGAGCGGCACCATCACCTCGGGCTTCACGCTCACCCCTTCCTGCGTAAGCTGGCACGCCGCCTCGAAAATAGCCCGGGCCTGCATCTCGGTGATTTCGGGATACGTGATGCCGAGCCGGCATCCCCTGTGGCCGAGCATGGGATTGACCTCGTGAAGGGCTTCGACCTTCGCCTTGATCACGCTCAGCGGGACCTTCATCTCCCTGGCCATCTCTTCCTGGTTTTTCTTCTCGTGCGGCACGAACTCATGCAGGGGTGGATCGAGGAGCCTGATCGTGACCCCGAAGCCCTGCATCGCCTTGAGTATCCCGTAGAAGTCTTTCCTCTGCATCCTGAGAAGCTTTGCGAGCGCCTTCTTTCTTCCCGCCAGGTTTTCGGCGAGGATCATCTCGCGCATCGCCTTGATACGGTCGCCCTCGAAGAACATATGCTCGGTGCGGCACAGGCCGATCCCCTCGGCGCCGAAGCCGCGGGCGACCTGCGCGTCATGGGGCGTATCCGCGTTGGTGCGCACGCCGAGCGTACGTATCTCATCCGACCATTTCATGATGGTCCCGAAGTTCCCGGAAAGCTCCGGATCGACCGTGGGCACCTTGCCGAGCATGACGTCTCCGGTGCTGCCGTCGAGGGAGATAAAGTCGCCCTGTTTTACCGTTTTGTTGTTTGCCTTGAATATCCTTTTCTTATAATCAATCTCAAGCTCGCCGCAGCCGGACACGCAGCATTTGCCCATGCCGCGCGCGACGACCGCCGCGTGCGACGTCATGCCCCCCCGGGCCGTGAGGATCCCCTGTGAGACCGACATGCCTTTCAGATCCTCGGGAGAGGTCTCGATGCGCACCAGCACGACCTTGTCCCCCTTGGTGCTGAACGCTTCCGCGTCGTCCGCATTGAACACGACCTTTCCGACGCCGGCCCCCGGAGATGCCGGCAACCCGCGCGCGATGGCGCTCCGTTTGGCCTTGGGATCAAAGGTGGGATGGAGGAGCTGATCGAGCGAGGCGGGCTCGATGCGCATGACCGCCTCTTCCTTTGAGATGAGCCCCTCGGTGACCATGTCCACGGCGATCTTAACGGCGGCTGCGGCGGTGCGCTTGCCGGTTCGCGTCTGGAGCATCCAGAGCTTTTTGTTCTGGATCGTGAACTCGATGTCCTGCATGTCGCGATAGTGGCGCTCAAGCTTGCGGTACACCTCGTCGAGCTGGCGATAGGCCCCGGGCATGTATTCCTCCAGCGAGGGATATTTCGACTTCCTGTCGGATTCGGATATGCGGTTTTCCCTGGCCCACTTCCGGGACCCCTCGGCCGTGATCTGCTGGGGGGTCCTGGTGCCGGCGACCACGTCCTCGCCCTGGGCGTTGATGAGGTATTCGCCGTAAAAACGCCCGTCCCCGGTCGCCGGATCCCGCGTGAACGCGACGCCGGTGGCGCAGTCGTCCCCCATATTGCCGAACACCATGGCTTGCACGTTGACCGCGGTGCCCCAGCTGTCGTCGATGTTGTTCATCTTACGGTAAAGGATCGCCCGCTCGTTCATCCACGAGCCGAACACGGCGCCAATGGCCCCCCAGAGCTGTTCGTATGGGTCAGAGGGGAAATCGACCTTCAGCCTTTTTTTGATGAGCGACTTGTACTGGCCCACGAGCTCTTTCAGGTCGCCCACGGTCAGATCGAGGTCCATTTTGATCTTTCGTTTTTTCTTCAAGGCATCCATGGTCTGCTCAAAGGGATCGTGCGCGTCCTTTGATTCAGGCTTGAGACCCATGACCACGTCGCCGTACATGTGGATAAACCGACGGTATGAGTCCCAGCCGAAGCGCTCGTTACCCGATTTATTTATTATTCCCTTGACCGTTCTGTCATTGAGCCCCAGGTTCAGGACCGTATCCATCATGCCGGGCATCGATGCCCGCGCTCCGGATCTTACGGATACGAGCAGTGGATTAGCCTGGTCGCCGAACCGGGCAGCCATGATCCGTTCGACCTGCTTCAGCGCCTCATTGACTTCTTCCCTGAGCCCGGCGGGATACGAGCGGTTGTTTGCATAGAATTCATTGCATACCTCGGTCGTGATGGTGAACCCCGCGGGCACCGGGATGTTGAGGTTCGCCATTTCCGCAAGGTTCGCGCCCTTGCCGCCAAGCAGGTTTTTCATATCGGCCCTGCCTTCTGCTGCTCCTCCTCCGAACGGGTACAGTCTTTTACTCATTCTGGTTCTCCTGAATTTTTTTTCCTATTCCCCCTCTTTCCGAAGTTGTGGAGGAAAACATTATGCCAGTTGCCTCGGACATTTTTTATGCGAAAATCAGATTTTTCTATCATTTTTTATAAAGAAAAATCACTATTAATTCCTTAAACTGTTTTTTTAGTAAATAACAACCTTACTATACGGAGTTGGCTAGTATTTCCCCTAAATCCCCCAAAGGGGGACTTGAAAATCTAAAAAATGCATGAAAGTGCGGCAATTTAATCTTCATCTCAGCAAATATTAGCCCCCCTCCGGGGAGGTTAGGGAGCTTTTTTGACAGTCCTATATATAAAAATACGTATTTACGCATAATAAAAATTTTAA
>CAZHAD010000039.1:6020-29117 GCA_964529965.1 uncultured Leptospirales bacterium | reverse complement strand
CGCGTGCTGCGTACGCGTGCGCGCGAATTCATTCGCCGCCTGCTCAAGCCTCGATTTGGCTAATCTGATTGCCGCGGCGTCGCCTTCCTGCACGGCCTTCTTGAGATCGGCCATCCCTGACTCTAGCCCGGCGCGCTCGTCAGGGGAACCGGCGTCACCGTGTTCCTTGAGCATCTTGTCGACCGTGTACAGGGCGGAATCCGCCTCGTTCCGCGCCTCGATCAGATCGCGCTCCTTCCTGTCCTCGGCGGAATGCGCGTCCGCGTCCCTCACCATCTGCTTGATTTCATCCTCGGTGAGCCCGCTCGAAGACTCGATACGGATCTTCTGCTCCTTGCCGGTGGCCATGTCCTTGGCCGATACGTGCACGATGCCGTTCGCGTCAATGTCAAACGCGACCTCGATCTGCGGGACCCCGCGCGGTGCAGGAGCGATGCCTGAAAGCTCGAACCTTCCCAGGGACCTGTTGTGCGCTGCCAGCTCCCGCTCGCCCTGGAGCACGTGCACGGTCACCGCGGGCTGGTTGTCCTCGGCCGTGGTGAACACCTGGCTCTTGCGCGTCGGGATCGTCGTATTCCGCTCGATGAGCCTGGTCATAACCCCTCCCAGGGTCTCGATGCCGAGGGAGAGCGGCATCACGTCAAGCAAGAGCACGTCGCCGACATCTCCCGCCAGCACACCCGCCTGTATGGCGGCCCCGACCGCCACCACCTCATCGGGGTTCACACCCTTGCTCGGCTCTCTGCCGAATATCTTCCTCACCAGCTCCTGAACCGCCGGAATCCTGGTGGACCCGCCGACGAGGATTACCTCGTCGATGTCGCCCGCGTTCAGGCCCGCGTCCTCGAGCGCCCGCATACACGGCCCCTTGGTCGATTCCACCAGGTCTGCGACGAGCTGCTCGAGCTTCGCCCTGGTGATCGTCACCAGCAGGTGCCGGGGGCCGTTCTGGTCTGCGGTGAGAAACGGCACGTTCACGTCAGTCTGCATTTTGCTTGAAAGCTCGATCTTCGCCTTCTCGGCCGCCTCCTTGAGCCTCTGCAGGGCCATATTGTCTTTCGAAACGTCTATGCCCGTCTGTCCCTTGAACTCCTGGATGAGCCACTGGATGATCCTTTGGTCTAAATCGTCGCCCCCCAGGTGGGTGTTTCCGTTGGTCGACTTCACCTCGAACACGCCGTCGCCGAGCTCGAGTATTGAAATGTCGAACGTGCCTCCGCCGAGGTCGTAGACCGCGATCTTCTCGTTCTTCTTCCCCTTCTTGTCAAGGCCGTAAGCCAGGGCAGCGGCCGTGGGCTCATTGATGATCCGCTCGACCTCGAGTCCGGCGATGCGCCCCGCGTCCTTAGTCGCCTGGCGCTGCTCGTCGTTGAAATATGCCGGCACGGTGATGACCGCCCTGGTCACCTTCTCGCTAAGGTAGTCTTCCGCAGTCTGCTTCATCTTCTGCAAGATTCGGGCCGATATCTCCTGGGGCTTGAACTCGCCGTACTGGGTGCGTACGATCACGCCGCCCTTTCCGTCATCAGCGACCTGGTAGGCGACCATGTCGATTTCCTTTTTCACCTCTTCATACCGCCTTCCCATGAACCGTTTGATCGACCGGACCGTGTTGGCCGGGTTGGTGACGGTCTGGTTTTTAGCGACCTGTCCGACCAGACGCTCTCCCTTGTCGGTAAACGCGACAATGGAGGGGGTCGTTCTCTGGCCCTCCGAGTTTTGTATGACGACCGGATCGCCGCCCGACATGACGGCGACGCACGAGTTCGTGGTTCCCAGATCTATACCTATTGTTTTGCTCATATTGTGCCTCCTAATTCTTCGTTTTGCATCAATCATGCGGCTCCGATAAAAAAGCCCGGCTTCACCAATCCATTCAAAGCCGGGCCTCTTTCCTTTGCCTTTTTACCAATGTCTAGTTTTACTGTTTACCAGTTCCCTGCCGTTGCAGGAAGCCCTTCACTTCTCCTTAATTGGCGTTTATGCTGATCTTTTTCGGCTGAGCTGCTTCATCCTTGGGAAGCTCGATCTCAAGCACGCCGTTGTGATAATGGGCCTGTATCGCATCAGCCTTTACATTCGCCGGTAACTCGATCGAGCGGCTGAATGAGCCGAACCGTCTTTCGCAATAGTAGTAATCCCATTTTTTGTCCTCTTCGGTCTTCACTTCTTTTTTCTCGCCGGAGATGGTCAGTATATTCTCCTTCAGGGTCACCTCAAGGTCTTTTTCCTCAAGTCCGGGCATCTCAGCCTTTACGTATACCGCCTTGTCGTCTTCATGAACATCGACCTTCGGCATCAGCTCATAGCCTGAAAAAACCGATGGCGCGGTTCTAAAAAAATCGTCAATCACAGTCGGAAAAGCAAAATCCAGATCATTTAATTTGGCTAATCCCCATTTCATGGTAAACCTCCTTATGTATTGTTAGCACTCATTTAATATGAGTGCTAACAATTTCTGTAAATAATATACCCATGATAGAATTAAATGTCAACTGCTGAGATATTTTTTTAAGGGATTAATTTAATTTTTTATTATTCAAAATATGTTTTTTGTATATTAATACGAAGGTTACCGAATGCTCTGACCCCATGTTTATTTCATTTATTTGCTCTGACCCCATTACGCCCTCTTCCCCGCAATATTCATGAGCCGGGCAATACGTTTCTCGGTATGGGGATGGGTCCGAAGCAATGACGGCGTCGGCGCCTTCCTCCCGGGGATGAGGATCAAGTTCCATAGCCTGATCGGATAATGCTCGATCTTCCCCAAAGCCGACGCAAGACCCTGCGGATCGCCGGTGAGCCTCACCGCGTTCATGTCCGCTTCATACTCCCGTATCCGCGACAGCGCGAGCTGCAGAAGGACGGACGCGTACGGGGCGAATATGATGATCAACACCGCCCAGAGGGAAAAATTGATCCAACCCAGGAGAATGGCGGGAAAATACAATATAAGGAAAAGGACGCCCATGATGGAAAACACGTTGGTAAACCTGCTTATGAAATCCGCAAGGCCCATGATCCACAGGTCATTGTGCTCTATATGGCTCACCTCATGGGCGAGAATTCCGGTCAGCTCCTGCGAATCAAGGCCGCGTATCAGGCCGTCGGTCACCGCGATGACGGCCTGATCTCTGCGTCCCACAGAAAATGCGTTCATGATTGCGCTTGGTATATAATATATCTTCGGCACTTCCGGCAAGCTCGCCTTGTCCGCAAGGCTTTCCATGATATGGTAAAGAACGGGAAATTCCTCAGGCATAAGCCTGCGCGCCTGGTACATGCGAAGAACCATGGCGGGAGAAAGCCGCGGGCTCAGTAGAAACACCACGACTCCGGCGATCACCGCAACCGCCACGCCCTCCAGGCCGGCGATGAGCTTTCCGATCAGGCCGAAGATCACCGCCATGATGCCCAGCAGCAGAACCGACTGGAGGGCGTTTGCAATTTTTCGCCTGAGGTACCTGCCCCGTTCCATCGGCCTTCAGTCCGAAGTCTACGAAGGCCGCTCGCCTATGGTAATGAAAAGATTCACCTTTGTTTTATTGCGCCATACCTCGATCTTCAAGGTTTTGCCCATAGGCGTCCTTTCCACTATGCCTACCAGGTCGCTGAACGTCTTGATTTTTTTGCCCCCGACGCTCAGGATAACGTCCCCTACCTGCATGCCACCCTTTTGTGCCGGGCTGCCGTTCACGACCGCTCCCACCAGGGCTCCTTCGGTATTCTTCAGGCCGAGCTCTTTCGCATAATCCTCGGTGAGCGGAACGATCTGAACGCCGATATACCCGCGCTTGATCTTCTTGTGCAGTTTGAGCTGCTGCAGTACGACCTTGGTGGTATTTATCGGGATGGCGAAGCCGATGCCGATGTTGCCCCCGCTCTGTGAGTAGATCATCCGGTTGACGCCGATCACCTCTCCGTAGATGTTAAGGAGCGGACCGCCGCTGTTTCCCGGATTTATTGAAGCGTCGGTTTGTATATAGGTCTGGTATCCGCCCATGAGATCGAGATCCTTTCTCCCCACCGCGCTTATCACTCCCACGGTGAATGTCCGATCGAGACCGAAGGGGTTCCCGATTGCAATGGCCCAGTCCCCGACCTTTACGCTGTTGGAGTCGCCCAGGTACACAGGCTCAAGCTTCTCCCTCGGGTTTATTTTAAGCAGGGCGATATCCGTGCGCTCGTCATAGCCGATGACCCGAGCGTCATAGGCGATCGCATCGACCTTCACCTTTATTTTGTCGACATGGGCGATCACGTGATAGTTGGTACAGATAAAACCGTCAGTGGAAAGTATAAAACCGGTGCCCAGGCCGGTCCTCTTCTGCGTGCGGGGCATCTTTGGCCCTTGATTGCCGAAAAATTGCCTGAAAAAGGGATCCTCGAAAAAGGGGTTGGGGGGGAGCTTTACCGTCTGCTCCGTGCTGACCCACACCACACGGTGCTTGTTGACGTCGAACACCTTCTGAAATGCGTCCTGGACCTTGATGGCGTCCGTCACCTTACCGCCGGCTCTGAGCGGGGATTCACCGAGAGCGCCAAATACCTCCCCGCCGTCCGTGTTGCCGGTGCAGGATGCGTGCTGAAACATTGAGATCAGAATAAAAGCCGAAAGGGTCGGGACAACGAAAAGAAACAAAATGCGCTTTTTCTTCATTTTTTGCCTCCATGTGCAAATTATTATCAGCGATAATTTTATAAATTTTAATACGTGAAAATTTTTTATGATATGACCTGCAGTCCGCGTCGGCAAGGAATTTTATATTGAATTACTTACCTCATGCAGATATGGCTACCCCCCTGAAATAAGTTTAAAATTATTTCTTAGTGTGCCGGATCAATACCAAAGTTACAGAGTTAATTCCCCTCCTCGGAATTATTTCTTCTTATTGGCTTCCGCGATGATGCAGAATGCTAAAATCCGAGACGTAGTATAACAAAGAATAGTCGATCAGAGATTGAATGGCGCTAATTCAAGGGCACATCCGAAGATATCCGAGCTGGGAATCATCAGCTTAAAATACCCAACTTTTCCTTAAAAATCAAGTAATATTTCAAGGGCCGGATTTTATTTTTAAAATAACTCGCTAGATTAAAAAATATTATAGGATGCCCGACGGGTTCTGCCCAAAATATATTTGTAATGACACCTTGTGAAAATATATTGTTTTTTTATGATAATGATATTATTGATCCGAACCATATTGTGGCAGGAGGTGCATATGCCAGTGTATTTTGTGCAGCATGGGAAAAGCCGGCCCAAGGAGATTGATCCGGAACGCGGGCTCACCGAAGAAGGCAGGTCTGAAGTGGTTCGTATCGCGCGCGCCGCAAGGGAAAACGGCATAAACATACAAGCGATTTTTCATAGCGGCAAAAAAAGGGCGCGCGAAACTGCCGAAATCTTTGCGCATGAACTCGGGCCCGGTGCAAAGCTTGATTCTTTGGCCGGAATGGATCCGAATGACGATGTCGTCGCGTTCTCGGCGCACCTCGATCCTGGGAAAAATAGGATGTATGTGGGGCACCTCCCCTTTATGGAAAGGCTGGCATCATATCTGGTTACCGGATCGATCGACAAGACCGTGTTCAAATTTCAAAACGGCGGCATACTCCGTCTCGACCGGGACCAGGTGAGCGGCTCATGGGTTATCACAGGTGCGCTCATGCCCGTTGCCATATAAGAAACGGCTACCATTCTTCCCCCTTCTCCTCCTTCCCTGAAGCGCCGCGGACAATATAATCACGGAGGCTGTCGGTGTCCTTAAGAAGGACCTTCCGTATTTTCCCGATTTCGAACGAATATTTTGCAGGGCCGGATCGGTGATCGCGCTCCTCATAGTACACGATAAAGTGGTCGAAACTCACCCGATACCTGTTCTCCTTGACCTCAACGGTAAGGGAGTACCGGAAAGGCCGGTCCACCAGAAAATTAAAATACTCCGAATACTTGGCCTTTCCCTTGCAGATGATGACTCCTCTTTCCTTGTCCTTCACCGTCACCGATTCATCGGAGCCTATATAGCGTTTTGCGCACCATTCGAGCGCCCGGTTATATATCTCATCCCTCGGCAGCTGGACATGGAATACCTGAATGATGGCCCTTTCTCGCTCCGGAACTATGCTGAACCTGCCGCATTCAATAAAAAAAATCGTGCAGAAAAAAATCAAATACCAAACTTTCATATATCATCCGTCCTTGAAAGGAATATCAGCCGGATATTACCTCATGATGAATAAAGCAAGAAAAAAATATGGAGAAATAACGACTCAGATGATACCGGATAAAATCCGGCTCCCAAAAATAATATGTTGACGTATGCCGTTAAATGCTCTATAACCAGGCCGCCTAAAAGCGGATTTTTGCCTCCTGAGGAGCAGAGTGTTGATCTATATCAACGATTACAGCAACATCAGGGAAATCCATCGTGGTACGCACAGCATCACCTATTCCGGAATTCAATCAAAAACCGGCACGCCGGTCATTATCAAATATTTTCCCTTTGACTGGCTGGACCCTTCGCAAATCGTCCAGCTCACCTACGAATACGAACAATACCAGCTTATAGAATCCGATTACGTTGCAAAAATATACGGATGCGAAAAAGTAAGGGACGAACAGTGGAACGGCCTGATCTATTATATTGAAGACCCACCGGGCTTACCCCTCAAACAGTATCTCGTCCGTAAGAAAATTCATACGAGGGAATTTCTCGATATCGCCATCCAGATTACCGAAGGGCTGAAAGAGCTCCACCGAAACGAAATAATCCATTCGGATATCAATCCGAACGCGATAATGGTGAATCCGGACAAGCGCAACGTGAAGATAAAGGATATTGGATTTAATGCCGTCGCCACATATAAAACCGAAGATATATATGATTCTGATTTTGTTCTGAACAACCTTCCCTACATTTCACCCGAACAGACGGGCCGCACGAGTAAAACCATCGACTATCGCTCGGATTTCTACTCCCTCGGCATGACCCTGTATGAAGTATTGACAAGCGTGCCCGCATTCCCAAATTCGGATCCCATGGAAATTATCCACGGCCATATCGCCCGCCAGCCCCTGCCGCCCGCGGATCTCAACAGAAACATGCCCCAAATGATATCCGACCTGGTCATGAAGCTGATCTCAAAGAACCCCCAAGACAGGTACCAGAGCACGCACGGCATACTTTCCGACATGAAGGAATGCCTGTCCCAGCTTATCAAAACGGGGACGATCGAGCCTTTTTTTCTGGGCAGAAATGACATCCATGACAAGTTCGTGATCCCCGAAACAATATACGGGAGGACACGTGAGATCGGAGCCGTGAGCGCTGAATTTGAACAGGCATGCACGGGAAAATCACGTCTCGTGCTCATCACCGGGTGTGCGGGTATCGGGAAATCCACTCTTATCCATGAGCTTCACAAACCGGTCACGCAGCACCGGGGATATCACGCCGCGGGCAAGTTCCACAGGCTGAACCGAGACATTCCATACAGCGCGCTCATCCATGCATTTCAGGGGCTTATCAAACGCATCCTGTCGGAAAGCGAAGAGAAAGTCCAGGCCTGGAGGGCTGGCCTCCTTGAGGCGGTGGGACAGAACGGCGGGATCATCACCAATATCATACCCGAGGCGGAAATACTCATCGGCCCACAGCCTGAAATTCAGTATATGGACCCGGAGAAATCCCAGAATAGATTCATATTCGTACTTAAAAATTTCATCAACATATTCGCGCGCAAAGAGCACCCCCTTGCGGTGATCATGGAAGATATCGAATGGGCGGACACGGCAAGCCTCAAGCTGCTGCTGAGCCTGATCACCGATACCGGGCTCTCCCACATTCTGTTCGTCTGCACCTGCCGTGATGACGCGATTGCCGACTCGCCTGTTCTGGCATCATGGCTGGGGGACATCAAAAACGAAAATATTCAAAATACGGAAATCGCGTTACGTCCGATCTCACCTCCTGATTTGACGGAATTGCTCATCGACACCCTTAATTGCACTTCGGAAACCTGTGCGGGCCTTGCCGAGATCATGTATCAAAAAACGGGAGGCAACCCCTTCTTTATTAAGCAGTTCCTCAAACGATTGTATGAAGATGAGCTTCTCACTTATTCTTCCTCTTCAGGCTGGAGCTGGGACATAGGCCAGATACAAAACATCCAGGCCACGGACAATATTATTGAATCAACCATCGAGCACATCGCCAAGTTGAATCAGGAAACACTCGCAATACTCAAAATCGCGGCGATCATCGGGAGCCGCTTCAATCCGGAGGCCCTGTCCGGGATCAGCTCCTTGCCAATGCTGGAGGTGATCAATATTCTGAACGAATCGATCCGCAACGGTCTCCTGGTGCATTCGCCCCCGGGATATTCCTTTTCCCACGACCGTATACATGAGGCTATTCTCTCCATCACGCCTGAAGCGGAACAGAAAAAGCTTCACCGCCTCAGCGGAGATTACATTCTCAAGCAGGCATCCCGGGGCGATCTCTACGAATGGATATTCGTCATAGTCGATCATTTCAATCAATGTCCCGAGCTGATCGCCGACGATGAAAAAATCTCAATCGCAAGGCTTAACCTTCTGGCTTCAAAAAAAGCCAAGCTGTCGGCGGCATACGTGTCATCAGTAAATTATCTGAAATCAGCGGTGGCCCTCCTGCCGGATAATGTATGGAAGACGGATTACGATCTCGCCTTTTCAACCTATTACGAATTGGCCGAAGCGGAATATCTTGCAGACAGACTTCCGAACGATGAGAAGGCGTTCTCCGACCTTCTGGCAAAATCGAGAAACCGCAATGACATGATAAAAATTTACAGCCTTCTGGTAGATCTGAGAACACACCAGAACAGGCCCGATGAGGCGATTCAGGTCGGTCTTGAAGCGTGTAAGATCTATAAATTGATATCGCCGATTGCCCTGAGCCTTCCATTCATCATGCTGAAATTCATGAGGATCAGAAAGTTGCTTAAGAAGAAAAAGACCGTGGTCTTCTTCGGACTTCCCGATATAAAGGACCGCGATCACATCCAGCTCATGAATCTGCTGGTAAAAATCACGGTCCCCGCGTACTATTCTGAAAACAAGAGGCACCTGAGGCTCCTCTTTATAATAATATTGAATCTGGTCGATATAACCCTGAAGAAGGGAAATTCAAAATACGCGCCCTACGCATACAGCATTTACGGTGCCATGCTGGGGCTGTGGTTCAATGACCATCGGAACGCCTACAAATTCGGCAAGCTCGGTATCGACCTTAAGGAAAAATTCAATGACGTGGAACTGGAAGCCAAAATCTTCAATCTCTTTGCATTAATAGCGTTCTGGAACAGGCCCTTCCATGAGTATATTGAATATTTTTCAACCGCGCTCCAGACGGGTATGACACTGGGCGATTTCCATTTTACCAACATGGCCATTTCGAATATTTTTCTCCATTCCATCAGGAAGGGAAAGGATATCAATTCATTGATCTTGATATACGAAACGCATATAAATTTCGTCAGACTTACGCGTTCGGCCCATTTTCTCATGCTCATGAAACTCTTTTACCGGATGCTCGTGAAGCTCAAGGGGACGACGCCGTATCGGCCTGAATACGAATCCGGAGATGCGGAGGAAATCGAGCTGAAGAAGGCCGCGGAAAACGACAGAAAATTCCTGTGCCTTTATAATCTCACCAAAATGGTGACCGCATACATCTTCCTCGATTATGAACAGGCGCTGCGCCTCGCCTCACGAATCCATGCATATATAGACAGGTCACTGTTCGGACTGATCCACGTCACCGAATACAGCTTTTACCTGTCCCTTTCGATATCGGCAGGATATGACCGTCTGTCCCGCGGTGAGAAAAAGCGCCGCGCTGCGATTTTCAAAAAATGCGAAAACTCATTTAAAAAATGGTCTTCCAATTGCCCGGAGAACTTTCTGCACCAGTTCCTTCTGCTCAGGGCGGAACGGTCCCGGATTGAAGGCCGCGACCGGGAAGCCCTGCAGTATTACGGGCAGGCGATACATCATTCCCGCAAGAACGGCTACATAAACCACGAGGCGATCATCTGCGAGCGGACCGCCGAATTTTTCATCCAAAGGGAAAATCCGATATCGGCCAAGGCCCATCTCGTCCAGGCAAGGAACTGTTACCGTGAATGGGGCGCGGAGGCGAAGTGCGCGGAGCTTGAGCAAAGATACCCGAACCTCCTCCAGGAGGTTAAACCGGCTGAGACGGGGGTCATGCAGCAGTACCTGAACTATACCACCATTGTAAGCTCCCTTCAGGCGATTTCAAGCGAGATCATCATGGACGATCTCCTGAAAAGCCTGATGAAAATCGCTATCGAAAACGCCGGAGCGGACAGGGGGTATTTCATAACCGTGGAAGGGAACGATTGCAAGGTGGCCGCGGAAATCATGTCGGAAGGCGAGATCACGACTATAATCAGGACCACGCCGCTTGCCGCAAAAAAGGACATCATGGTGCCGGTTATCAATTATGTGATGAACTTGAAAAAATATCTTGTCCTGCATGACGCGCGCCTGGAAGAGGACATCCCGCTGGACGATTATCTTGTAGACAACAGGCCGCTGTCGGTGCTTTGCCTCCCCGTTATCAGGCACTTGGAGCTTATAGGCATCCTGTACCTGGAAAACCGGGCCATTGCCGGGGCCTTTACCGCAGACCACATAGGAATTCTTGAACTCATCGCCTCCCAGGCGGCGATATCCCTGGAGATCGCACGGCTCTACGACAAGCTCAAGCAGGAAATCGCGCAGCACTGGGAGGTCGAATCCGCGCTGCGCGAGAGCGAGGATCGATACCGGATGCTGGTGGAATCGATGAACGAGGGGATCTGCGTGCTCGACGACAGTGAGATGATCGGCTTCATCAATTCGAGGTTCTGCGAGATTCTCGGATATGACCGGGAAGAAATCATCGGAGGCCGTCTGGAAAACTTCATAAGCGAGGCGAGCAGACCGGTAATGAAAGAACAGCTCATGAAAAGAAGGAGGGGCGACAATGTGCCGTACGAGATAGAGCTGGTAAATAGGAACGGCGGGATCATCCCGACGGTCGTTTCGCCCCGTCCGATTTTCGATTCAAGCGGAAGCTTCAAGGGAAGCTTCGGCCTCTTTACCGACATCACGGACAAAAAGAAAATGGAGGAGGATTTACTGAAATCGACAAAAATCGAATCCCTGGGCGTGTTCGCGGGAGGGATCGCGCATGATTTCAACAATCTACTCACGGCCATCATCGGGAACATCTCCCTGGCGAAGATGAGCCTTCCCGGGAAAAACGAAATGTACGCGATTCTGGATGACGCCGAAAACGCATCCATACGCGCGAAAGACCTGACCCAACAGCTTCTGACCTTTTCACGGGGCGGCGCGCCGATCAAAAAAACGATCTCAATCAAAAATTTCCTCCGCAAGACCATCGATTTCGCGCTGAGCGGATCAAATATCATATGCATCTATACCATTCAAAACGACCTCTGGAACGCGGAGATAGACGAAGGCCAGATCACCCAGGTAATACATAATCTCGTCATCAATGCGATGCAGTCGATGCTGAGCGGTGGCGTCATCGAGGTGTTTGCAAAAAACGAGACCGTCGACAGCAGGTCACGTCTGCCGTTGGTCCCCGGGAATTATATAAAGATTGAAATAACCGACCATGGCTCAGGCATTCCGGCTGAAAATCAAAAATTTATCTTTGATCCTTATTTTACCACCAAGCAGAATGGAAGCGGACTCGGCCTCACCGTATCATATTCAATAATCAGGCGGCACGACGGACTTATCACGTTCGAATCAGAGCCGGGGAAGGGAACGAGATTTTTCGTGTACCTGCCCTCATCCAGGGAGCAGGTGCACACGGAGGAAACAATGGAGCAAAACAATGTTGTACCCGCGGCGAGGGTTCTCATCATGGATGATGACGAGCTGGTTCTCAGGGTTGCGGGGAATATGCTCTCACATCTGGGAGTGTCCGCCGATTACGCAACGCACGGGGAGGAGGCCATCGCTATGTATATGACATCAGTTCAGGAGGGGCATCCCTATGATCTTATCATTATGGACCTTACCATTCCGGGAAAAATGGGGGGCAAGGAGGTGATCGTCCGTTTAAAAGAGATCAATCCTGACATCAAGGCGATCGTTTCGAGCGGATATTCAAATGATCCCGTCATGGCCAATTACGCGGAGTACGGATTCTGCGGCGTGGTGGCGAAGCCGTACAGGATGGAAGACCTCCAAGCTGCGATCAACAGCGTTTTGGGATAAGTGATGCCGGTGAGAAAAACCGCGATTCTGCTGGTATTAATCGCAAGTCCCTGTCTCCCGGCCCCGTCCACGGGAAACTTTTATTGGACCAAGCAGGATGCAATTCTCTTAAATCGGATCATTCAAAAAAATTCTCCTGTTGAACAAAAAAAAATTTATGAAAAAAACCGGGGGGTAATTATCCCCGAGTGGGTGCACGCCGCCTGTAAATACGCCTATTCGCTGGAAAGCAACTACGATCGCCACGATGGCCTGCGCATGGCCGCTGCCCTGATAAAAATCGCGCGCTGGGAAGATTCAACGGAAGATATCATAGCCGCATACCATACCCTCGGCGATATTTGGTTCGATTACAAGTATAATTATCGTGAGGCGGAAAAAGCCTATTCCTCGGCTCTCGTTTTATCCGAAAGGGCCGGAGACGATCTATGGCGGGCTCGATGCATTTCCCGGCTCGGAGACGTCTCCTACAGGAGGCGGGAATATAAAGCCGCGGGCGACCGGTATCGACACGCGCTCACGCTTTACCGGAAAACCGGCTCCCTGTTCGGCGAGGCCAACTGCTTCAAACGCTTCGGCGACATCGCCGTCCTCAATTCGAAATTCAGACTCGCGGAACGCCGTTACCTCAAGGCACGCTCATTGTACACGGAGGTGGGCAGCACTCTCGGAGTCGCGAACTGCCTGAAGCGCCTCGGCGATATCGCATATCACAGGGCAGACGAGAAGAAATCCCGTGAGCTGTACGCGGCCGCCTTTGATCATTATGTTCGAGCCGGATCGCTCCTGGGCCAGGCCAACACACTCAAGATGCTCGGAGAGCTTGCATTCGGCCGGACAAATGACCAGATCGCTGAAAAGGAATACCGCAAGGCCCTGCTATTGTACCGGAAGGTAAACTCAGTCAGGGGGGAAGCCGCATGTCTCAGGGGTCTCGTCCCGATAGAATTAAAGATGAAAAATTTCAAGAAAGCGGACGCGCTGATGTCTGACGCCCTTGTCCTATACAAAAAAGGGGAAGCAAGCCTGGACGCCGCCAATCAGATCTTCTCACTGGCTTCAACGGCCTTCGACTATTCCCGTTTTGATGCATCGGAAAGGCTCTTTCAGGGGGCCTCTTCAGTATACGGCAGGGCGGGATCCCTTATCGGAAGCGCAAATTGCGAGTACCGCCGAGGGGATATATACCTTGAAAAAGGAGATTACAAAACCGCCGGGCGTTTGTATACCCGCGCCCTCATGAAGTACAAAAAGGCGGATTCTTCCCTCGGCCAAGCGAACTGCCTCTCTAAACAGGCCGATATTCTCCTCGACAGGCGCCAATACGATGGCGCCTGCAAAGAATATTCAAAGGCCCTCGGCCTGTACGTAAAAGCCGGATCGATCCTTGGTCGGGCGAATTGCACGTTCGGCATCGGCGATGTCGAATTTTATTTGAAGCATTATCGGAATTCGGCCTCCCAGTACAGAGAGGCCGAATCACTGTACAAACAGGCGGGTTCAGAGCAGGGAGTGCGGAACTGCGGCCTGCGTCTCAGGGGATTGGAGAGGCTCCGGCATTTACTTAACCTCCGGAACACCCACCCTCGGCTTTTCCAGGTTTCCGCCCGGAAGCACGCGCCTTTGAATATAAACGGTTTTTCCCGGCGTGCTGGCCTTTTTTTGCGGGCCGGCTTTCAGATCCGGCTTCCCGGGCTGGTGCAATGGACCCATGCCACTTCCAGCCACATGTCTCGGTCCGCGCTGAATAACGGAAGCATCCCCGTTCCCGATATTGCCGGTTGTTCCGCCTTTGCCGCCCGATTGAGGGCTTTTCGAACATGAAATCGCAAGCATGAATGCAAGCAGTAGCACGGTACAAAGCTCCATGCGTTCACACTGGTTTCTTATCATACACTTGCCTATAACACACATCATACTTGAAATCTTTTTGGCCTCCCCGGGAAAATTATATTACCTTTGTGACAATTCCGGTGGGGAGGAAGGCCTCATATCAGGCCACCTCAAATCCCAGAAGGATTATGTCGTCGCTCAGGGCCGCATTGCCCTTAAACCGGTTGATCTCGTCCATGATATTATCGAGCGTGGCACTCAGTGAGCTGTCATGGGCCCGCATGACCAATCCGGTGAGGCTGTCAAACCCGAAGATTTCATTGTTCTCATTCATCGTTTCCGGTATGCCGTCTGTATACAGGAACAGCCTGTCCCCTTTCCCCAAAATGATCTGCTTCTCCCGGAACTCAAGATCATCAAACATGCCGATGAGGGTGCCCTTGCAGTTCACAAAATCCGCCTTCCCGGAACCGGCCCTGAACAAAATCGGATGCGGGTGCCCGGCGGAGCTGAAGGTGAAATCCGCACCGCCTCCTTCTCGTGATCCGAATACGCCGTACACGGCAGTCAGGAAGCTGAGCGGCATGTTGCCGTAAAGCTCCCGGTTCAGCGTGCTGACGAACCTTACCGGCTTGAGCGCGTACTCGCGGCATATGCGGTCCGTGGTCGCCTTCACCAGTGAAAGGAACAGGGCAGCGGTCACGCCGTGGCTTGACACATCACCGATAAATACGCCCAGACCCCCCTCCCTCAGGTGGGTCAATGAAAAATAATCTCCGCCTACCGCATCGAGCGGGAGATATCGGTAATCCGACTTCAACCATCCGAGCTTCGGTATGTTCACGGACAACAGCGACTTTTGAATGAGCTGGGCTGCGCGCAGGTCCTTTTCCATCACCTCGTTCCGCTCACGCAAGGCCTCTTCGCTTTTCCGAAGCGCCTCCTCGATCTCCTTCATCTTGGTTATATCGTGGAAATTGTTTAAAACGATTTCCCCCTCCGAAACCTTGATCCTCTGTGCGCTTTGGATGATGGGCACCCTCCTTCCGTCCTTGGTCTTAATGACGGTCTCTCTATTGTCGATCTTATCCGTCCGGCGGTCGAACAGAAGGCACGAGCATCCGTCCTCATCTTCACCGCAGAGAATGCTGCACCTCTGCCCCACCAGCTCTTCATACCGGTATCCGGTAACGGTACAGGTGATGGGGTTGGCATCGGATATGGTGCGGTCCGAATCGATCACATAGCTGCCTCCGGGCATGCTGCTGTACAGACTCCGCCATTTCTGTTCACTCTGCTTGAGCGCTTCCTCCATTTTCTTTATCTCCGATCGGTCACGCACAATTCCGCAGAAGCCGATCTTTTCGCCCTGGGGGCTGAACCTAAGAGACACGGATCCTTCTCCGTAACCGATGGTGTTATCCTTTCGCACGAACCTGCTGCTGAACAATCTGACGGGAGTGCCTGTCACATATACCTCATGGTATTTAGCATAAAACATTTGTCGTGCATCCTCAGGCACCAGGTTCTTGTAGCTCATCCCCATCAATTCCTCGGGGGCATAGCCCATCATTCTGCAGAATCCTGAATTGAGTAGCACGTACCTTCCGGATAAATCAACCTCATAGTATCCATCCTCTATGGACTCAAGGATCGAGCGATACCTCTCTTCGCTCCGCCTGAGATTCTCCATCGCATCCCGCCGGGCGGTGTTATCCCTGGTCACCCCCAACAGACCCACTGGCCTTCCCTCCTCCCTGACGAACATGATCCGCGATTCGCCCCATACGGTTGAGCCGTCCCTGCGGTTGAACTCAAGATCCTGATATATGGTGCGGAACGGATCCGCGCCACCCTCTGCCTCACGTTTCAGCTCATCTAACAGCAGATTCATCGCCACATCAAATGAGGGGGGGGTGATAATATCCTCGATTTTCATTTTCATGGCCTCTTCCGCCGCGTAACCGAGAAGGGCCTTGCAGGAGGGACTGATGTATTGAAATTTCAGGTCCAACCCCAAAACCCATATCACGTCGGAAATGTTCTCTGCGAGGAAGCGGTACCTTTCATCGCTCCCCCTGTTCAGGGATGCGTCGCGCGGGTCAGGGATGCGCAAAAACCCGTCATCGATTCCGTGAAGCGATCCGCCTTTTTTTTCAGGGGATGACTCCGAATTTTCAAAATATCGGGAAATTCTCTCGATAAGGTCTTTGGGGATATTCATGATGAACGCAGCTATTAATATTTAAAAAATCTCCAAGAAACAGTCAATAAAGTGAGCATACAGAGATACAAAAACACAACATCTGCGGCTTATTTTTTACTTCAAAGACTATTTTTTGTTCCTATAATTACACGTATATGTACAATTCCTGAAATTGTCAATTTCTAAATTGCTATAAATAAAAGTTTCAGATAATTCCATTTGATTATTACTCAAAACTTATCTTGTATGCCCCCCCCCCCCAAATCCCACTTCGACGGGCTCAGTGCAGCGCCCGGAGGGGGACTTCAAAGCTTCAGCCGGACCAGCATTATCGCGGTTATGTTTTTATCTATTGCTAAGAGACTTTTTATCTTTCGGTATATACTTTTCCACGTCGATGTGGTATTTTTCAAACAGGACGTTCCGCGCGACATCGAACTGAAGAAGCGCGAGATTATATCCCACCAGGGCCTGCAGCTCCTGCTCGCGGCTCTGCACCAGAGCATCGAGGCCGTTTTTCGCCACGGCCGAGGTGATCTTCCCAAGCCTGAAATTGTGAAGCATGCCCCGGTAGAAAAGCTCCGACTGGTGCCGCGCCTCAATGGCCTTCTGATACACCTTGTAGGTCGTGTCTATGTTGTCGATGGAATTCATCACGTCATCCCTGACCGTGCGCCGGTATTTATCAAGCTGTATCTCGGCCTGCTTCAGTTTATACCGGGCGTTGCGCTCCTGAGTGTATAAATCCTTATCTCCGATCGGATACGAAATCCTGATTTTTGCCTCATAAGCGGGATACTGGAAGCTTGAAAACTGTCCCACAGATCCGGAAGATCCAGTCGGTCCGGCGAATTTACTGCTCTCCGAACTCGTTCTTCCCGCCACGGAAACGGTAAGGGAGGGAAGCAGGTTGTTGGAGGCGACCTTGACCCCCATTATTGCGTTCTCATGCGCTGCCAGGGCGATTTGGTAGTCGGCCCGGTTCGCATACGCGGTCTTCAGGGCCTCTTCATTATTTACCGTCGTTTTCTTGTCCGAAAACACGGCGGTACCCGTTACCTCAGTGCTCTCTTTTACATTGATGGTGGTGAGAAAGCTCCTGAGCGATTCGCGGTATCTCTGGCGGGTCATCTCTAGCCTTGCCTCCGCGCCGGCCAGGAGGGAATTGTAATAATTGAGGTTGTATTCATCCGCAAGCCCGTACCTGGCGTTCCGCGCTGTTATATTCCTCACCTTTTTCGTCTCCTTGACCTGAGTGCCAGCATTTTCGAGCGAGACCTTGCTGATCACCGTGTTCCAGTAATCGCCGATAACCTGTACGATGACGATGGAAAGCTGAAATATGATCGCTTCCTTCTGCATTGTGGCCCCGTTTTTAAGGATCTGCTCCATCAATCGGTCATTGTAACCGAACGCGTTCCTGAGAAGCTCCTGTTGAATGGAAACGAAAAGGCCGGGCCTGTGCGCCACGTTGGGACCGAAGGCGTACGATATTCCGGGGATGAGGAGATCCACCAGATTGCTTCGTGCAAATCTGTCATATTCATAGTTTATACCCGCTGACAAGGTGGTTCCTGACGGGAAATATTTATACAGCGACGCGCTTGCTTTCGCCTGCTTTTGCGATTCTCCCATGAACGTGCTTTGCGAAGGGACGTTTTTGATATAACTCCCTCCCGCCTCGAGCGACAGCGCGGGCGCGAACTTCTTTAAAAACTGGTTGTACTGCGTGTCGACCATGGCCAGGTCATAGCTCGTCGACAGCATATCGAAATTCTGCTTCACCGCCCACTCGATCGCCTGCCCGAGCGTGATCCTCATGCCGCCGAGGACCAGGGCGGGCTGGTCGGACAGCTCGATTTTTATCGGCTTTGTATATCCGCCGCCGGGCTCCTTCTGGGCATACGCCGGATAAAACGCCATGACGCCCAGTACGATCGCCAAAAATTTTTTTGTGCAGTTGTTCATTGGCACACCTCATCTTAACTCTTCAGAATCTGCTCAACGCGCTTGAAAACCTCCTCGTTGGCCCCCTCGTCCTTTTTTTCAATGAGCATGGCGAGAAGCTCCTCAAGCAGGATTTTCAAATCACCCGGCAGGTCCGGTATCTCAAGCCTCTTATCCCTCGGCTTCAATGACTTATATGCGAGCTCGAGAATGAACTCGAACACGTCTTTTTCATCGGCACTTCCGTAAATCTCGCGGAACACGGACCTTCCGTTATAGATCTGCTTGTTAATAAGGTAGAGAGTAATGAATGAAATGATGTTCATGACCGACAACAGAGGATACCTGGTTTCGAATTCCTTCTTATCAATCCCTTCCCTGACCACCCCCTCCAGCACCTTTTGCCGCGGCACGTTGTACTCCATCATCAGAGAATCCAGGTTCCTCCTCCCCTCGGCGATCTCCCAGAAGATGATTCTGAGCGCATCGGGGTCAGTGGCCCTGAGGAAGATGTTGACGATGAAATAAATACAAATGTATAATTTCTGCGACGGTGTAAGCACCCACCTCCCGACAACCTCCGGTATATGCGCGGCGGCGCCCGTTCCGGAAAAGATCCTTTTCAATACCTCAAGGTACAGGGCGTCCTTGCCCTTGAAATAGTAGTAGATAAGCGCCTTGTTCACCGACGCCCTTCCGGCGATGACTGACATACGCGCACCGCCGAATCCCTTCCTTGAAAACTCCTTTTTAGCCGCCACGATGATCCTTTCCCTCGCCCGGTTCGATGTCATATCGTGCTTCATGGAATACACCGTTTGATTAAAAAATTTTAACCGTATGGTTAAAATTGTGAAATTGACGATATTGTCAACAGTTTTATCACGGCGCGCGAAAACCTCCGCAGCCTGTCCGCGTGGGTATTTTATCTTCAAATGAATAGTACTTGACTAAACTCCCGTCATTATTGAGCCTATACACAGGTTTTCCACAGGATCCGCGGGATGAAGGAATCGATGATGCTGGATATACCCAAGGCGCTGGATGAGATCAGCGATGCGGTGATGACCTCCCTGTCATACAAGCCTTATCCGTTACACAAGCTCGAAATGACCATACAGAGCATCGACGCCATCGTATCTAACCCGTCGAACCTGAAACAATGCGAGGAATGCCTGAAATCCACGGGAACCAATTACGTCCTATTCTTCCTGTCCAATATAATTTACAACCTGAAGAGGCAGGGGGAGCTCGTGCTCACCGACGAGATCATAAAGTGGCTTGGAAGCGTGTGGAAAAATTTTTTAAAAAGAAACAAATTATACCAGGAGATTTTCCCCGCAGTCGACGAATACCGGATCAAATTAGGGAAATATTATCCGCTGGGCGCAAGCTTCATAAGCCAGATCGAAAATGTGAACCTCATCATGGACGATTTCATAGACGACGCCGCATCCGACGACAGCGCGCTGAAGAGGCTGGAGAAGTTCCATCAGTCGGCCTCGGAGATACTCAGCGCCATGAAGCCGACCTATTTTTTCCTCCTGGATTATTACTATGAAAAAAAAATCAATACCGGCGCGGATTCGAGCGAAGCGGTGACCTTCGAGGTCGGCGGCCTGAATAAATTCGGCCAGCCGAATTACACGTACCGCGATATTATGATTCTGATCTGTCAGGCATTGGGGATTCTCGAGGCGGCCTATCTTCACCTGAAAAAGAAAAAATCCCAGCGCCGGCTCATCAACGTGAACGGTAAACAGAAATTTCTGACCGCGTCGGAAATTTACACCGTGTACCTCGAAAGGTTCAACGCCATGAAAAAAGAGCTCGTAAATCTCAATAAATAAAGCCATCGCCAGAGCCGTAGAAGACGCACGCCGCGATACCCCATATCCGGATTGACAAAAGGAATTTTCAATTGATAAAAGGCAATGTCAGCACATGAGCCGCATAGACCCAAAAAAATCTATTGAAGCTGATTTCCAGAAATGATCACTCAAAAAGAAAAGGACATCATTAACATTCTCAAAAACATACCCATCTTCCAGGGTCTGGATGAAGCGGATTACCGTGAGATCATCCCTCTCTTGAAACAGGAAGCGTATGCGGCGGGAGCCAGAATCATCAAGGAAGGGACCCGCGGGGATTCGATGTGCATCATCATAAGAGGCGCGGTCGCAATCACCAAAACGGACAAGACAAACGAGGAGATTCTCCTGGAGGTGCTTTATTCGGAATCGTACTTCGGCGAATTCTCCCTCGTCGACAACATGCCCAGATCAGCCAATGTCACGGCCGCCGAAGAAACCGAGCTGTTCAGGCTCGAGAAAAAGGATTTTGACTTTCTCCTTTCCAAAAACGGCTCGATATCGGCCGCCTTTTATAAAAATTGCCTCGAGGAGACATTCTCAAGATTTCGCAACATCATATCCAGCTTCACATTTTCACAGCACAATCTCAAAAAAAAATCATCCCTTCTCGATGAAATAAACAGGGACCTCTCGCACGCCCGGCAGATCCAGGACTACCTGATAAACAGGGATCTCCTGGACCACGAGCGCTCCTTCCTGCCCGGGGTGCGGCACAGTTACATATATAAGCCATGCATTGAAATCGGCGGTGATTTCCTGAACGTGACCCTGCTGAAAAAGGGGGTGGCGAGCATCATCATAGCCGACATCATGGGCCATGGAATAACCTCCGCGCTGGGCACCGGCGTGCTGAAGAGCGCCTATTCACTTGCGGTCAAAGGGCTCGGCCAGCATCCGGCAAGGCTCATGAAATTCCTGAACAGGCATTACCTGGGCGTCATAACCAATCTCTACGCCACGTGCTATTACGCCCTCATCGACATGAACAAAAAAAAAGTCGGTTTCGCAAAGGCGGGACATCCTCATCCTCTTTTCTGGAAAAAGAGCATGAATGGGTTCAAGGAGATACGGTGCCAGGGCACCGGGCTGGGGCTGGTGAAAAAGGGAGAGTTCGGGCAGGTCCAATATTCCATCCAGGAAGGCGACAAGATGCTTTTCTTTACCGATGGGATCATCGAGCAGAAAAACATGGCGGGGGAGATGTATACGGAGAGCCGGCTGCAGAGGGTGTTTCGTGAATTGATCGGTAAGGATGAGCCCGATGTCCTGAAAAGGCTCCACGACGACCTGGCCGCGTTCGCCGGGGAAAAGCCGATGGGGGACGATATCACCCTGCTGCTTCTGGAATTTTAACCGGCTACCGCTACCGCAATAATTTCTGCATAAAGGGGAGCATAGATATGTCGTTGATGATCACGAACGCGCCCAGCATGACGAGGATTACCACGCCCACGGTCTGGATCCGCTCCATCACCTTCCGGCTGAGCGGCTTTCCCCTGACCAGCTCTACGAGAAAAAACACGATGTAGCTGCCGTCGACTATGGGAATAGGGAGCAGGTTCATCACCATTAGGATGATGGATATCTTTGCCATAAGGATGATGAAATCTGGGATCCCCTTGTAGTAGGCCACGTCCCCCGCGATCTTTACGATTCTGATCGGCCCCGAGAGGTTTTCCCTCACGTTCATCTTTCCGGTAAAAAGCATACCCAACCCCTTAAGGTTCATGACGATGAAATTGTACGGCTCGGTAAAGGAGCGGACCAGTGCGCCGCCGGGTCCGTACCTGACGTGAATCTCATCGGGCAGCACGGATGGCATGATCCCGATAAATCCGGCCTTTTCCATGCGGGCGTATCCCTTGTATTTTTCATCTTCAAACTGAAGGGTGATCAGACGGTCCCTCTTCTTTTGTACCACCCTGGTCAATTCGCGGTATGAGGTAATCCGGACCCCGTTTATCCGTATCTCGCCCTTCTCGAGCAGGCCCTGGAGGATCTTTGATTTAAGGAGGGGTATGGTCTCACCCGCCGCCCCCTTTGAACCAACGGCCTGAAATTTTACTATGTCGGTCAAACGGGGTACGACGGTTTTTTCAATGGTGGCGCCGCCTCTCTGGATCTTGAACCGTACCGGGTTGTTTGCATGGTGCTGGATGAATTCGGTGAATTCATGCTCGGTGTTCATCACGATGCCGTTTACCGACAGGATCTCATCCTTTTCCCTGAGTCCGGCCCTGTCCGCGGCCTCGCCCTTGACGACCTCGACCACGAAAATCCTTGACCCGTAGGGCAGGACGCCGATCTGATACCTGCCGCCCGGATTCATCTTCGGGTTCACCCGTACGTGCAGAATTGTTCCGTCACGCTGCGCCAGTATGGCGAGCCTTTTCCCCTCGGAGAAGAACACCCTCTCCTGGATATCCGAGAAGCTCTGGACTTCATTCCCGTTGATATTTATGATCCGGTCCCCCGTCCTCAATCCGGCGTCGTACGCGGCGGAGGCGAACCTTCCCGCCTGCATGTTCTCGGGTATATAAATCCTGTTCGTATCCTTCGTGTAGCCGACAAGGCTCATGACGAAAAAAATGAGGATACCGAACAGGAGGTTGAAGAGCGGCCCCATCGTTACGGTGACGATCCTCCTGAGGGGATGGGCGGATAAAAACTCGAACTTTTCGCCGGTCCGCTGCTCGGCCGGGTCCTCGCCGTAAAACTGGCAATAGCCGCCGAAGGGGATCGGGGCGATCTGGTACGTGGTGTCCCCTATCTTCTTCTTGATGATTCCCTTGCCCATGCCGATTGAGAAGGTCTTGGCCTTGATGCCCACCATCTTCCCGCCCAGCAGGTGTCCGAGCTCATGGACGAATATGCAGAGTCCCAGAAGGATGATCCCTGCGATGATGTATGTGAAGTAAACCATT
>CAZHAD010000039.1:0-5920 GCA_964529965.1 uncultured Leptospirales bacterium | reverse complement strand
TCCCGCGCCTCACTGTCCGCCTCGAATATCTCCCCGATCCCCGGATCGTCCTTCACCCGGTGGCGACCCATCGTCCTTTCGACCACCTTCACGATATCGGTGAAAGGGACGGCGCCGGCGAGAAAGGCGCCCACCGCCACCTCGTTGGAGGCGTTGAGGACCGCAGGCAGGGTCCCCCCACGGCGGCCCGCTTCATAGCAGAGATCGAGAGCGGGATACCTGCGCCTGTCGCAGGCCGAGAAGGTGAGCCTGCTGATCTCTTCGAGCCTGAGCCTTCCGAAGGGGTTACTGAGCTTCGCGGGATACGTCAGGGCGGCCAGCACCGGAAGGGCCATATCGGTCACGGAGAGATAGGCGTACAGCCCGCCGTCCACGGTCTCCACCATGGAATGGACGATGCTCTCCGGATGAAGCAGCACGTCGATGCGGTCGTAGTCCATGCCGAACAGAAAATGTGCCTCGATCACCTCGAATCCCTTGTTCATGAGGGTCGCCGAATCGATCGTGATCTTGCTCCCCATATCCCATGTCGGATGCGCGAGGGCCTGCTCCGGGGTGACCGAGGGCAGCTCGCCCTCAGGCACCTCCCGAAGGCTTCCTCCCGACGCGGTAAGCACGATCCGCTGAACGTCGGTAGGATCGATGCCGCGCATGAGGGAGAAGACGGCGCTGTGCTCGCTGTCCACCGGCACGAGCTCAGCCTTGTGGGAGGCTAGGCCTTTTTTTACGATATCGCCCGCCATCACCAGGGTTTCCTTGTTCGCGAGCGCGATCCTCCCGGCAGAGGAAAGCCCCGCCAGCGTGGGTCTGAGCCCGGCCGCGCCCACAATCGCGGAAACGAGAACATCGACCCTACGGCCCGCCAACTCGGCGACGCCCTCGTCCCCCTCGAGAAACTCGGTGTCGGGATATTTCCCCTTAAGGGTCTGATATTCCCCGGATGCGGCGGCTGATGCGCCTCCGACCGCAACGGCCGCGGGCCTGAACTCCCGGATCTGGCGCTCCAGCTCGCCGATATTTTCTCCGCAGGTGAGGCCGTATACCCGGTATTCATCTTTTAAAAAGCGCAGGACCCGCATGCAGGTCCCGCCCACGGATCCGGTTGAGCCCAAAATGGAGACGATTTTGCTCATATTCAAAATAAGGATATCAGGAAACGCCCTTGATAATCAAATAGTAATAAAAGAGGGGAAACGTCAATATCATGGCGTCCACGACGTCCCACAAACCGCCGTGGCCCGGTACGATTCTGCCGGAATCCTTTATTGCCCCGTCCCGTTTAATGGCCGATTCCGCCAGGTCCCCCAGGTTGCCGAGCAGCGAAAGGGCGATACCGAGTATCACGGTCTCGAGCGGTCCGAAGAGAAATTTGTTAAAAAAATAGGCGTATACGTAATTTGTTATCACCATGGAAAGCACGCCGATAACGAGCCCGCTGAAATATCCCTCCCATGACTTATTGGGGGAAACGGGGAATTTCGTTTTGTGCCTGCCCATCAGTATACCGCCGAAATACGCCGCGCTGTCGTTCAAAATGACCACGATGCTCGCGATGATGATGTAATAGGCCCCATTCTCGAGCGACTTCAGCAAAATAATGTGGGAAAAAGAAAAAACGATGTATACAAGTCCAAAAAGGGTGACCCCCAGTGAATAAGCCGCGCCTTTCAGGGGACGGGTGAAAAGCTGAAGCACCAGCGCGCATATCAGAAAGAGCGCCACGATCCCGCCGGCCATCCAGAAAAACACGTTTCTGCCGTAGCCGTACAGCCCGCCGAAGGCGAAACAATACATGACGACATTGAGCGCCACGGCAAAGGCCATGCCTGCGGCGACAAAGGGGCGCCCTTCCTCGCCGCGGTCGGTGATCGCATAATATTCGTACAGGCAGACCAGGGTGATGACGACGGAGCAGACGAGGATCGGGGTCGACCTCAGCCAGTCGGTCACGATCAACAGGAGGTAAACGGGCACCATGATGAGTGCGCTTACGATCCGAATCAGGGTTGCTTTGGTTACATCAGTCATATGCCTCCAAATCTCCTTTCCCGCTGTTGATAATCGTATATTGCTTTATAGAGGTGGCGGGGCCTGAAGTCCGGCCACAGCACGTTCAAAAAAAGAAGCTCGGAATAGGCGATCTGCCATATTAAAAAGTTGCTTATCCTGTACTCGCCGCCGGTTCGTATCATGAGGTCGACCGGAGGCAGTCCCGACGTGAACAGGTTTTCCTCGAGCTTCCCGGTGCTTATCTTCTCGCGGCCCTTCCTGCCTTCAAGCCACGAGTTGACGGCATGGACTATCTCCTGCTGCCCGCCGTAATTCACACAGAAATTGAGAATGAGCCTCCGGTTTTTCCGCGTATCATTCACCGCGCGCGTTATGGTCTCATGGGTCGAGGAAGGGAGCATGGCGGCGAGTCCCGAATGCTTGACCCGTACCCCCTTCGATTTAATCACGTCGATTTTCGTTTTGAAAAAATAGTCGAGCAGCTCCCACAGGCTCGCGATCTCCGTCCGGGGCCGCAGCCAGTTCTCCGTGGAAAAGGCGTACAGCGACACCACCCTGATGCCGAGCTCCATCGCCGCATCCATAAGAGGCTCTATGATCTCTGCGCCGCGCCTGTGCCCCTCAGACCGGGGAAGCGATTTTTGTTTCGCCCATCTCCCGTTCCCATCCATGATAATGGCCACATGGCCCGGTATATCACCTTTTTTTATCAGGCGCTTGTAGTCTTTCATCATCTACGCAACAACAATATGGCGGGGCGCGCGCCGATCAAGGCGCACCTCATACATTCAGTATTTCTTTTTCCTTGTTATCCGTCAATTTCTGAGCTTCATCGATAAATTTATCAGTTATTTTTTGTATTCTATTCAGGCTGTTTTTCGCTTCATCCTCGGACAACTCCTTGTTTTTCTCCATCTCCTTGATCATGTCGTTTCCGTCCCTCCTGATATTCCGGATGGCCACCTTACACTCCTCCGCCCTGTGCTTCGCGTGCTTTACGTATTCCTTCCGCCTCTCCTCCGTCAGATCCGGGATCTGTATGCGTATGAGGTTCCCGTCATTGGAGGGGTTCAGGGACAGGTCCGATTTGAATATCGCCTTCTCCACCTCGGGCAGATTTCCCTTGTCCCAGGGCTGGATGACCACCAGCTTCGGCTCGGGGCAGGAAATGGTGGCCACCTGGTTGAGCGGCATTTCGGTCCCGTA
Organism: uncultured Leptospirales bacterium; assembly: GCA_964529965.1. GTDB lineage: Bacteria > Spirochaetota > UBA4802 > UBA4802 > UBA5550 > RBG-16-49-21. The sequence goes on along the minus strand of CAZHAD010000039.1, from coordinate 2,704 downwards.
CACGCTCACCTTTATCCCTTCAAACATGGAAGGGTTGGCCCTTCCGGTACGGATGGCGCCAAACTCCCGCTGCAGCGCGGTAATGCTCTTTTTCATTCTGTCTTCAATATCAGCGATGATATCATCCACCATGATCTCCTCCTTGTCAGGAAATGAGTGTACCGACCGGCTCGCCGGCCGCAATCCTTCTGAGCGATCCGCTGTTGAATAAATTAAACACGATGATCGGCAGCTTGTTGTCCATGCACAGAGACACGGCGGTAACGTCCATTATTCTGAGCTGTCTCTTGAGCATATCAAGGTACGATATAGATTCGATCCTTTGCGCGGACGCGTCCCTCTCGGGATCGCTGGTGTACACCCCGTCGACGCGGGTCGCCTTTAAAAGCACGTCCGTCGCAAGCTCAACCCCGCGAAGGCTCGCTGCCGTATCGGTCGTGAAGAAGGGGTGGCCGGTGCCGCCCGAGGCGATCACCACCCTCCCGTGCTCAAGATGGTCGAGCGCCTTTCTGATTATATAGGGCTCGGCGATCTCCTTCATGGAAAACGGACACATTACGCGCGCGGGCACCTCTGCGTCCTCCAGTGCATTCTGGAGCGCGAGCGAATTCATCACGGTGGCGAGCATCCCCATGTAGTCCCCGGTGACGCGCTTTATCCCCAGGTCTTTCCCCCAGGATCCGCGAAAAAGGTTCCCCCCTCCTATTACGACCGCGGTCTCGATCCCCATCAGATGCATGTCCCTGATCTCCCGTGCAACACCGGCGAGGATCCCGGAGTTGATGCCGGTCTTCTCTTCTCCGGCGAGCGCCTCTCCTGAAAGCTTGAGCAGAATCCGGCGGTATCGAGCCGAAGGCTTGGAGGTGCCGGTCGACATGTCACGATCCTATCTGGTAACGCGCAAACCTGCCGATCTCGATATTCTCCCCGAACGCCGCGATCTTCTGTTTGATGAGATCCTTGATTTTCACGCCTGAATCCTTGATGTACTCCTGCTCGAGCAGGCATACATCGGTGTAGAACTTATTAAGCTTGCCGTCAACGATTTTCTCAATCACGTTCTGCGGCTTGCCTGAGTCCTTTATTTGCTCGCGGTAAATCTCGCGCTCCTTTTCAACCACCTCGCCGGGAACCTCTTCGACCCTGATGTAAAGCGGATTGGCGGCCGCGATCTGCATGCACAGCTCCTTCGCCAGCTTTTCAAATTCCTCGTTTCGCGCCACAAAATCAGTAACCGTTAAAAGCTCCAGAAGCACGCCGATCTTCCTGTTGCTGTGGATATAGGACGCGATGATCCCCTGGCTGACCTCCCTCCCCATTTTTTTATCGGCGGAGGCAAGGCCCTTTTTACGGAGAATTTCGACCGCTTTTTCCATGTCTCCGCCCGTTTCCACCAGGGCCTTCTTGCAGTCCAGCATCCCCGCCTGGGTCTTTTCCCTCAGCTCTTTTATCATCTCGCTGGTTATATCTCCCACAGTATGTCTCCTTAAAATAATATTCTCAGTAATACGGTTAGTTAAAAAATCCTACCCGCCACAGTCGTCATTATCCACTTCTCCCACTCTCATGCCCCCCAACCCCCCGGAGGGGGGCTAACACCATTAGCCGGTAAACACCTCCCCCTTAAAAAGAGGGAGGAGGGGATGGAATTTTTAAGTCCCCCTCCGGGCGCTGCACTGAGCCCGTCGAAGTGGGATTTAGGGGGCCGAGGAGGGCTTGGATGCCTTGTATACATTTCAACTACGGCTCATATAGCTCGTCGTCATCCTCTTCATAATAAGAGGAGTCTTCTTGTGCACCTTCTCGAGCGGCTCCCCCTTCCTCTGGCGCACTCTCTTCACCGGCTTCAGCCGCGTCTACTGCGCCGGCCGCTCCCTCTTCTCCCTCTTCTGGAGCAGCGGCCTCGGCGACGCCTCCGGATTGGCCCTCGATCACCGCGCGGGACATCACGTCAAGAAACAGGGCTATGGCGCGTATGGCGTCGTCGTTGCCCGGAATCGGGTAATCGATCTCGTCCGGATTGCAGTTCGTGTCCACGACCGCGAATATCGGTATTCCCATCTTACGCGCCTCCCTGACCGCGATCGTCTCCCGCTTCGGATCGATGATGAAAAGGGCGTCGGGAAGCTTGGTCATGTCCTTGATGCCGACCAAGACCTTGTTCTTCTTATTAAGCTCCCGCTGCAGCTCCAGGCGCTCCTTTTTTGTCTCGGCTTCCCAGTGATCGCGCTCACGCATCTCCTCGAGATCCTTGAGCCGCTTGATGGAGTTGCTCACCGTCTTGAAGTTGGTGAGCAGCCCGCCGAGCCATCTCTCCGCCACGTAAAACATCCCGCACTTGTTCGCATATTCCTCGATCGCGGACTGGGCCTGCTTCTTCGTGCCCACGAAAAGCACCTTGCCCCCCTTTTCCGCAAGCTCCTTCATGGCCGCGTAGGCTATCTTAATGCGTTGCATCGTTTTCTGCAAATCGATGATGTGAATCCCGTTGCGTGCGGTAAAGATAAACTGCGACATCTTGGGATTCCATCGTCTCGTCTGATGGCCGAAATGGACACCGGATTCCAATAATGCTTTCATCGAAACTACTGACACAGGCATCCCCCTGTATTAAAAATTTGTTAACGACAAATTGATTTTCATTAAAATTTATTACGCTCAAAAAAAATTCTTACGGAAATTGGCTTATACCGCCGCTTATGCC
>CAZHAD010000038.1:23792-29374 GCA_964529965.1 uncultured Leptospirales bacterium | reverse complement strand
ATGAATATAAGCACCGCATTGGTCTTCAACTCATGGCTTTCTTTATTGTTCGGGATTGTGTTTTCGATAACATGGATATTCACCGCTTTAAAAGAAGAATCCTATCTGCTGGAAAAGTTCGGCAAAGAGTATGAGGAATATATGAAAAAGGTTAAGTGGCGCATAATACCCGGAATATTTTAATAAAAAAAAATCGAGCCTGCTTGTTCGCACGGCAGGTCACTGGCAATCAGACGATAAAAAGGAATTAGCAATATGCCCCGCTATCGGATCGAACCCTTGGATGAGTATATGAGGATTCAGGAAAAAAGCAACGATCATCAAATCAGGGCGGTTCTGGTATTCAAATCGCATTTGAATTTAAACGCCCTGAAACGCTCGTTAAAAAGATCTTTTGATATAATACCCGTTCTTGGAAGTAAATACGTCAGAACGGCAAGAAATTCTTATTGGGATAATTCAACGGTAAATTATTCGGGAGATGATTATTTTACCTTGAAGAATGGAACATTTTCGAATAAAAAGCTCATGTCCATGTTGAGAAGAATACCGGATCAGTATTCCGGGCCTCAACTATCGGCGATTGTTTTTCGACAGACCGGGAACGACATCCTGTGCATTGTCGTCAATCATATGGTTTTTGACGCAAGCGGAGTGAAATCATACATCTATCTTTTATCTGAATTGTATACACAGGAGGAAAGGGGACGCGGTCTGCGGACGCCTGCAATCAATCCGGAGAGAAGACTATCGGTTCTTTTAAAGAATATCGGGCTGATGGATAAATTGAAAATTCTTCTTCAAAAGAACATTGATATCAACAAAGAGAAGCCGTTATTGAAAAAGGAAAACGATGAAGTCGCTCCGCGGCTATTCCTTCGTAAAATCGATAATCTTAAATATAAGCGCATCAGGTCATTTTGCAAGAAACATGAAATCACCGTCAATGACTTCATGATTGCCTTGTTTTCCAAGGCGTTGTATGACGTGAATGAATATGCCGGAGATGAACAGCTGACCTTGTATACGATGATCGATCTGAGGCAATACGACAAAAACAACTCGGTTTCCCCTTTCGGCAATTTTTCTTCAATGGCGAGTATTCAGTTAAAACATCGGGAGAAAAATTTTCTTGATTTGGCAAAAGAAATCAACACGAAAACGGGTCTGATGAAATCAAGGCATTCCGGATTGAAAAACGTAATATTATTGAACATGATGCACGGCATCTTTTCGAGAAATATATTTGAACATATTTTTTCAAAATTGATAAGTTCATTGAATATATCCACTACGAATTTAGGGGTAATAGACAAAGAAAGGCTTCATTGGGGAGATTGTGCGATCGACGACGCCTATATGATAACCTCCGTCAAAAATCAGCCGGCCGTTCAATTGACATTTTCTACATATGATGACCGCATGACGCTCAGCACGTTCGGCAGATATTCTTCGAGCAATAAAAAAACCATTGGGAAAATATTTGAATCGTTTGATGATGTTTTATCAAACATATGAATCGCGGGCGCCCGCGCGTCCCTCCGCCCGCGGGTTAATTCGGTGAATTCAGGGCGCGGCAAAATCATAAGGGAAAGAGCATGGTCGGACCGAGGGACGGATTGCAACGGATGGAATAATTGCTTGCGGAATCAACTTCGGACTGTCGCTGGAAATAGGTCCCGGCACCGGATATCTCGGGCTTGAATGGTTAAAAAAGACGACCGACACGAATTTGAAGTGCGTTGAAATCAGCCGGGATATGGTGCACTTGATTTCGATAAAAGTGAGATAGACAGTAAGGTATCATACAGATGAAAAACCATAAAAGCGATTCACGCAGGACGTTTGATGAGGCGGCCGCCCATTATGAAAAGAGCATATATGGAAGACAATCCAGGAAGTTGTACGACAACGTAGCTTTAAAATTGCGCGGCTACAAGCACCGAAGCATTCTCGATCTTGGATGCGGAACAGGCAATCTATTTGAAAAGCTCCAAGACGGCGGTTCCGGGTTGTACGGCGCCGATATCTCCCCGGAGATGATTAAGTACGCTCGGGAAAAATCGGGCGGGCGCGCTGAGTTCAAGGTCGCGGATTCCGAAAACATACCATGGGAGGACGATTATTTCGACGTCGTGACCTGCGTTCTTTCCTTCCACCACTATCCCGATCCGGGAAAATCGCTTGCCGAAATCAAAAGGGTGTTGGGAAGAAGCGGCCATCTTATTTTAGGAGAGGCATGGCTGCCGGCTCCCCTGAGATGCCTCGCCAACCTTTTCCTTAAATCCGGGTTCAATACGACCGGGGACGTCAAGGTTTATTCAAAAAGCGAGTGGCTGGACATGCTCGGCGCAGCCGGTTTCGTGAATATCGGGATCGAAAAGACGGGATATTTTTACATCATTGTAAGCGGAGAAATCAGAAAATGATTTCCCGATGTTTTCCTCCGCGTCCCGTTGAACGGATCATCCAATCGGCAGGTGAAATGAAATGAATGTTACCATACGATCAACGACGCAGGAGGACTTCAGAGAAACCGAAATGTTGACGCGGGAAGCGTTTTGGGACCTGTACAAGCCCGGTTGCGATGAGCACCTCGTCCTTCATAACATGCGGCGCGTGCCGGCTTTTGTCAGAGAACTTGATTTCGTTGCGGCCGGTGAAAATAAAATAATCGGGAATATTGTTTATTCAAAAGCGAAGATAGTCGATGAACATAACCTGGAACATGAAGTGTTATGCATGGGGCCTGTATGCGTTTCGCCCTCATATCAAAGAAAAGGCATCGGTACGCGGCTGCTGACACATTCGATTAGTTGTGCCGGAAAAATGGGCTTTAAGGCGGTTATTATTTTTGGTAATCCTGATTTTTACCATCGTTTCGGTTTTGTAAGCGCTCAAAAATACAATATAACGACATCCGAAGGCGATAATTTTGACGCGTTTATGGCATTGGAGCTGCATGAAAACAGCCTGAAAGGAATTGAGGGAAGATATCATGAAGATCCGGTATTCAAGGTTGATGATAAGGAACTGAAGATATTCGAGAATGAATTTCCATTTAAAGAAAAACATGTCACCGATACCCAATTGAAACGGCGATGAAGCGGCATGCGATTCAAATGCCGGCGTGAGAAAAACAGAAAATCTTAAATAGTCTCATCGCCCGACCCGGCCGGTCGCCCCCGGACTTTTTTCTTCTTGCCATGGTTCATACCCTCGTATTAAATCCATCAAGTTATAAGGAAGAAAGATGAAAAACATAGGATTCAGAAAAGAAATCACCACCGGAAGCTTCCTCAATCCCTTTGACGGATTCAAGAAGAAGGAGGTGGTCATCGAGGAGCGCCATGACGAGACGACCGGCGTGGCGAGCCGCGTCCTCCCCTTCCGCGCGCGCCCGAGTCAGAAGGCGGATCTGAATTTCTATCTGGAGAAATCGCCGGAGTCGCTCTGTCCCTTCTGCCCCGAATCATTCGATAAGAGCACCCCAAAGTTCACGCCCGACATCGCGCCTGACGGGAAGTTCAAGCGGGGCGGGGCCTGCCTGTTTCCCAACGCCTTTCCCTATGACAAGAGCAGCACCGTGGCGATTTTTTCACCGCGGCACTTTGTGCCCCTGGACGGGCTGACGCCGGAATACATGCGCGCCGGGTTCGGCGTCTGCCGCGATTATTTCTCCCGCATGACTGAGGTGCGGCCGGAATACCGATACTGCTCCATCAACTGGAATTACATGCCCCAGTCCGGCGGAGGACTGATTCATCCGCATCTGCAGACCATTGCGGGAGCCGGGCCGACCAGCTTTATGCAGAAGCTCATCACAAGCACGGGAAACCACGCGCGTGCGAACGGCGGCGATCTATGGCGGGACCTCGTTGCATATGAAAAGGAGGCCGGGGAACGGCTCATCGCGGACACCGGGACCGTCTGCTGGCTTGCCGCGTTCTCGCCAAGGGGAATGGCCGGTGAAATCGATTTTATTGTCAAGGAGAAGGCTTCATTTTTTGATTTGACCGATGCCGACTTCGAAGAGCTGCTCGCCGGTTTATCAAAAATATTTAATTACCTTTCCGAGAATAATTTTATAAGCTTCAATCTGGCATTGTATGTCGCGATGTCCGATGAGGACAATGTATGGGTCCAGGGCAAGATCGTGCCGCGGTTGGAGCTCAACGCCCTGGGAACCAGCGATTTGAATTACTTTGAAAAATTGCACAACGAGATCATCTGCCTGGCGGTGCCGGAACAGCAATGCCGGGAGCTTCAGCCCTATTTTAACAATTAGCGGCAGCGCCGGAATGCACCGTTCCTCTCCGGCTTGCCGGTGCGTATATTGTCAGGATTTTATCAGTGCCTTTCCCTCCCTGTATGCGTCGCCCACGACATCGCCCAGCCTCCGGTATGAAGCATTGCCCGTTCCGTTCAATGTATACATCAGGGGATCGATCTTTTTGTAGTCGAGCAGCCCGTTGTCCGTGCATTCCTCGTCCACATAGGTCTCCAGCACTTCACCGAAAAAAACGTCGCGGTCCGGAAGATCGACCGTGTTGACGAGCCTGCAGACCATGTTTACCCTGCATTCCTCGATCATGGGGGCCTTGTCCACGGATCCGAAAAATGATTTGAATACCGCCGACTTGTCGATTTTTCGCCCTGACACGATGCCCACGTAGTCGGTTTTCTGCATCAGGTCAACCGGCGGTATGTTCACGCTGAAGTATCCGTTCTCCCGTATGCCGACGTTCGTATAACGCGATCCCTGCGATCCTATGTATACATGCAGCTTCGGCCTGGGAGCAAGGAGCCCGAACGATCCGTATGTCGCGTAATTGATCCTGCCCTCCACCATCGCGCCCACGATGCATATGGGCACCGGGAAGGCCAGGTGTTCCACTTTAATTTTCGCCATGACCGACCTCCATAATCGAATCATCAATTTTTATCATGCATTTTGAAATCATCCAAACGCCTCAACAAGCCCGTTCATCTGCTCATCCGGCTGAATAAGCCTGATATTTTCAAATCCCGCCGCCTTAAGCCCTTCGCGGATCTCGTCGAACGAGTACGTCGAGCCCCCGGGGGTCACCACCAGCATGTTCACCGCAAACAGCGCCCCGCGCGCGGGCCGCGTGTGGTCGGGGCTCATGACGTGGTCGCGGATCACGAGCCTGCCGCCGGGCCTCAGGGCACGGTGTATTGTGCGGTATAGCTCGATGTTTTGCCCGGGGCTGTTCTGGTGAATGACGGCGGAAAGCAGGGCGATGTCGTGGCCGGCGGGCAGCTCGTCCTTGTAAAAATCTCCGGCGACGAATGTGATGCGGTCGCGCACGCCGCTTAAGGCAAGGCGCTTTTTCGCCAGTGCTATGACCTTGGGCAGGTCGAACAGGGTCGCGCTCATTCCGGGAAATGCTTCGAGAAAGGCCTGCGTATACGACCCGGAGCCCCCGCCGATGTCGAGCAGTTTTTCGGCTTTTCCCGGTTTCACGGCTGCAACGATTCCGGGTGCGGCCCTGTAGGCGATCACGTGCATCGCTCTGATGAAAGCCTCCTGTTCGCTCTCTCCGCCGTCAAATTCCAGC